>PFUG01000021.1 GCA_002789955.1 Deltaproteobacteria bacterium CG_4_9_14_3_um_filter_63_12 | reverse complement strand
TCGACGATAGCCCCCAGTCCCTGGGCGTCGGCCCTGAAGGGGCCGCTCAAGAACAGCCCAACGTGGAACGTTGGGTGATTCGCGTGCGACCGCCAAAAGCAACGCTATGTTCACACCTCGGCGATGAAGATCGACGAGATGTGTACAAGCTCCAGGGGGCGCAGCGTGCTGCGCCCTCCCGAGAACACACCAGGTTGTAGGGGCGCAGCGTGCTGCGCCCTCTCGAGAGCAGACCCAGTCGTAGGGGCGCAGCGTGCTGCGCCCTTCCGAGAGCAGACCCGGTCGTAGGGGCGCAGCGTGCTGCGCCCTTCCGAGAGCAGACCCGGTCGTAGGGGCGCAGCGTGCTGCGCTCTGCCGAGAACACACCAGGTCGTAGGGGCGCAGCGTGCTGCGCCCTCCCAAGAGCAGTTCGAACCCTCCAGAACACACCCAGGGTAGATGGCGCGATCAACCCGCCATAATTTCTGGATCCTCACCCGCCATAACTATGGGACTCCACACACACCCGAGCGCACCCGGCCGTAGGGGCGCAGCGTGCTGCGTCCTCGAGAGTCGACAGTGCAGTAGCGGCGGGACCTGCGCCCGCCGTCCAACGTCCTCAAGAACAGCGGTGCACCATGCAGTAGCGGCGACCTGTGCCCGCCGGGTTCATCACCGCCCGCCCGAACAGCGGGGCGTCTCCGGCGAGCGACGAGGGCGTGCGAGTCCCTCGCTGGGCGCACTCTTCGCCAAGCCCCCAAACGCACGTAGTATCCGCTTCCGGACTCGACACTAGGAGCACTCATGGCGGCACCCTCCAAGGCTCAACCCCTCCTCGTCGCTGGCGACATCGACGGCTTCTTTGGGTTGGCCATCGATAACCTCATTCAGTTCATGCTCATCATGGGCCTTTGCACCGGGGTCTTGGGCTTCTCGGTCGAGCTCTTGCTCGAAACTGTCCTGCCCGGGGCGGCCATCTCGATCTTGGTGGGCAACGTCTACTACGGGCTGCAGGCCCAAAGGCTCTCGGCGAAGACGGGTCGGACCGACGTGACGGCGCTGCCTTACGGCATCAACACCGTCTCGCTCTTTGCCTTCGTCTTCTTCGTCATGCTGCCAGTGAAGTTGGCGGCCCTGAACGACGGGGCGACGGCGGACGAGGCGGCGCGGTTGGCTTGGCAGATCGGGTTGGCAGCCTGCTTCTTCTCAGGCGTTGTCGAGCTCTTGGGCTCGTTCGTCGCCGAGCGCATCCGCAAATTCACGCCGCGTCCCGCGTTGCTCTCGACGTTGGCCGGCATCGCCATCTCGTTCATCGCCATCGGTTTTGCCATCGAGACCTTCGAGAGCCCGCTCATCGCCCTGCTGCCACTGGGCATCGTCCTGACGACGTACTTCTCGCATATGCCCATGCCCTTCAAGCTCCCAGGCGGCGCCTGGGCCTTGGCCCTTGGCACCGCCGCGGCTTGGATTCTCTTGGCGTTAGGCGAGCCGACCATGGTCAGCACGGCGACGGTCAGCGCCGCCAAGGAGTCCGTCGGGCTCTACCTCCCCATCCCCGTTATTGGCGACCTCATCGAAGGGCTCAAGCACCCGCTCACCATGGACTATCTGATCCCCGTCATGGTGCCGATGGGAGTCTTCAGCGTCTTGGGCTCGCTGCAAAACATCGAATCCGCCGAGGCCGCAGGCGACTCCTTCGAGACCCTCCCGAGCCTCGCCGTCAACGGCGTCGGGACCATGGTCGCGGCGCTGCTCGGCAGCTGCTTCCCGACGACGATTTACATCGGACACCCCGGCTGGAAGGGGCTCGGCGCACGCTCGGGCTACTCCATCCTCAACGGCGTCTTCTTCTGCGCCATTGCGCTGTTCGGCGTCACCTTCCTCATCAGCTCTCTCATCCCGATGCAGGCCGGTATGGCCATCGTCCTGTGGATCGGGGTGGTCATTACCGCGCAGGCGTTCCAGGCCACCCCGCGCGAGCACGCGCCCGCCGTCGCCGTCGGCCTCTTCCCCGCCATCGCCGCGTGGGGCCTGGTGATCCTTGGACAGACGCTGGGCGCAGCCGGCATGGCCACCGGCAACTTCGGCCTGGCCGGCGAGGTGCTCGCCAAACCCGAGGCGTTCCTCGGCGCGGGGCTGCATCTCGATGGCCTCGTCGCCATCTCCCAAGGCTTCATGCTGACTTGCATGGTCTGGGCCGCCGCCAGCACCCACCTCATCGATCGCCAATTCGATCGCGCAGCCCTCTGGGTCCTCATCGGCGCGGTGTGCGCCTTCTTCGGCTTCATGCACGCCGGCCACATGACGCCCGCCGGGGCCGTTTACGACATTGGTTTCGGCACCGGTTGGCGCTGGGCCGTCGGTTACCTGCTCTGCGCCTTGTTCTTTCTGGCCATGCAGGCCTGGTCGAAGCATCTCGACACGAAGACGCAGACGGTCTCCGAGTAGGTGTCAACGGCCCGACACTCCTGAGAAAACGAGACAGGGCAAGCTCCCCAACGGGAGCCCGCCCTGTCTTTACCAAACCAAACGCCTACATCCAGAAGCCGAAGGGCACGCAAGCCTTGCCGCCGCCATCGATGTCGGCGCATTCCCAGGTGTCGTAGCCCTGCTGACCTTGGAGCGGGTCACAGTCGAAGACGGTGCCACAAGGCGTCGTGCAAACGCCGTTGCCACCAGCGTTGCCGGGCTGCTGCGCGCAAGTCAGGCCGCCCAGACACATCGCCGTGCAGGAGTCCATCAAGTAGGGAACCGGCTCGACGACCGTCCCACCGCACTCCGTGACGCACTCGGTCTCGTTGTCGAGTCCGGCACAGCTCGCTGACGCTCCGCAGGTCATGCAAGCCACCGACAAGGTCGGGCAGAACTGCGCGGCACAGACCTCGGCCGTGACAGGGGCTCCGCAAGCGATGGCCTTCGTGCAGAAGGCTGCACATTCACCGCCGGTCGACGTCGAGACGCAGGTCCCATTCTCGCAAGTCAACCCAGTGCCACAAGGGGTCGCCGGGCAGCCGGTAGTCTGGGTCACGCAGGTCCCGTTCGAACAGACCTGGCCACTGCCACAAGGCGTCGCCGGGCAAGTCCCAGAACTGGTCTTGTTCTGGCACGAGCCAACCTGCTCGCCAGCGGCCTTCACGCACTCTTGATCCGAAGAACAATTGGTGTTGGCCAAGCACCCGTTGGAGCAGGTCGAGAAAGTGGGATCCTCGCAGTATTGACCCGCACTGCACGTGTTGCTTCCACAATCAGTGGCACCACTGGGAGCGATCGAGTTTCCATCGTCGCAACCGACGAACGCCAAGCTCATGACCACAAGCGCCGCAAATCCAAACTTCTTCATTCTCGCCTCAAATCGGTTGTGGCTCCCATCGAATGGGGAGGAGCAAGAAGAGGCTATGGCGGTTCTTACCGCTCATTTGGAGGGCTCGTCAATCTCAGTTGGTCGTCGCTTCTCGGTCGCAAAGCCCGAGTAGCTCCACGGAAACGAATCGTAACGAGGTCCTAGGCCGGTTGAGCCCAATGAGCCCGCTTCGACGACGCCCACCCCGCTTTGTTCAACCCTGGGCACACCAATGCCTCTCGAGCGCCTCGGCCCAAGCCGCCTCGTCGAGTCGCGCGCCGTCCTGCATCCACAAGCTCTCGACGACGATCCGCCCATCCCCTCGCCGGCCCTCGAACCGTCCCACCAGCTCACCACCCTGCAGGATTGGACAGACATAGTAGCCCCACTTGCGCTGGGCCGGCGGCTTGTAGACCTCCCAGACGTACTCGAAGCCAAAGAGGTGTGCGACCAGATTACGGTCCCACATCAGTGGGTCCAAGGGCCCAATGATACGGGTGCGGCCGTCGTCCTCGTCGCTCTCTTGTTCCAAGAACCTCAGGGGGGCCAGATAACGTCGCTTGTTCCCCTCCACCTGCACCAGCTCCACCAGCCCTTCCTGCACCGCCAGCGCGACCAAGGCCGTGCGCTGCTTGCTCAACAACGACCAGTTGGGCCCCGCGTTCACCGACAGGAGACCGGCCGAGCGCGTGCGCTGCACCACCGACCAGCGGCCAAAGTCCGCGTCGGGAGCGGTGTTGTAGAGCTCTGGAAAGACGCGCTCGGCGAGCTCGTAGAGCTTGCCCTTGCTCGAGCGCCCACAGACCACCACCTGGCACCGACTCCACAAGATCTCCACGGCCAGCCGCGAGAGCGAAGGGATGGCGTTCGACTGCCCAGCCGAGAGCCGCTTCCCGCGCCCCCGATCGAGCAAGTCCCCAGCAGCGACGCGGCCGCGCGCCGTCACCTCCGCGAGCACGTCCTCGATGACCGAGTCTGTCGGAATCTCGAGCTGCCCCCAAAACTGCCACCAGTCCGACGTCCGCAAGTGGGCTCGATATTGGGCAAAAAACGCCCTGGGCAACAAACAACGCTCTTTGTAAAAGTGCTCGAAGGCTTGACCTGCGCCGAGCAAATGCTCGGTGAGCTGCCCGCGCTTCACCCCGTCGACGCGGGCGAGGGCGACGAGATCGGCGTTCTCGCCGATGCGATCCAGCGGATCGAGCTGGACACAGCCCAGCTGCTCGATGAGCCCCTCGAGCCCCGCGACGCCCTTCTCCGGACGCGCCTTGCGCAGGCCGAGATGGCTCAGCAGATGGCGTTTGGCTTGCTCGACACTGATGACGCGGGGCGCTGATGCGGCCATTACTAGGCTCCTTGGCTGAACAAGCCTTCAGTGGTAACAGGTCCGATTCGAAGTTTCCACCGTCTCGACGACAGCCCTCCACCTACATCCACCTCAAAACACCTCAAATTGGACCCAGTCACCGCCCGGCTCGATAGTGGCAGCAGCCTGCTCCTCTTCCCTGTTTCAAGGAGTCCCGAATGCGAAGCTGCACAAGGATTCTGACCATTCTGTTCGTTCTCCTGACGACTTCGTGTGGCGAAGCCGAGACCACTCCCGCTCCGGACACTTTGGGCCCCGACGTCGCCGACGTGGCCGACGTGGCCGTCACCAACGAGACGCCGAATGCCGACGTCGTCGAGGAGGTCTCACCTCCGCCGAACGCGAGCACAGAGACGCTGCCGGAAGAAGATCCCCTCATCGAGCACAAGGGCTCGGTCCAAGCGGGCGAGCTGCGCTTGATGCTCGAGAACACCGGCAACGACGACGTCTGGCTCAACGCTGGAGACGGCGCCCTGGGTTGGGTCACGCTGCGCAACGAGCACGGGCCCATCCTCTTCGACCGTGGCTGCCTCTGCCCCTGCAGCGAGCTGAGCACCTGCCAGGGCTGCGCCGACGACGACCGCGACCTGATCACCCTCGACGGCGGCCAGTCCCTCTCCGTGTCGTGGGACGGCAAGCTCTGGGACACCGCTGTCGTCGAGGGTCGCGCCTGCGTGAAACCTCGCCGAGCGCGCGTCGGCGAGCGCTATGAGGCCGAGTTTTGCTGGGGCAGGGGGGCGGTGTCGGACAGTAATCGCCGACAGCTGATCTCCGTCGAGTGCACCTCCCAGCCGTTCAACTACGAGCCCGGCCTCGAGCTGCGACAGGCCGTCACCGGCCAACCCGTGCCTCGCCGCGTTCGCTTCGTCCTCGAGAATAAGACCGATAAGACGGTCTACACCCAGGCACAAGACAACTGCACCCGCGACCCCGCCTGGTTCACCGTCCACCAAGACCTCGAGGCGCTCAACCTCTCCGAGGACTGCTCACTATGCCTCTGCGGGCTAGGCGCGGGCTGCATCTCCGGGTGCCCAGAGAGCTGCGAGCCGGCGCAAGTCACCGCGCTCGAGCCCGGCGCCCACCTCGAGTTCGATTGGAACGGCCTGCACGACGTCAGCAAAGAGCTCCGCCCAGACTGGAGCTGCATGGACTGGGTGCCAGCCCCCACAGGCGAGCTGCAGTTGACGGCCTGCTGGGGCTACGGCTTCGGCGGCACGAACGGCGAAGCCCGCATCGCAAAACAGGCCTGCGAGACCGTGACCTTCGCGCCCGACGGCAAGCGGGAAGTGAAGGTGGAGATCGACGGGGACGAGGAGCCTGGGCTGGTGGACTACTGATGCTTTGGCTCTACCGCTCGTGGCGGCGCAAGCGCCTGTGCAACGCCGCCCGCGGAAGGCTTGGCGAATCAAGAGCGCTGATGGGTGCAATCAGCCTGGTTCTTGGGCGTTAGGCGCCCGATCCCGACGGCCTACTCGTCTCGCTACTCGCTGCCGACCTCGGTCCTGCTTCGGACGAGGGTCGTCTCTCGTCGTACCGAGCCCAACAACCGGCTTCGAAGGCTCGCTGAGCTGGCGATGGACGAGGGCCGTCTCTCGTCGTACCGAGCCCAACAACCGGCTTCAAAGGCTCGTTGAGCTGGCGATGCCCGTCCGGAAATACCCCGTCTGCGGCGTCGCCTTCCTCCCTCGCTTCTCGGCGTACCGGTGCGTGGCCTGCGTCGCTCGGTCGTCGGCTCCTTGCACCTGGGGCATTTCCGAACGGGCACGCAAAAGATGTCCTTTGGGAAGGATTGCGTGTTTCGCTGAGATCGACCGCAAATGCGACCGAACTCTGAATTTCAAGATGGACTCTACCTAGTGTAAACCGTCATGACTCTCCATGTTTATTGACTGCAAGGAGCACCCCCCAATCCTCAGGAATTCTTCAAAAATACCGGCATGTTGTTGATTACAGAAAAAAGAAAGTCATTGGGGGTCCGGGGGACAAAGTCCCCC
>PFUG01000251.1:0-19121 GCA_002789955.1 Deltaproteobacteria bacterium CG_4_9_14_3_um_filter_63_12 | reverse complement strand
CCGGCCCCGGAGGGGCCGATCATACCAGCCCAGGGCAACGCCCTGGGGTCCGACCCCGAGACCCGCGTCACGTCACTCGAACAAAGCGAGGTACTCGCCGTACCCTTCCTCTTCGAGCTTGTCCTTGGGCACGAAGCGCAAGGCCGCCGAGTTCATGCAGTAGCGCTGGCCAGTGGGCGCGGGGCCGTCGTCGAAGACGTGGCCAAGGTGGCTGTCGCCCGCGCGGCTGCGCACCTCGGTGCGGGATGAGAAGAGCCGCCGGTCGACCTTCTCGACGATGTTCGTCTGGTCCACGGGCTGGGTGAAGCTGGGCCAGCCAGTGCCGCTCTCGTACTTGTCCTTCGAGCTGAAGAGGGCCTCGCCGCTGACCACGTCGACATAGAGGCCGTCCTCGTGGTTGTCCCAGTACGTGTTCTCGAAGGGGCGCTCGGTGCCTTCCTCCTGCGTGACCCGGTACTGGAGGTCGGTGAGCTTCTCGCGGAGCGTGTCCTTATCGGGCTTGACGAACATTTTCGGCTCCTTTGGGGTTGGGGTCGACCGCTCGCCGTCGGCTTGCGCCGCATGGTCCGGAGCTTGGGCCGAGTGGGTGTCCTTGGGCTCTCGAGGGGGTGTGCAGGCCGACAGCACCGCCAAGGCGAAGACTACAGCGAGGGTTTTGAGGGGCATGGTCGTCTCCTGGTTGTTGAAGGCCGACGAGCTCCCACGCCGCGTCGTCTGTGTTGAGTACGACGAGGCTAGCGGACGGTTACAAAAAAACTTTCTCGACGCTCAAGGAAACAGACTCCTCTCAGCGTCCGACCCCGTCGATTTCCTTGGCTGGCGGTCAACGGCGATAAGGATCTGCGCTCAACGCCCGATCTTGCTGCCGTTGGACAGCGGTCCGAGATCGAGCACCTGTTCGAAGCCATTGGCGCGCAAAGTTCGCGCGGCCATGGCGCTGCGAGAGCCGGTGGCGCAGTAGACCACGACCGGCTTCTTGGGCCGCCCGACCTTCTTCAGCGAGCCTGGGAGCTCCGCGACCGGCACGTTGATGGCGCGGCTCAGGTGGCTCCCGGAGAACTCGGCCTTGCTGCGCACATCGACCAGAGGCGCGTCGGCGGCGAGGGCCTTCTTAATGGCCTCGAGTTGGCTCGGGGAGCGATAGCTCGCCTTGAGCTTGAGCACGACAAAGAGGGCGACGACCACACCCACGACTGCCCAGATCCACATGGAGTACTCCTGAAAAAGGGTCAGTATTTCGCCAACAATGGCGTCCGAGTCACTCTGATTGCTTCTCGCGCCGGGGCAATCACCCCAAACCTACGACCTATAGGTAGGCGCCGGGAAAATATTGGCAACCGAGGGAAGGCTCGTGACTGCCCCAGTGTTGATCCTACGAGGGCTGCACCACGGTACGCCTGGATTTTCCGCCCAACGTTTCTCCCCACCACGTTTCCCCCGGCGTTCTGGCTCTTGAACGCGACGCGTGACCTCATGAAGGAAGCTGCTGGCATCCGTGTACAGAGGTTGGGCATCCTGCTGTCGGTGACGCCCTTCCGGCAGAGGCCTGGCTACTGTGGCCCCGCGTCGTTGAAGATGGTGCTCGACTTCTACGGCGTCAGAGTCTCGGAGAAGCGCCTGGTCGAGCTCTCTGGTTGCACGCGATCCGCTGGAGTCAGCGCTGATGGCCTGCTCATGGCCGCGGCGACCTTCGGCTTCGGCGGCGCCATCAAGGACAACTGCGAGCTCCGCGACCTTCGCCACCACGTCCAGAAGAGGAACACGCCCGTCATCGTCGACTGGTTCGACTTCGACGGTGGACATTACTCCGTCGTCATCGGCATCGACCGCGAGAACGTCTACCTGCAGGACCCTGGCCTCGGGCATCGGCGCGCACTGAAACTGCGGACCTTCAAGCGCCTGTGGTTCGACTTCCCCGGTGACTTCGTCCAGGACAAAGACGACCTGATCGTGCGTCGCATGCTCGTGATCCGGCCCGGCAAAGAGCTCCAAGGACGACGCCAGTCGGAGAAGCGCTCGAGCGGAGCAAGTGAGACTCGCTGAGTTCGCCACCGCGCTGCGCCAGACCCTGCGCGGCTCCCCTGTGGTCGTGGAGGAGTTCGCCGTCCAACACCGCTCGCAGAGCTATCCTTTCTTTCATTTTGCCTCTCCTGCTGACGACACCGCCGCGGACGCCCCCGTGCTGTTGCTCACCGCTGGCCTGCACGGCGACGAGCGCGCTGGCCCCATCACCCTCGTGCGCCACGCGCCCGCCATTCTCGAGCGCGCCCAACAGAGCGGCCTTCGCCTCAGCGTGTATCCGCTCGTCAATCCCTCTGGATTTGACAACAACACTCGCTACAACGCCGATGGCGACCGCGGAGAGGAAGGAAACAACGACTTCCTGCGCTACCAGCTCGAGGACGGATCCTGGAGAGGCGACCTCGGCAGTGGAGGGGACTTTCGCCGCTGGGCCTGGTCCTGTGATCCACTCCTCGGGGCGAGACTGCCGCAAGAGACCGCGCTCCTCCACACTCTCCTGCGGCAACAGCCCCTCGACCGTCTCGTCGCCGCCCTCGATCTGCATCAAGACTGCATCACCCCCACCGACCACCCCTTCGCTTACCACTACGCGTTCGGCGACCTCGGTCGCTACGTCCCCATCGTTCGGCAGGTGGAGACCCTGCTGCCCGTCGCTCGTCTCCGCGCCATCGGGGCGGGTCAGCAGTTCGCCATGAAGACCGACAAGAACGGCTTCCTCGTCCGCCACGACGGCACCCTCACCGACCTCTTTCATCGGCTGGGAGCGCGGCACAGCGTGGCGGTGGAGACCACTGGCGACACGCCGTTGGACGTGGCGTGCGAGGTCAATCTGCTCTGGGTGGAGGGGCTCATCGAGCTCGTCGCGAACGGCGAGTGGGGTTCGTGACGCCGGAGGGAAGCAGGTCCGCTCGACAATCGACATTGTCCTGACGCGGGCCACCTGCTATGGGTGGGCGTTCCCGCTGTTCCCACCACTTCGCACGGATCACCACCATGAACCGCGGACTCCTCCTCCTCGCTTTGTTCACCGGATTGCTGGCGCTCGACGCCGGTTGTGACGACTCCAAGAGCTCGACCAACAGCCACGGCGACGACACGTTCCGGCCGGCTCTCGACACCGTCGACGACACGACCGTCACTCCCGCCGACACCAGCGGCGACCAGACCGAGGCCGACCTGCCGTCCGACCTGACCGACACGGCCAGCGATCTTTTGACCGACACCGCCGCGGACACCTCGGTCAACACCGACGCCACCGACCTCCCCGACGTCGAGGGTTGCGTCGAAGAGGCGCTGGCTTACACCGGTGTGCACACCCTCGACCTCAACGGCGACCCCCTGGAAATCGACGACCGCGTCTTGGTCACCGTCGAGGTCATGGCCGACCCCTCGGTGACCGGCGACGCGACCCTCGAGATCCTCACCACCAACCTGCGCACCCACGCCTCCACCATCAAACGGGACGGCGTCTTGGTCACCAACGCCGTCGTCATCGAGCCGCGCATCAGCATCCCCATCTCGCCGCTCGCCCCGACCACTATCACCTTCGAGGGCTCGCCCACGACGCTCACCCAACTGGTGACGGCCTTCGCGCACCTGGTGCGGCCCAATGGCTGCACCGTGCGGCGCAGCCGCTCGGGCTCCATGCTGCAGGTCGTCGGGGGCACCACGAAAACGGCCCTCTGCGTCGACATGGTCGACGTCCGCTCGGTCCAAGTCGCGCCGGAGATCGCCCTGCAAAACACCGACAGCTATCGCACCCGAAATGGCCTGCGCGACGACCTCGAGGCCCGCAACTTCATCTTCTGCCCACAGAACCCGACCATCGTCCACACGACCGACTTCTGCCTGAGCACCGCGCCCGGTCAGAGCATCTCGCTGGCCGGCAGCTACGCCGCCGACGCCTCCTGGGAGGTCGACGATTTCATCCTCTTCGAGGCCTACGACACCTCCGGCAAGCGCGACGGCTTCACCAGCCAATCGCACCCCGGCGGCAGCAGTTTTTGGTGCGCCGATGTCGGCGCGCTGATGTGCGAGACCGGCTGCACGGCGGAGCTCACCGTCCTCGACGAGGCCCGCAACGTCCCGGCCATCGCCGTCGCTTCGGCGGTGGGCGCGACGCCCAGGCAGCACCTAGACGGCGCGGTCACCCTCGACGAGGTCATTGGGACCACGGGGTTCGAAGGGACCATCGCCGTCACGGCGCTGGACCAGGGCGTCGAGGGGAATCTGGCGCCAGCGCTGTACCTGCTCAGCAGCGACCTCTAGGCCGCGGAAGTCGAAGCGAGTCCCGCCGCGTCATCGCGAGTAGGGGCGCAGCGTGCTGCGCCCACCCCGGCCTGCGGGCCGGGCCTGGAGTTTGTGCAGATCTGTTTGCAGTGCACCCTGAAAGGGCCGTCCAGCCCAAGTTAAGGTTACACCTTGGGCTGGGGAATGTTCGGCCCCCGAGGGGCCGATGCCTCGGGTTGGCCTGATCGCTCGAAGGTGGGCAGACCACTACTTCAACCCCCGCAGCATCAACCGCTCGTAGATTCCCGGCGTCAACCGCGACAGCACCGCCGCCGCGCGCCCCATTGGGCTCAAGATCAGCCGCCGCTGTCCACGCTCGGCGGCGAGCAACACCGCCGCCGCGACCTCCTCCGGTTGGGCCATGGCGCCGACCTTGGTCCGCGCTTGGTTCACTGGCTTGCCGTCGGCGCCCATGGCCGCGGCCTCGAAGCCCGAGGCGGTGAACGTCGGGCAGACCATCAACACATCGACCCCGCTGGGCCCGAGCTCCGCCGCCGCCGACTCGAAGAGCCCGTGCAGCGCGTGCTTCGAGCCCACATAGCCGGCGCGTCCCGCCACTGGAGCCAAGCCAGCGATGCTCGAAATCACGATGATCAGCCCGCGGCTGGCCAGCAGCGCGGCCTGCGCCGCCTTGGTGCAGTTCAGCGAGCCGAAGACGTTGACCTCGAACACCTTGCGGACCACGTCGACTTCGGTGTCGACGAACAGGCTTCGATGCACCGCGCCAGCGTTGTTGATGAGTACGTCGATGCTGCCCAGCTGCCCGACCACGGCGTCCATGGCGCGGCCGCACATCTCCCGGTCCGTGACATCGCAGGGCACCGCGATGACCTCGGTCCCGTGGCCCGCGATCTTCTGCCGAGTCGCTTCCAGCGGGCTCTGAGGCAGGTCGAGCAGGGCGAGCTTGGCGCCGGCCTTGGCGAAGCTGTGCGCCAGGGCCGTGCCGATGCCGCCCGCTCCACCCGTGATGACCACCGTCTTGCCGGCAAAATCCCTTCTCAAAGCAAACCTCGGCTCGTGGCGTAGTGGATGAAGGCCTCTTTCGACGACTTGCGGGGCGTGTAGCCAAACTCTTCCTTGAGCCGACGGTTGGACAGCACGGGGCGGTACTGCAGGAACTTCACCCGCTCCGCCCCGCCCTCACTCAGCCCCAGCGCCTTGAGGCCCCGCAAGGTCAGGCGCATCAAGCCAGCCGGCAGCGGTAGGTAGCGCTTGCCCATCATCTTCGCCAGCTCGCGCGGGGTCAGCGCGCCGTCGCCCGCTTGGTTGTAGATGCCGGTCTTGTCGCCCAGGGCGCCCTCGACCAAACACTCGACCAGGTCCTGGTCCCAGATGAAGACGAACGGCGTCGACGAGCCTGCGATGCCGATCATGACGGGTTTCTCAAAAAGGTCGGTGACGGGGCTGTGGACGTCCGGTCCCACCACCGTCCCCGGCCTGAAGATGAGCTGCTCCAGCTCCGGCGTGTCTTTGCGCCATTGAGCGAGCATCTCTTCGACCAGCCGCTTGTGTTTCGAGTAGGGGAAGTCGTCGTTGCCGCGCAAGGGGTCTTCCTCGTCGAGCCACTCGGGGTTGTCGGCGTGGTAGCCGTAGGCGGCCCCGCTGGAGGTGACGACGAGCCGCTTCACGCCGGCCTTCTTACAGGCCTCGAGGACGTTGCGAGTGCCCTCGACGTCGACCTGGTAGGCCAGCTCCTTGGGCGCGCCTTTGGGCGCTCGAACCAGTGTCGCCAGATGCACGACCACGTCGATGCCGTGCTCGACCATCAAGTCACCGAGGTTCGGTGAGCAGATGTCCGAGGCGAGGTAGTGCACACCTTCGAGCCGCTGGTCGGCGGCGACCCCGACCACGTCGAGCGCCACGAGCTTGTCGAGCACTGCGGCCTTCTGGTGTAGGGCCTCGACCGTAAGGCGGCCGATGTAGCCGGCGGCGCCGGTGATCAGAACGGAACGTCCCATGGTGGCCTCCAACTCTTCTCTCAACAAAGTGAACCCACTTTCCTCTGCGACTCAGCGCCTCTGCGCGAAAACTGTCCTAGGTCCCGGAGCTCGATCGAGCATTTGCGTTGCAGCAGAGTTTGACCTGGTCGGTGATTCGCATCCGCGGCGGCCGAGATGGGCGCAATGTGGAAGATTTTCGATAGGTTTCCACCGCTCGACAAACTTTGGTGCCCCTGAAGTGCAATAATGGAACTCCCGTTGAGGCGGGAAGCCGGGCCTCGAGGGTCCCGCTCGACCTTGATGTCCAACGCCACCCCGAACATCAAGATGCCCAGGATGACGTTGAGGACCATCAGACTGCCGGGTTGAAAGTCGATCCGGAGCTGATCGATGGCCGGGTCCATCCTCACTTGCCCGCGGGCTCCTGATGCATCGCCTTGAACTCTTGCAGACCGGGCGCGAAGAGGTGCATCCCCGGGTCGACGTCGACGTGAATCACCGCCGGCAGACCGGACGCAATGGACCGCTCGAGGGCCCCTTGCAAATCATCTGGGTTCGCGACGCGCTCTCCATGACACCCCATGGCTTGCGCCACCTTATCGAAAGCGATCTCGCCGAGGTCTGCATTGATAGTGTTATAGCCTTTGAGACCCATGACCGGACGCATGGTGCCCAGGGTCATTTGCTGCGTGAGCTTGACCATGCCCCACTGCTTGTCGCAGAGCACCAGGTAGACGACCGGCGTCCCGGCGCGCAGCGCGGTCTCGACCTCTTGCAGGTGGAAGCCCATGGCGCCGTCGCCGATGACGCAATAGACCTGCGAATCCGGGCGCGCGACCTTGGCGCCGATGGCCTGCGAGACACCAGCGCCGAGCATGCCCATCTTGAAGGTGGACATGATGGTGTTGGGCTTGCGCACGTCGTGGAAGAAGGCGCTCCAGACCGCGGTGTTGCCGCCGTCGATGACGATCACGTCGTCGTCGTTGAAGAACTTGCGGCAGGCTGCGGGGACCTGGGCGCTGTGCATGGGGGTCGAGCGGTTCTGCAAGGCCATGTCGAGGCCGGCGCGCTTGGCCTGCTTCTTCTCGGCGAGGTCGGCGCACCAGGCGCGACGGCTGGCCAACAGCGGGGCGGCGACCGGCTTCTCCTCGAGCGCCGTGCAGAGCTGGCTGAGGAAGACGCCACAGTCGGCGACGACCGCTTCGGTGGCCGGCTTGTTGCGGCCGATGTTAGCCTCGTCGAGGTCGACCTGGATCATCTTCTGCACGGCGGGGTCGCCCCAGTAAGGCATCTTGCCCCACCAGTCGGTCTCGCCCAGACGCGAGCCCAAGACCAAGACCACATCGGCCTGGCTGCGGGCGAAGTTGATGGCCTCCATGGCGTAGAGCGGAAGCCCCAGCTCATGGTTGTCGGAGATGGCGCCACGGGCGGCCCAGCTGGTGGCCACCGGCGACTGCAGCAGCGCGGCCAGACGAACCAGGTCGGTGGACGCCTGGGCGTGCAGCACACCGCTGCCAGCATGGATGACGGGGTTCTTGGCCGTGCGCAGCAACTCGGCGGCCCGCTCGACCTGGGCTTGCCCTGCAACAGCAGGCTCCACAGAGCGGTAGATCGAGGGCTCGCGCACATCGAGCTCTTCCACGTCGAAGGCACCGTTGATGACGTTCTCCGGGATGTCCAAGTGCACCACACCCGGGCGGCCTTGATACGACACGCGCAGCGCCTGCCGCATCAGCTCGCCGATGCGCTCGAAGTTGGGGACGTAGGCGCTGTACTTGCTCATGGCCGAGGTCACGCCGACCTGGTCGAAGCACTGATAGGCGCCGCCGCGATCGGGGTAGGCGATGCCTTGGCGGCGGCAGCTGGTGAGGAGCAGGACGCGGTTGCCTTCGGCGTTCTCGACGGCCACACCGGGCAGGATGTTGGCGACGCCTGGGCCATTGGAGGCCATGCACACGCCGAGCTTGCCAGTGAGCCGTGCGTAGGCACCGGCCATGTGTGCGGCGCTGGTCTCGTGCCGAGGCGAGACGAGCTTCACGCCGTACTTCTCAAACGCCACGTAGAGCCCCATGTAGGTGCCGTCGATGATGCCAAACACGGTGTCGACGCCCTCTTTGGCCAGCATTGCCGCGATCCACTCCCCGCCAATGACTTTCTTCATCACGAACTCCTCGGTGCTGTGTCTCTTGAAACACCTGGATAGTTGTTTTGACCGAACGGTCAGAATTGTTATCCGAAGGGTCTCTCGCCTGTCAAGAATATTTTCTCCGGTCTTGCAATAGTGTAGCCCGATAGAAATCTCAGGTCTTGACGCGGCACTGACCGACCGGTTAGATACCGGACCGGCACCGACCTCTGGAGGCTCCGAGATGGCATCGATCACCACAGACGCGACGAAGCACAAGAACGACACCGCCCAGCGCATCCTCGACTCCTCCCTGGAGCTCTTTGCGCGTCGTGGCTATGCGGGCGTGAGCGTGCGAGACATCGCCGAGCATGCGGGCGTGAAGAAGGCCCTGGTCTTCTACCACTACGAGAACAAGGCTCAGTTGCTCGATAAGCTCCTCGAACACTACTACACCTCTTATCAGGAAGCACTGCGCGCCGGAGTCCGAGAGGAAGGGACCCTGACCGAGCGGCTGCATCGCTTGTTGGACGCCAACCTCGACTTCATCGAGGAGAACCTCGATTACGTGCGCTTGGTGCAAACCGAGGTGGCCTTCGAAGGCGAGCATCTGGAGCTGATTCGCAACGGCATCACGCTGCTCTTCACCGCTGCGGCCGAGGTCCTCGAGGGGCAGCTCGCGCCGCATGGGCATCTGGCCTTGCGCCACCTTTTCATCAGCTTCAGCGGCATGATCAATACTTACTTTTTACAAGCGCGAGCGCTGGAGCCGTTGTGGGACGGCAACCCGCTGAGCGTCGCCAAGCTGCGAGAGCGCCGCGCGCACCTGCATTGGGTCATGGACGCGTTGGTCAGCGCGTTGTTCCGCGAATAGGGCCGGCCAGCGGCCTGGATTGCCGACGATCCAAGCTCCCATGTCGTGGCCGGCGACGGGGTAAATGGCCCTCCGGATTGCGGCCGACGTCGTCAACCACGGAGGCAGGGCATGAATCGCCTGCAGGCGCCTCTCCAGCGCCGGTCGATAGATGCTGGTCGACACCAGGAGCGCCAGCTCGTCATCGTGCGTCGTCAGGAGATCCGTCGCGGCCACATCGAAAGCGTCGAGCGTTGACTCGAGCAGCCTCCGTCGGACCTGCCAGCGTCTCGTCGCTGACTCGCTGCAGCTTCCATGGCTTTGCCGAGTGCCTCGTCGCTGACTCGGAGCAGCCTCCATGGCAGCGCTCTTGATCTCATTGGTCTCTAGCCTCTTCCGGACCGTTAAAGTCGCTGGGCGATGAGTTCATCAGGCCTTGACCTCACTCGGACGACCGCATATACGGATAGGCGGATGCGATACGCTCTGCCTGGAGGTGATCGTGCGTGACCTGTCCGACTTTTTCAAAGTCCTCGCCGACGAAGCCCGACTGCAAATGCTCTGGTTGCTGTTTCAGCGCAACGAGCTCTGCGTTTGTGACCTCATGAGCGTGCTCGACATCGGCCAGTCCAAGGCGTCCCGACACCTCGCCGCCCTTCGTGCGGCGCGTCTCGTCAATGACCGCAAGGTCGGGGCATGGACCTACTACTCCCTTCGCCGCGACACCGATCCCATGCGGCAGGCCCAGATCGAACAGCTCCGCGTGTGGATGGCAACGCGCCCCAACATCGCCCTGCTGAATGAGCGCCTCGAGGTGCTGATGAAGCAAAAGGAGTGTCAGCCAAGCTGCGAGAGGAGTTGATTGATTCCCGATGTCGCGACGGAGTCCATAATGAGTGAGACTGCAAGCCCCCCCTCCTCCGAAGGAGTTGCCAAGCGCCTGAGCTTCCTCGACCGCTACCTGACCCTCTGGATCTTCTTCGCCATGGCCGTCGGCGTCGGCCTCGGCGCCCTCGCCCCCGGGGTCGTCGGCGTCATCGACTCCGCGTCGGTCGGCACCACCTCGATCCCCATCGCGATCGGCCTCATCCTCATGATGTACCCGCCGCTCGCCAAAGTGCGCTACGAAGAGATGGGCCCCGTCTTTCGCAACACCAAGGTCTTGGCTCTGTCGCTGGTGCAGAACTGGATCGTCGGACCCGTCCTCATGTTCGGACTCGCCGTGCTCTTTTTGCACGACAAGCCCGAGTACATGGTTGGCCTCATCATGATTGGGCTCGCCCGCTGCATCGCCATGGTCATCGTCTGGAACGACCTGGCCAAGGGCGACACCGAGTACTGCGCCGGCCTCGTCGCCTTCAACTCCATCTTTCAGGTGCTGCTCTACTCGGTCTACGCCTACGTCTTCATCACGGTCGTGCCCACGTGGCTCGGCCTGAAGGGGGTCGAGGTCAACATCACCATCGGCGAGATCGCGCTCAGCGTCTTCATCTACCTCGGCATCCCCTTCATCGCTGGTCTGCTGACGCGCTTCTCGCTCATCAAGGCTAAGGGCAAGGCCTGGTATCATCTGACCTTCATCCCCAAGCTCAGCCCCATCACGCTGGTCGCCCTGCTGTTCACGATCATCGTCATGTTCTCGCTCAAGGGCGAGAAGCTCATCGAGCTGCCCTTTGACGTGCTGCGCATTGCCCTGCCGTTGCTCGTGTACTTCCTGTGCATGTTCTTCATCTCGTTCTTTATGTCGATGAAGGTTGGTGCAACCTACGGGCAGACTGCGACCCTCTCTCTTACCGCCTCCTCCAACAACTTTGAGCTCGCCATCGCCGTCGCCGTCGCCACCTTCGGCATCCATCACGGCGCGGCCCTCGCCGCCGTCATTGGCCCGCTCGTCGAGGTGCCGGTGCTCATCGGCCTCGTCAACGTCGCCCTGTGGCTGCGCACGAAGTACTTCCCCAACGACAGCACCCACGTCGCCGTCGTGCAAAGCTGCGCTGGCGAAGGGAGGCCCGCATGAACCCCGTCATGATCGAAGTCCTCGTGTTCGAGGGGTGCCCCAACGCCGCGCCCGCCCTTGCGCTCGCCCAGACCGTGGCCGAGCGACTCGGGCCGGGGATCAACGTGTGCCGTGTCGAGGTCGACTGCGACGAGGAGGCAGCCAAACAGGGCTTCCTGGGTTCGCCCTCGTTTCGCATCAACGGCATCGACCTCGAGGGCAAGCAAAACCCCGACGGCGCGCTCTGCTGCCGCGTCTACGAGGGAGGACAGGGGATGCCCCCCGAGTGGCTGCTCGAGGCGGTGGTGCTGCGTGCGCTTCGGCCCAAGGGGCTGCTCTTCTTGTGCGTCGCCAACTCGGCCCGCAGCCAGTTGGCCGAGGGGATCGCCCGCAGCCTGCTGCCCGCCGACGTCAAGGTCTGGTCGGCGGGCTCGAACCCAACCCGCGTTCGCCCCAAGGCGATCGCGGTCTTGGCCGAGGTCGGCATCGACCTGAGCGGACACCACTCGAAGCACGTCCGAGACATCCCTGCCGACGAGGTCGACACGGTGATCACCTTGTGCGGCGAGGAAGAGTGCCCGCTGTTTCTGGGCCAAGCGCGACGGCTGCACTGGGGGCTTGCGGATCCCGCCGCCGTCACCTCGTCAGAGGCCGAGCGCCTCGGTGCATTTCGTCACACCCGCGACGAGCTGCGCAAGCGACTCGCCAACTTGATTCCCGAAGCAGTCAAGAAAATGCGAAAATGAAGATCGAAGTGTACGACCCGCCGATGTGTTGTTCGACCGGAATCTGCGGCCCAAGCGTCAAGCCCGAGCTGATTTAGTTCGCCGCCGATCTCGTGGGGCTCGGTGAGCAGGGCGTCCAGGTGGACCGGTTCGACCTGTCGCAACAGCCTGCCGCGGTTGACTCTGTGAGTCGAAGCGAGCCTAGACCTGGGCGGTCGGAGGAGTCCTCCATGTCGGCCGCTTCTGGCTTCGGAACGGCGCGCCCGGTAAGGCAAGCGCTGGGGACTTGGACGCCGCCACGTCCCATGATTTGTTCCAAGCGCCTCGATCGGGTCAACCATCCCACTCGTAACCCAACGACTCGCTCTTCTAACATCGCGTGCACATTAATGTGCGCAGCAGACCGGACCCCAACGCAAGTCGATGGCCAAAGAATACCGAAACCCTCTCGACTACGACTTCCAACGGCACCCCGACACCTACCGTCAGGTCAAACTCGAGGTCATCGGGCCCGTCGCCTGGATTAAGCTCGACGTCAAAGAAGACGAGGGCCTCGCCCAAGGCTACCAGCTCAAGCTCAACTCCTACGATCTGGGCGTAGACATCGAGCTCGCCGACGCCGTCAATCGCCTCCGCTTCGAGCACCCAGAGGTCGGCTGCGTCGTCGTCTCCTCCGCCCTCGAGGGCGTCTTCTGCTCCGGCGCCAACATCTTCATGCTCGGGCAGTCCAGCCACACTTTCAAAGTCAACTTCTGCAAATACACCAACGAGACTCGCCTCTACATTGAAGACGCCTCCGCAAACAGCGGCCAGACCTACATCGCAGCCCTCAACGGCGTCGCCTCCGGCGGCGGCTACGAGCTCCCCTTGGCCTGCGAAGAGATCTACCTCATCGACGATCGCAAGAGCGCCATCGCCCTGCCTGAAGTCCCCTACCTCGGCGTGCTTCCTGGCACCGGCGGCATCACCCGCGTCGTCGACAAGCGCAAGCTCCGACGCGACCTCGCTGACATCTTCCTCACCCTCGCCGAGGGCGTGAAGGGCAGCCGCGCCGTCAAGTGGGGCCTCGTCGACGACACCTTCAAGTCCTCCACCTTCTGGGAACAGGTCGACGCCCGCGCCGCGACGGTCGCTGCTGGCGGACACCCCGAGCGCAAAGGCGTCGCCTTGGAGCGCGTCGACCCTGTCGTCTCCGACAGCGCCTTCACCTACCAATACGTCACGCTGAGCCTCGGCGACGATCGCATCGCCACCCTCGAGCTGCGCGTCCCCGCCACTCTCCCCGACATCCCCGAAGACCCCACCACGCTGGGCTCGGGATGGTGGGCTCTGCGCGCCTTCCGCGAGCTCGACGACGCCTTGCTCCGACTGCGCTTCCACCTGCCCCAGATCGGCGTCGTCAAGGTCCAAACCCGCGGCGACCTCGACACCATCCTGAAGCTCGACGGCCAACTCGCCGCTCGCGCTGGAAACTGGTTCGTCAACGAGGTCATTCACCACATGAAACGCGTCCTCAAGCGCATGGATGTCACCTCCAAGAGCTTCTTCGCCCTCATCGACCCAGGCAGTTGTTTTGGCGGCAGCCTGCTCGAGCTGGCTCTGGCCGCCGACCGCCAGTTCATGTTCGACGGCGAAGCCGTCGCGATTGCGCTCTCCGCCATGAACAACGGCACCTTGCCCATGGGCAACGGCCTCACCCGGCTCGCCTCGCGCTTCTACGGCGACCCCAGCCACGCCACCGCGCTCGCCGCGCACAAGGGACGGATCGAGGCCCAAGAAGCCGACGAGCTCGGGCTCGTGACCTACGCCCTGGACGACCTCGACTGGGAAGACGAGCTGCGCTTAGCCATCGAGGAGCGCGCCAGCCTCTCGCCCGACGCCCTGACCGGCATGGAGGCCAACACCCGCTTCGCCGGACCGGAGACCTTGGAGACCAAGATCTTCGGCCGCCTCTCGGCCTGGCAGAACTGGATCTTCCAGCGCCCCAACGCCGTCGGCGAGCGTGGCGCGCTGACGTTGTATGGCCAGCCACAGAGCGCTGAGTACGACTTCGATCGCACCTAACACAGGACCCGATTTCGACCCCCAACCTCCCCCGAGACGGCCCCAAACGGGAGAGGGAGAGTCTATGACTCGAGTTTCTCTTTCTGCCCCGCATCCTAAAAGACAGTCAGTATCGGCCTCGAGATAAGGAAACACCCATGTCCATCGACCTCGACGACAAGATCCCCAACAACGTGGACCTCTCCAGCGACCGTCGCCTGCAGAAGGCGCTCGAGGCCTGGCAGCCGAACTTCAAAGCGTGGTGGATGGACATGGGACCGTCGAGCTTCCAGCAGGACCAAATCTACCTACGCACGGCCGTTAGCGTCGAGAAGGGCGGTTGGGCCCACTACGACTACGTAAAAATGCCCGACTACCGCTGGGGGATCTTCTTGGCGCCGGGCGCCGCGGAAAAGACCATCGGTTTCGGCGACCACCTGGGCCAGCCCGTCTGGGACAAGGTGCCCGGCGACTACCGCAAAGAGCTGCGCCGCATCATCGTCACCCAGGGCGACACCGAGCCCGCCTCGGTCGAGCAACAGAAGCTGCTCGGCAAGTGCGCGCCATCGCTCTACGACCTGCGTAACCTCTTCCAGGTCAACGTCGAGGAAGGACGCCACCTGTGGGCCATGGTCTACCTGCTCCACTCCTACTTCGGCCGCGACGGCCGCGACGAGGCCGAAGAGATGCTCGCCCGACGCTCCGGCGACGCCGACTCGCCGCGCATCCTGGCCGCCTTCAACAAGCCCATCGACGACTGGCTCTCGTTCTTCTGCTTCACCATGTTCACCGACCGCGACGGCAAGTTCCAGCTGGCCGCACTGGCCGAGAGTGGCTTCGCTCCGCTGGCCCGCACCACCCAGTTCATGCTCACCGAGGAGGCCCATCACCTCTTCGTCGGCCAGACCGGCGTCAACCGCATTGTGCAGCGCACCGCCGAGCTCATGAAAGAGACGGCCGGCGACGTCACGAAGCAGGGCGGCATCCCGCTGGAAATCATCCAGCGTACCATCAACTTCTGGTTCTCGGCCTCCATCGATCTCTTCGGTGGCGAGGACTCTTCGAACGCGGCGAGCTACTTCGCGTACGGGCTCAAGGGCCGGTACAAGGAGTCCTCGAGCGACCAGATCACCGACCACCAGGCCCTCGAGGGCGCCTACACCCTCGACACCGTGCAAGACGGCAAAGTGACCTCGGCCGAGGTGCCCTTGCGGCGCGCCATGAACGAGCTCCTCCGCGATGCCTACATCGAGGACTGCCAGAAAGCCTTGGCGATGTGGAACAAGACCCTCTCGAGCGTTGGCGTGAGCGAGCAGCTCACCCTGCCGAGCCACCGCTTCAACCGCGAGGTCGGCGCCTTTGCGGGCCTGCCGATCAATCCCGCAGGCGAGATGATGCCGCCCAAGAAGTACGCGACCGAGCAGTTCAAGTGGCTGCCTTCGGCTGCGGATCGCGCCTATGTGCAGAGCCTGATGGTGCCTGTCTATGGGCCTGGTCAGTTCGCCAACTGGATCGCGCCGCCGCCCAAGGGCATCAACGGGCAGCCGGTCGACTTTGAATACGTGAAGTTCCACTAGCCGGGCCGATCCGGGGCCATTTGCTTCGTCGAGCCTGTCGGCCCCCTCCTCGGCGTACTCGAGTACGCCTGCGTCGGTGTCCTCGGGCTCTCCTTGCAACTGACCCCGCCTCGACCCGGCTATGATTCGGGTATTGAGAGAATCTTATGACCATCCAACTCAGCAGTTTTCTCGAAGGACGTTGGCAAGCCGGGACCGGTGAGGGCGTAGCTCTCGTGGACCCGACGACCGACGCGGTGCGGGCGACGGTGAGCACCGAAGGCCTCGACCTCGGCGCGGCCTTGGAGTTCGCGCGCTCGCAGGGCGGACCGGCGCTGCGGGCGCTGACCTTCGCGCAGCGCGGCGCCTTGTTGTCCGCCATGACCAAGGCGCTCCACGCGCAGCGAGAGGAGCTCGTGGCGCTGGCCATCCAAAACGGCGGCAACACGCGCAGCGACGCCAAGTTCGACATCGACGGCGGCACGGCGACCATGGCCTACTACGCCAAGCTCGCCGAATCCCTAGGCGAGAAGCGCTTTCTCGTCGAAGATGGGGTGGAGCCGCTGGCACTCAACCCGCGCTACGTCGGGCAGCACCTCTCGACGCCGCTGACGGGCGTGGCCGTGCACATCAACGCCTTCAACTTCCCGGCCTGGGGCTTGCTCGAGAAGGCGGCCGTGGCCATTCTGGCTGGGGTTCCCGTCGTGACCAAGCCCGCGACGTCCACGGCTCTCGTGGCTTGGAAGGTGATGCAGATCATCGACGAAGCAAAGGTCTTGCCCGCTGGTGTCTTGTCCATGGTCACCGGCCCCGCTGGGGACTTACTGGACCACGTCCGAACCGGCGACGCCGTCGCATTCACCGGTTCCAGCGGCGTCGGCGAGCAGATTCGGGCGAGCGTTGGGGGCCGCGCACGAGTCAACGTCGAGGCGGACAGCCTCAACGCGGCCATCTTGGGGCCCGACGTCGAGTCCGACAGCGAGACTTACGCGCTCTTCTTGCGCGAATGCGCCAGGGAGCTCACCCAGAAAGCGGGGCAGAAGTGTACCGCGACGCGGCGTATCTTCGTCCCGGCAGCGGTCATTGACCAAGTCAGCGAGGACCTCTCAGAAGAAGTAGGTGCGGTGAAGGTTGGCAACCCCGAGCTGCGCGAGGTGCGCATGGGGCCGTTGGCCAGCCATCGTCAGCTCGAGGACGTGCAGGCCGGCATCGCGAAGCTGGCCCAGTCCTGCCAGTTCGTGCGCGGCGACGGCCAGCGCGGCGCGCTGGTCGACGTCGCAGAAGGGAAGGGCTGCTTTATGGCGCCAGTGCTCTTGCGGGCGCCCTCTCACACGACCGCAGCAGTGCACAGCGACGAGGTCTTCGGGCCGGTCGCGACGCTCTTGCCTTACAGCGGCGCCGCACAGGCCGTGGAGGGCGTGGTGTTGGGGCGCGGCGGCTTGGTCGCCAGCGTCTACACCGATGACAAGGACTTTGCCGCCGAGGTGCTCATGGGCATCGCGCCCTGGAGTGGCCGCGTGACCTTTGGCAGCGCGCGCGTCGCCGAGCACTCGCCGGGGCCGGGCATGGTGATGCCTCAGCTTGTCCATGGTGGCCCCGGCCGGGCCGGCGGGGGCGAGGAGCTGGGCGGGCTGCGCGGGTTGTCGTTCTACTCACAGCGGACCGCAGTGCAGGGCGCCAAGCCGTTGTTGGAGAAGTTGCTGGCGTAGCGAGCGACCCGAACCCAACACCGTCGCGGTCATTGGCTCAAGCTCGCCACTCGACGTCGCTCCCAAGAACTCACGACGAGACAGGTCCTCTTCTCAAGCTCTCTGCGCCTCGGCCGCCCTCTGCGCCTTTGCGATAAGATCGAAGCAATATCAGCGACATATCGCTCGAGCCCAGCGATCATCAGAGCAGCAACGACAAGAGGCGCCCCTGGGCGCCTTTTGTCGTTCAGTCATCGCAGCTCAGGGACGGAACTCGTCAGCCAGCTTCTCGATGATGCTGTTGATGCGCATCTTGGCCATGCCGATGGACATGCCGTCGGAGAGCATCAACACGAGGTGGATGTGGGTCTTGCCGGGCTCGGACTTGAGGGGGTTGGTGCCCTCGTTGAGGCAGCGCACCAAGATGTGAGCCTTCTCGCCTTCGATGTGAACCAGCTGTCCTCGGCCGGCGCCCATCTCGAGGGTGGCCTTCTGGGCGTTGAGGAGCACGTTGTTGGCGAGCGCTCCGACGGCCGGCAGATTGTTGACGCCGGCCGCGTGGATGGCGAGGGGTTCGCCTGCGGGGGTGAAGACACCTGCGCCCATGAAGCCTTCGATTCCTGCGAACTCTCTGAGTTTTTCTTGTACGGACATGTTTCGTCTTTCATCTTGTTCGGGTGAAAGGGTGGAGATGTTGGTCTTGCTCGTGGGTCGATGAAGTTTGGGTTTGGTGTCCTCGTCGTTGAGCTCCATGAAGACGTTGAGCTCGTCGAGGACCGTGTCGATGTCGTCAGTTTCCTCCTCGTCATCGGGGGGAGCTCGGCGAGGGGGGCCGGCGCCGACACTCGCCTCATCCTGGAGTCGAACCTGGTCGAGGATGATGCCGGCGATGGAGACCGAGAGGTCCTTCTCTTCTTTGCGGCAGAGGGGGTCGATGCTGATCTCGACGTGTTCCCACTGCGAGATGACCTCAGCGGCCTTGACGCCATGGAAGCGACCCGCGGAGGCGCCCACGAGCCGGCCGGCTCTGAAGCAGAGGTAGCCACGGCGCCCGGCCTTGCGGAGCAACAAGGTGCAGGTCTTTCCTTCCATCTCGATGAGTTGCAGGAAGGAGGTTAGGGTGACACCACGGATGTAGCCGCGCTCGCCAGCGTCGAGCTCCTCGAGGACACGGCCTCGCAAGGTCTTGATGTCCAGCGGTTTCTCCATGCACTTGAAGGTGCCGAGGCGTTCCATTTGCTGAAGAATGCTGGGGGTGCTGTAGGCGGTCATGACCACGACCGGGATGGTTGGGTAGGTCATCATCATCTCGGCCATCAGGGCGAACCCATCCATGATGGGCATTTTGAGGTCGGTCACGACCAGGTCGATCCCTCGCCCTTTCAAGATCTCCAGTGCTTCCCTACCGTTGTGGGCCAACACGACGGTCAGCTGATCCGCTAAGGTTGCGAGCCCATCGCGGAGGCTGAGCAGAAACGGTTTTTCGTCATCAACGAGTAGAACGGTCTTCATTGTCACCTCTGACTGTCTCGTGCCGTGAGCCTAGGGCAAGCTCCGGGCCGAACTGGGCAGCGGGTGGAATATTCAATGAATACTGGATCTTGCTGTGTCGCGGTGCGGGCGAGGACTGGCGGTGCGGGGTTGCGTCATCATTCTGACCGGTCAAATTGACCCTTGAGCAGGCTTGGGTGTCAAATTGACCGCTCCGCGCAGAGCTGAGGGGCTCGAAACGAGTATTTCGCGTGCCTACGTGTGCTCTGGGTCCACATCCAATTGGTTTTCGCGAATGCGCCGTTGCAGCGTCGAGATGGACCTTTGAGCCGAGAGTGCTACGGCTTGACGGGCTTGCCCACAGCCGCTTGGACAACTGGCCATGACCACAGC
>PFUG01000229.1:7136-26467 GCA_002789955.1 Deltaproteobacteria bacterium CG_4_9_14_3_um_filter_63_12 | reverse complement strand
AACGAGGAGTCCACTCGATGACTCCCGGAAATGTCAAACTGCGGATGCCTCCCCGGCAGAGCCGGGGGGTCTCCCGCTTACGCTAGCGAGGTTGGATGTTGGCCGTGCTTTGTGTAACGTGTCCACCCCGACGGGCCAATTCGAGTGAAGGCACGTATCGCAGCTGTTGCAGCCTGGCTGAACTGCGTGCGAGAGGAGTGAGACGTGGATTTTGATCTCGAGCGCTACGAAACGATCGAAATGTTGGGCCGCGGTGGGTTTGGAGTCGTTTACAAGGCGACTCAATTGGCGACGGGTCAGCTGTGCGCCATCAAGACGCTGGATTTGGCGAGCCTGCCCCCAAAGCGCAGGCAGGAGCAGCTCGATCGTTTTACTCGCGAGATGAAGCTCATCGGCCAGCTTCGGAGCCCGCATGTGGTTCGGTTGTTGGATTTTGGCATCAAGGACGAGGACCCGTTCATGGTGCTGGAGTATCTCGAAGGCGAGGAGCTGCAGGACTACATCGACCGTGGCCCAATGGCACCGGCCGATGTGCAGCGGATTCTCGGACAGGTCTTGGAGGCGCTTGGGGAGGCCCACGCGCACGGGATCGTCCACCGGGACCTGAAGCCCGCGAACATCATGATCACCCGCACCGCAGATCGGTTCAACGCCAAGGTGCTGGACTTCGGCCTCGCCGGCATCGACATGAGTTTGGCGGCTGACGGGCCGAAGGGCGGCATCACGCTGGAAGGGCAGATCCGCGGCACGCCATCCCACATGGCCCCAGAGCAGCTGCAGTTTCTCGGGAAGTCAGGGCCCGGTGCGGACCTCTACGCCATTGGGTTGATCCTTCTCGAGTGTCTCACGGGAGAGCCTGCGGTGACCGGTCCGACGCTGCAGGCGATCTGCCTGAAGCAAGCGACGATGCCCCTCGAGATCCCAGATCGGATCGCGTTCACTGCCTTTGGCCCGGTGATCGAGAAGGCCTGTCAGAAGAAGCCCGAGCTGCGCTACCAAAGTGCATCCGAGATGCTCGAAGCCATCGAGAAGATCGATGTTTCGGGCGTGGCGATTGGGGAAGCGTTCGGAATCACACAGGGACTCGACGAGACGGTCTTTTCGCTCGCGACGAATCGCATCGCCGAGGGGGACTCCATCGAAATCGACGTGGTCGAGGAGGCACCAGTGACCGTCGTGGTCACCGCGCCGAAACGGAACAGGCTCGACGTGGTCTTGGTGCTCTTGGTGTTGCTCGTGCTGGGCGTCGCGCTCTTCATCGCGTTTCGCGATGACAAACAGGAGCCCAATCCTTCCAGTAACACGGTGACCGCGGACTCTGGGCAGTCCGCCCCGGTTCCAGCGGCTCAGCTCGCGACACCGGAGCCGAAGAAGCCCAGCCTCATCAAAGACATCTCCCCCATCCTCAAGGGCGGGCGGGCCGCCATGAGCAGCGGTTTGGCTGGCGCCCGCGAGCTCATCGATCCCACCGACAAGATGATCGACGAGGCGTTGGCGCGTGCGCGCAAGTCCTACAACGACAAGCATTACGAAGAAGCGCTGGCCTACTACCAGACCGTGCTCGAGCTCGCCAACGACGAAGGCGACTACGCGGCACAAGCGTACGATGGAATGGGGTGGACGTTCATCAGCCTCGAGCGCTTCGCAGACGCAGTCGGCGCGTTTACTCAAGCGGTCGACCTCTTCGAGCTGGCGGGGACGCTGATCGACAGGACGTTGTTTGGTCTGGGGATCTCGTACGAGGGCAATGGACAGCTCGAAGAGGCGATTCAGACCTACACCTGGCTGCTCGAGCGCTTCCCCGACACACGCTTCAGGCTGCAGGTCGAGATGAAGCTGCAGGACCTCAAGCGCGAGCTCGATTTCCGTAAAGCCAAGCAAGACGCAGACAAGAAGGCCCGTCAGAACAAGAAGCGAAAGCGGCCACCCGCTTTTGGCAAGTGACCCTCTCGCTCGGATTTGCGCGTACACGGCACCGAGCTGGCTCGCTCCGTGTTGCCTCGGTGCTCGGAAGCGAGCGACTCCGAGGGAACCACAGCCATGGCCTCCAACGTCATCGCTCTAATAGGGTGAAGCTATGAGAACATCCATCTCCTGCAATTCGAGACGCGTCTATGTGCACCAAGCGGCGGCCCTGACCTTGGGGCTCCTCGTGACTTTGGGGGCGAACCTCGCTCAAGCCCAAGTACCGTGCGAGAAACTCAACAGCGCCGACGAGCAACAGTACGACAAGCTCGGCGTCGAGGCGCTCGAGCACTACGAAGCGGCGGAATACCTCGA
Source organism: Deltaproteobacteria bacterium CG_4_9_14_3_um_filter_63_12 (assembly GCA_002789955.1). Taxonomy (GTDB): domain Bacteria; phylum Myxococcota_A; class Bradymonadia; order UBA4248; family UM-FILTER-63-12; genus UM-FILTER-63-12. The sequence continues at coordinate 24,187 of PFUG01000229.1, read as the reverse complement.
CGCGATCGACGCCATTTTGCGGACTCGCGCGGTCTGCGACGAGGATCCCATCCTGAAGTTCAACCTCGCTTGGGCCTACAAGAAGGTCGGGAACTGCGATCTGGCGCGCTATTGGTTCGAGCGCTCCAACGACGCGGCAGACCCTTTCAGCATCATGATGACCGACCGCCAAGACAACATCGCAGAGGCTCTCACCGAGCTGAGCGTCGAGTGTTCTGGGTCGGCCAGGGTCTCCATCAAGTGCGACGACGAGGGGGTCACCTTGTCGATAGGGGACCAGACCTTCCCTTGCCCGTTCGACGGCAGGATTCCACAGGGCACCTACCCGTTGCGGGCCGAGAAGGAGGGACGAACACCCTTCGCCTCGAAGGTCACCCTCGATGCCACCCAATCCAACCACTTTCTTATTCCAACCCTCCCTGAGCCCTCCAACCGGCCCACCACAAGAGCGCTCCTGCGTGTGACCTGTCCTGGGAAGGACATCGTCAGCATGCACGGACCGGGTGTCAACGAGGACAACGTGTGTCCGTTCGAAAAGAGCGTTGCTGCTGGCACCTTCGAGTTCGATGCAGCCGACAAGCTCTGGTCCGATTCCGTCGAGGTTGCCGCGGGGGAGATCGTCGACCTCCGCGTGTACGGCGTGCCCTACGAGGAGGGCTCCGGGTGGGGCGCGAAAGAGTGGGGTTGGTTGACCTTTGGCACCGGCGCTGCCCTCGGCGCCGCCAGCTTGACCCTGGTCGTACTGGCCGACCTTGACCGTTTGCAGATCCGCGAGCCCAGCCAGCTCGGACCTGATGGCACCGTCCTCTCCCTCACTCGCGCCGAGGCCAAACAGCTCGAAACCGATGCCAACACTAAGAACACCGTTTCAATCATTACGGGCTCTGCGGGCGCTGCCCTGGTCCTTACGGGAGTCCTCCTGCTGACCGTCAACTGGGACGAGGACAGCGACTCGAGCGCTGGAATCCTTTGGGGCGACGATTTTGCGGGCCTCAGCTTGTCGGGGAGGTTCAATTGATGCGTTCTCATCTCGCCGCGATTGTCGTGCTTTGCACGCTCCTCTCGATGTTCTCTGGCTGCAGCATCGACACCAACATCGATGACAAACGCTTCACCTGCGCGGTCCAGGAAGACTGTGGTCCCGGCTACGTCTGCGTCCCAGTGGAGGGCACGCTCTACAACGCCTGCGTTGCCGAGGGAGACGCCACGACTTCAGGCGATGTCGAGATGGACTCCATCGACGCCAATGGCGACGCCACGCAAGACGCCACCCAGTCGTCCGACGCCACGCAGTCTCCTTAGGTCGCTGCGGACTTGGAGATTGACAACGATGGCAGCGTCGAAGATGCCGATCTCACTGCGGATGTGCTCCAATGCGACGTCGATACTGCCGACTGTGACTCGAACCCGACCAACGGCTGCGAGACCGACCTGCGCAACGATTCCGCCCAACGCGGAGCGTGCAACACGGCATGCGGAGTTGGGGAGCAGTGTCTCGAGGGGGCGTGCGCGTCCGAGTGCGGAGCGGGCTTGCTCTTCTGTGTGGGGGCGTGTGTCGACCCCATGAGCGACTCCACCTATTGCGGCAGCACGGATTGCCTTGATGGAGAGGCCTGCAGCGGTGGCGCCTTGTGCAATGGGGCTGGGGTCTGTGAGGCCGGCTGCAAACGGGTCGATTTGCCACGGCACCGATGTCTGCACCAACGGTGCGTGCACGACGCTTTGACTCAATGCTCTTCAGATCGAGGGACCACCAATGACGGGCAGACGCTTTCGAAGCCTCCAACAAGGCAGCATCGCGGTAGTATTGATCATCGGGCTTTGGGGTTGTCGACCTAATGTTCAGAAGGCCCAACCAGACGAGGACAAGGTGACGCAAACAGCCCAATCGTCGACGTCTGAGCCCGGTCGCGACATCTCGGAGGACACGGCGGTGGCCAACGTCACCCCTCCAGAGGAGAAACCCGCCATGCCCGGAAACAAGCTCGAAACCGACGTCTCTGAGGCAGCAACCAGGACCGAGACCGGCAAGATGCGCCTCGTCTGGGAGAGCGATTTCGTTCTCCTCGTCCCACCTCGAGCTCTCGACGATGGCGTCCTGGCCTGTGTCGCAGAAGGCGACACCGGCGCGCGACTCGTGCGCGCGAGCCAAAGCGGCGAGGAGCGATGGTCCGTCGCACTTCCAGGCCGTTGCATGTCGCCGTTGCTGACCGACACAGAGTCCGTTTATGTCCGTGTCGCTGGCGCCGGTGTCGTGTGTCTCGCCCTCACCGACGGGACCCAGCGCTGGGTTGCGGAGGTAGACCCCGCCTTCGTCGCCGAGTCGCCAGTCGAGACCTGGGACTTCGATGGGCGATGGCACCTCTTCGAACGCCACGGCGACCTGCTCTTCGCCGCCTCGCGCAAACGCCTCAATGCCCTGGACCTCAATGGCAAGGTCCTCTGGACCAACGAGACCTCGAACGTCGGAGACGCCTTCGTGCTCTCCACTGAGGACACCCTGGCCATTCTGAAAGCGGGCGTTCCGACTCCCTTCGACGCCACTCGGGGTTCTTCCTCATGGGGAGACGGCAACGTCTACGCGCTGCAGCCCGACCAGACCGCGGTCAACCGCATCATCGCGTCCGAAGCGTTGAAGGAGGCGGTCGGCTCCGCGGGGGCCACTCACTTCGCGTCCGCACCTGTGGTGCTCGACGGCGTGCCCACCATCCTCGTGCAGCGCTACGGCCAAATCAGACCCGCCCAAATCCACTATGTCACAAGCTCTAACGGCGAGAAGCAGGCGGTCGGCGGGAGCCTCGACCCCGCCAAGCCCTCAGGCATCTCCTTGGTCCAAGTGCAAAAGGGAGCCATCACCGCCGCAGTCGACGTCACCGGAGAGACAGGCCATGTGACCTTGGCCACTGGGCCCGTGACCGCTCCCACGGACGCGCTGCGCATGGTCGGCGATGTGCTGCTCTTCTCCACCACCGACGAAAAGGGCAAGAGCGTGTCGTTGCAGGCTTGGGGGCAGGACCTGAAACTGCGATGGACGCGAGATGACCTCCTTTTGCTCGGCGGCTCCGACGCGCTCGTGTTCGCGACCTGGGACGAAAGCGACGTCACGGCGAGACGCAACGCGGCGTACCACCCAGACGGAAAGGCCGACCTCGTGACGCTCGACCTGATGGGAGCCGAGGTCGCTCGTCTGGCTTTGCCCTGGCTGGCGTTGGCCATGCCCTTCAGCGCCACGTCTGGCGGAGGAATGCTCTATCTGACCACGCCCAAGCGTCACCTCTATGCGGTGTCCGTGGCCGAATAGTCCGTGGAATAGCAGCGAAGAAAGGGCCGGCGCGAGGGCGCTGCGCCTAGCGTTCGGTCAAGTGGTAGCGTCTCTTGCACGCGCGGAAGGCCATGTAGGCGTCCAGCAAGCGACTGAGGCGTGCGTAGGCGGCCGGCTGCGATGCAAAGAGATTCGTCTTCTCTCCTGGGTCTTCTTTCAGGTCGTAGAGCTGAACGAACTGCGAAAAGAGATCATAGATCAACTTGTCGTCGCCGTTGATGATCGCGGTGTACATGTTGCGGCTGCCAGCATCTCCACCAATACCGCCCCCTCGACGCGCTCCATCAATGGGGCCAGGTCCTCACGGATTCGGCGGCGCGCCAGCTCGCCGGCCTGCCCAGGTCCATGCTGCAGCAACCAAGGAAGCACGTAGAGCGAGGAGGTGGGCGCGAAGAGCTCCCCACCTGAGACCCCTGGGAGCCAAATGAGGAGGGGGACATGCGCACTCTCTTCATAGGTGACCGCCGCGTGTTCCGTTCCTCCATGTTCGCGGAACTCTTCGCCGTGGTCAGCGGTCACAATCACGATCGTGTCGTTCCACAACCCACGCTCGTCCAGGTGTTCGAGCACCCTGCCAATGGCCGCGTCAGCGACACTCACCTCCTGAAGGTAGATCTCGTGGTCGCTGAGGTCGTCTTGCGATCTTGGCGAATAGGGGCTGTGGGGCGAGACAAAGAAGGTCCAACCGAAGAACTTGGTCGTTGAACCGTCCTCTCGAGTCTTCGAGTCTTTGATGGCCGCGTCGATGGCGTCGATCGCCTTCGAGGCGAGGACGTCGTCGGCATTCAGCGGCAGGAAGGGGCCAGAAATTTGCTGCTGAAAGCCCCTCTGTAGAGGCTCGTAGCCCGGAGCTTCGGCCGTGACCTGGAAAGTGTGACGGCCATCCTGGGTGAAGAGCTGAGCGACGCTGGGCTCGTCGAGGTCCAGAGTGCTTGCCCAATCCCGTTGTTGGATTCCGAAGGGGAGAAGAGACGGGAAGTCCATGGCCAACAGGCTCCCCATGGTCTGGATCGTGGCCACAGAGGGGGAATAGGCGCGGTGATAGACACTGGCCCCTCGCTCAGCGAACGCTTTCAGGTGGGGGGTCGTTGTCTGACCGGCGTGGAAGGAGGTCGCGTCGTATCGAGTGGCCTCGACGGTGATCAGCAGGATATTGTAGTCGCCTAGCTCGAAGTTCGCTGGCAGCGGTTGGAGGTGGGCGAATTGCTCAAAGGCCACCTGCGCCCGCGCGTCCGAGTAGTCCTCGGGTGGGTCGTCACAGGGCCGCTCGAGCGGCCCGGCCTCGTGGTACAGACCCAGGAACGAGTAAGTGCGCAGATAGGGGAACAGATTCGACGGCAGCGGCCAAATCGTACCAGCGAGCGAGAACAGCACCAGCAGCGCGAACCACACACTGGCAATCCCCAGCGCCCAAGGCAGGCGATGGGGGTCTCGTGTGGCCGAAATCAACGCGAAGCAGGAAACCTGCAGCAGAATGCCGGCCACCGCGACCAAAGTGAGGTGCAACTCGTAGTAGTGGTGGAGGAACACGGTCGCGTTCAAGAACAGAGCGACCGCCGCGCAGACCCCTCCCCACAGCGCGACCACAAGGGCGAGCTTCGGTCGCGGCCGCCAGACCAAAGAGAGCAGCTGCCCCAACACCGTGTAAACAGCCAGAACGACGGCCGCTGCAATGAATGGCCAGTAGCCGACGAAGGCGTGGTACGAAACTAGGACGAAGTAGCTCCAGCCCACGACGCCGACACCGACCAGCACCACAAAGACGGAGGCGAGCTCGGTGTGGCGACGCGAACCGTGGCTGAGGTCGCACACCAGACCAGCAAGAACAAAGGCGAGGTGCGCCCCCAGCAAATGGGGGAAGAGCCGCCCGAACTCTCCCACCAGCGCGGCAAAAACCCCGACCGAGTATCCAGGGAGAGGCCAGCCGCGCTCAACTCTCGCAGGACTGGGAGCGAATCCGCGAACACGATGACCACCAGGGGCAGGGCGAAGGAGAGCAGCCGAGCGGCGGCGACACCTGCGACCCGCCGAGGACGCAGCGGGCTGTTTGAGGGCAGGGCGTTCATCTCGACGTCACTCGCCCTGAAATTCGAACGCCCCACTGTCACAGGCCCCAACCCGCGGCATCCCGCGCTGGTCGGTCTCCGGACAGCCCACACCCGTGCCGAAGTCGATGGCCGCGCTGCCGGCCCCCAACGCCGACGTCTGCCCAGTCCCGCCGTTGTCGGCCAGGGGCTGCAGCACAGGATCGGCAAAGGTGATGCCGTCGACGCACGGCGGGTCGGGGTTGCCATTGTTCTTGTTGGCCGGCCACTGCAGGTTGCCGCCGCCGTCGCCCATGGGCTCGTGGCAGCTGGTCGCGCTGTACTGGTTCGCCGTGGTGTTGTTGGCAAACACTGTGTTCGTCAGCGTCATCGCGGCGTTCTGGCCCTTGAAGATGGCCGGGCCATAGTCGGCGTCGTTGCCGGTGAAGGTGCAGTTGATCAGGTCGGCGCTCGCGGCCCCGTTAAAGATCCCCGCGCCGTTGCTGACCACGCGGTTGTTGGCGAAGGTGCAGTTGGTGATCGTCGCCGTCGAACCAGAGCCCAAGAACAGCCCGCCCGCGTGCTCGCCTGTGACGTGGTTCGAGAGGGTCGTATTGCGCAAGGTCAGCGGCGCGGCCTCGTGGTAGAGGCCGCCGGAGCCAGCCGCTGGATTGCCGAAACGGTTGCCGTCGAAGACGCTCAGCTCGATGGTCGAGTTCGAGCCTGGGTAGAAGTACGAGAACATGCCGGAGCCGTGGGTCATGGCGGTGTTCTCGCGAAAGATGGTGCCGCAAACCGTGAGGTCGCCTGGGTCGTCATAGTTCATGCCGTCGATGTAGACGCCGCCGCCGTTGCCGAATTGCCCGTCGCCGACGCTCAGCGCACCGTTGCCCTGGAAGACCGAGTTGATGAGCGTCAGGTTCGAGCCCCGGTTCTGCAGCCCGCCGCCGTTCGACGCGCTGTTGCCCACGAACACACAGCCCGAGAACACCGCGTCGCTCAAACCCCCGGCGAACACGGCGCCACCACCGATCTCGCCTTCCATGCTCTGGCAGTGGTTGTCCTCGAAGCGCACGTCGATGGCGTGCAGAGTCCCGTACCACGGGTGGCGAATCGCCGCGCCCGAGTCCGCAGGGTCGCCGTCGGCCTCGTCGGCGACGAAGCCCTCGCGCAGCGTGATGCTCTGAATCAAGAGCTGTGTGTAGTGCTCCAGATCCAAAATCCGCGTAGTGCCGCCGCCACTCAGGGTAATCACCCCACCCCCGTCGATGAGGATGGGCGTCGCCTCTGTCGACGACCCCGCGTCAAGGAACAGCGCCGAGGTTAAGGTGATCGTGTGCTCGCCGCCGCAGTCGAAGGCGATGGTGCCGCCGTGTTCTTGGTTGATCGCGTCCACGGCCGCGCGGAGTGAGCCCTCGTCGCAGCTGGCCGCGCTGCCGTCGCCCACGACCTCGACGGGGTCTAGGTGAGCGACGGGCTCGAGGGGCGCGCAAGCCGCCAAAGGAGGCGGGGGAGCGACGTCCTCGAGATCCATGCGGCTGAGGTCAATGACGTCCTGGGTGTCGCAGGACGCACCGGCGCAATCGCTGGGAACCGCGTCGTGGGGAGTCGCGGTCTTCTTGTCGTCGGAGCAGCCGGAGAGCAAGGCGAGGACGAGAGAGAGAGCGAGGAGAAGCTGGCGCATGGGTCCTCCGGAGAGAGTGTTGTTTTCTTGGGTGTAGCGGGTGTTGAGCCGAAAGGGAATGCCTTGGTCGGGCGGGCCAAAACGAAGGACGACGGCCATAATTGGCCGTCGTCCTGCGTTTGGGCACGGCTGATGTCTGGGGCAGGACGGAGATTTCGACGCTCCCTAAGAGCTTCCCTACAAAATCATTTGGGTGGAGGCAGGGCTCTGCCCTGACCTGCCGGGGGACTTTGTCCCCCGGACCCCCTTTTTTGCTCTTTTCTTTGGGTGCAGTCTCGCCAGCGACCGGAGGCTTCCCGCCTCACCGGGAGTTCCATTATTGCACTTCAGGGGTACCGTAGTTTGTCCAGCGGTGGAAACCTAAAAGAAAATCTTCCACAATGAGTCCGCCTGGACCGACGTACATGGGGACCGACGACCCGGTCAAACTCTGCCGCAACGAAAGTGCCCACTCGTATGCCACGAACCCTGCACCGCAGCGAGGCGACTCTCGACCTTCGCGATCTCGTGTAGACATTGGTCGACCTCGTCTTTGTAGAGGAAGTCGGCCACCGCCGTGATGCCTCCACCCACCCCAGCCGAAAGCGTCGGCGAGTCCTGGCTGTACTGGTGCTCGGTGGTCTTTCCGGTGTCTGTATGTGTTCGACGAGTCCCCGGTGGTGGCGTCGTGGATCTCCGGCGTCCCCTCCTTATCGAAGCTCACGTACTGAGTCGCGAACTGCGTCTTGCCGTCGTCCATCATGTCCAGCCGTTGGGCGTAGACGGCGAGCTTCGCTTCGCCCACGTGAACACGGTCCGCCCCTGCAGCGATGGCGCTGCCCGCCCCCTTTCATGACCCTAACGGTTTTGTCGATCATGCCTCCGACGTTCGAGAGGAGCTGCTTGGTCGTCTCAATATCCTTGAGCCGGGCCTCAGCCTTGTCGTCCTCTTTCGCGATGGTGCGCAGGTCATCCTTGAGTTGGACGACTTGATAGTCCTGATTGGCGGCGCCGAGCTCCCCGAGGGCGATCTCTACGTCGTTGATGCCCGTCTCGAGCCCTTGGTCGGGCTGAGGGATATCGAGCTTATCCAGCCGAATGGCGCCCTCGTGGTCGGAGCGTGTGGCGGCTTTGTAGTCCGGCGTCACCTTTGCCACATCATCGAGCCCGTTGGTCAAGGCCTGCAACATTTTGTCTGCGTTCTCGACGCCAGAGATTGTCGGCAACCGAGGTCCAAAGGTTTCCAACTTTTCGATACTTTTCTTTCATTCGCACATAAAATCAATCTGTTATTGGAGATCTCTCTTGGGGAGATGGTGCGCTGAGCCGTTTCGTCAACACTCCCACCCACGCACTTTCACTGCTCAATATAGAAACCTATCCTCGGCGTGTTATCGTGTCAGCCGATCGCGCGTAGGGACGTCAGCGGTCTCGCCTCGAGACCGCTCGGTCCCAAGTTGGGCGCGAAATCCAATGGGTCGGCGGCGCCGGCGGGTTTCTGTGAGCCCTCCGCACGTTTCGAACTGGTCTTTCTCCTCGCGCACGGCTGCTGCCCTGCAGCCCCGTAAAAGAACTGATGACATGGATGAGCTCGTCGTCGCGAACGACATTCCAGTAGGGCCCTTTCTCCTCAAGGCTCCCGTCGGTCGGGGCGCCATGGGCGAGGTCTGGTCTGCGGTTCATCAAACCCAGAACGTGCGGGTCGCCGTCAAGATCTTGCACGCCTCCCATGGGATGGAGCCATCGGTTCGCGCCGCGTTCCACAACGAGGTTCGTTCCGTCGCACGGCTGCACCATCCCGGCATCGTCATGGTGCTCGACTACGGCTCCCTCACCCGTGAGGCCGAGGAGGCCTCTGGCGGCCGTCTCCTGCGGGACAGCCTCTACCTCGCCATGGACTACGCCTCGGGCGGAACCCTCCCGAGACCCAGGTCCCCGCTGAGTTGGCCTCGCCTCAGAGCGCTCATCCTCGAGCTGCTTGATGCCCTCGCCCACGCCCACGCCCGCGGCGTGGTGCATCGGGATCTCAAGCCTGGAAACATCCTGATCGCCACTCCCGCCGATGGGCGCGCCGGGCTGCGTTTGACCGACTTTGGCATCGCTCGGGCGCTGGGGCTCGTGGACCAAAACGCGGGGGTGGTTTCGGGCACGCCTTATTACATGGCGCCAGAGCAGATCCTCAACCAGACCCGCGACCAGGGCCCGTGGACCGACCTCTACTCCATGGGGTGTCTCGCTTATCAGTTCGCGACTGGCCGGCGGATGTTTCCTGGCACGAAGGGCACCGATCTGCTTCGGTCCCAAGTTTATGACTCGCCTAAACCCGTGCGCTCGCCTCATCTCCCCGAGGGATTCCAGAGCTGGTTGGGACGGATGCTCGCCAAGCGCCCCAGCGATCGCTTCCAGCTCGCCGCCGACGCCGCTTGGAGCCTCGCCTCGTTGGGAGACCCTAGGGAACCCGACCTGCGCCCGACGCTCCCCCCTTGGGAACAGTTTCTCGCCGATGAGAACGACGAACCGTCTTCGTCCTCGCACGCGATCGCGGTGCCTGGCCGACTCGTCGCCTCGCTGAACGACCCGAACCCCGCGTTGGACTTGCTCTCCGAGCTTGGCGGCGGCGACACCATCCGCGTCGACCTCGAGCAAGTCGTCCACCTTTCGTCCGAAAACGTGGTACCCGTCGAAGCCGCGACGATCTCGCAGATCTTTGTCTCGCCGTGGGATCTCGCGAAAGTCGCCCTGGCCAGCCCCCCTTCCTCGATCACCGACCTGCAACCTCCGTTCTCCGAATCGTGGCGCCGGCTGGAGGGGGAGCGACCGTCCCTCAGACTCGTCGGCGCCGGGCTCGGGCTCTTCGGGCTGCGCACCATTCCGCTGGTGGATCGGGAGCGAGAGCGTGACGTCATCTGGCAATCGCTGCACCGTGTCAGCGACAGCAGGCGCGCCGAGTTCATCCTGTTGCAAGGGGGCGCGGGCTACGGCAAGAGCCGGCTCGTCGAGTGGCTCTGCCGCCGGGCCAGTGAGCTGGGAGCGGCGGTCTCGCTGCGCGCCACGCACAGCCCGATCACGGGACCGTCGGACGGCCTGGGGCCCATGATCGCAGCCCATCTCGACTGCATTGGGCTCTCCAGAAAGGAGTGCCTACAGCGCGTCACCGCCTTTGTCAGAGAGCACCCACTGGCGCGACGCAACGACGCTGACATCCCAGCGCTGGTCGAGACGATGGGTGGGTTCGAGGAGCAGGAAGACGACGACAAGCTGCCGCGCGTCTTCTTCACCAACCCCGAAGAACGCTACGGCGTGATCGCGCGCTTCATCGAACGAACGACCCACTCGCGCGCGCTGATCCTCTTCCTCGACGACGTCCACTGCGGCGCCGACAGCTTGGCGTTCGTCAAATTCCTCATGGAGTTGCAAGACATCCAGAGCCAGCCGGTCTTGATCCTCGCCACGGCGAGGGACGACCTGCTTGGAAAACGTCCGGACGAGAGCGCGTTGCTGCATGAGCTGGCGACGATGCCCAACGTCTATCAGATGCCCATCGGACCCTTGCAGCCGGCCGACCACACTGCGCTGGTCGGTGAGCTGCTCGGTCTCGAGGGGGAGCTGGTCGGGGAGGTCGCTGCGCGCACCGCTGGGAACCCGCTCTTCGCGATCCAGCTCGTGGGAGACTGGGTGTCCAAGGGGCTCCTGACCGTCAAGGAGGGCGGCTTTGCGCTCAAAGCCAACGCCCGGCAACAGCTCCCCGACAGCATCCATGGTCTGTGGAAGAACCGCCTCGACGAGCTCTTGGCCAGCAGCAACGCCGTCGGCTTCACCGTGGCTCTCGAGATTGCCGCGGCGCTGGGCAAGGACTTTCACCCCAAGGAGTGGGAGATCTGCTGCCAGCTCGCTGGAGTCAGCATCGACTGGTCCATCGTCGAGAAGCTCCTCGCCACCCACCTCCTCGAACGCGGAGTGATGGGGCTCTCCTTCGCTCACGGGATGCTCTGGGAGTCCGTAGAACGCTCGGCCGGCGACGCCCGACGCCTGCGCCGGCACCACCGCATCTGCGCCGAGATGCTCGAGAAGAGCTACCTCAACGGCTCCCTGCAGATCGCAGAGCGGCGCGGCGAGCACCTGATGCGCGCCGGCGAGCTCGGGTTTGCCATCGCCCCTCTCCTCGAGGGCGCCAAGGCTCGCGCCAATCTCGGCGAGTACCGCACGGCCTACACCCTCTTCGATCGGCGTGAGGAGGCCATGAAAGCGTTGGGGGTCTCCGCTTCCGACGAGCGTTGGGCCGATGGCTGGCTCGCCCGGGCGCACGTCCTGAGCACGCACAACCGACTCGACGAGGCCCAGGTCCTGGTCGACCGTGTGCTCGAGGTCGCCCGACACCACAACTGGCGCCGTTCGGAAGCCGTGGCGCTGCGCGAGTTGGGGCTGCTCAGGTTCACTCATGGGGCCACCGCCGAGGCGCTCGAAGCCTACCAAGATGCGCTGCGGCGCTTCGACGGGTTGGACGCTGCGCAAGATGAAGCCGACTGCTACCTCAACATGGGTCGCGCCTACTATTTCCGCAGCCAACACGTGGAGGCCGAGGCAGCACTGCGTCGCGCCATGTTTATTCAGCAGGAGATCGGCGACTCCGTTGGACGCGCCAAGGCCATGCGGATGTTGGGAAACATCTTCGGGCATCAAGGCGACACCGCGCTGTCCGCCCACACCATCGAACAGGCCCTAGAGGTCTTTCAGGCTTGGGGGCACCGCTTCCTCGTCGCCGCTTGCCTCAACGACCTGGGCGAAGTGCACCGGCTCTACGGGAACCCCGCAGACGCCGAGGGCTACTACCGTCGGTCGGCCGACGCTTATGTGGCTCTCGATAACCCGAGCGTCAGCACGCCGCGCATCAACCTCTCTCTGCTGCTCATCGCGAAAGGAGACTTCTACGAGGCCCAGCGCGTCCTCGAGATGGAGCGAGAGCGGCAAGAGAAACACGGCACCTCGCTGGACCTGCCTTGGATCTATGCGGGCTTGTCCCCGTGTGCGGCGGGTCTGCAGGACTGGGCGCGCCTCGACAAGGTCCTGAACCGGGTCGACGCCCTGCTGGTGCAGACCGGAGTCGTCGATCCCGACATCCCGAGCTGCCTCGAGCGAGCCGCCACATTGGCCTTCGAACGACGCCAACCCGAGCTGGCCAGGAGAGCAGGCAACACCGCGCTGACTCAGCTGCGAGCGCTCAACGACGCAGAGGGCGTGCGGCGCGTCACTGCCTTCCTCGGAGGCTGAGCGCTCCCGGTGACGGCGACCGGCAGCGTGTGTGTAGACGCGATGCCCTTCGGCAAGCACGACGGCGCAGTCGAGCCCTATCAAGGCGAGTGTTCAGTCGCTGGCCACTCGGTCTACACGGCTCTCCGCCATGCCCGGCTCCTGGTTCTTGCCGAACAGCGCGCCATGCGCGATGCCGCCATGGGTGGAACCACGAAACTCCCCAACAGCGCGCACTGCGTCGCCGATGCCGATGCCGACGCCGATGCCAACGGGAATGCGCCGGTTTCAGGTTCAGACTTCAGGTCCCGATTTTGGACTAAAGCTGTCCAAAAATCGACGGCCGGCATATTCCGTATCGAATCTATTGAAAGTTCGACCATTCGCCTGTAGTCTCGACCGCAGATTGATACTCACTCGAGTCGAGTGGGTCGCGCAAGATCCTGTGAGGTCGGGCGCGCGGGTTGGAACAACACAAACAGGAGGAATCATGCGGTTTAGAAAGGGGGGGGTCTGATCTGTCTGCTCTTCGGGCTTGGTGCGGATCTCCACAGCATGCAACAAGGTGTGTGACATGAAATTCTTCCTGCTCGCCCTTTTCGCGTTCTCTGGAATTCTCGCTACTTCGTGTTCCTCTGAGGAAAAAGTAGCGGCAGATGTGTCTGCGGAGGTGGATACTGTGAGCCCCCCGGACACCATTTCGGATACCTCAGACTCCAACGAGAGCGACGTGTCCTGTGAGGATCCAAGGAAGTTCGGCGACGGCAAGCTCGCTCAAGACAGATGTTGGGATCCGCCGTTGCACTACTGCTCCCAAGGCGCCTCAACGATCGTCACTTATGGCTGTAATGAGGATAACACTTTGTGCTGTCAGTTCGGCATGGATTGCCTCCCTTGCGGGTGGCATGCTTGTTCCGCCTACCCCTGCACGGAACAACCAGGTGGGTGGTGTGGTGATCTTGTCAGCACTAACCTCTGCTCTGACTCTGTTGATACATATCGCCCTTGGGATGACGCCGAATGCTTGGCCATTAAGCCCGACGTGGAACTCGAGATTTGTTGGGATGATGTGAATTAGCGACTACAAAACCTCGATGCCTTTGACGGCAAGAAAGAAGAAAGGGAAAGGGGGTCCGGGAGACAAAGTCCCCCGGCGGGTCAGGGCAGGTCCCTGCCTCCCCAAAGGAGCAGTCACGAAGGTTGCCGCTCCAGCGCTCAGCGCAGGTTGTACTTCGCCATCTTGCGATAGAGGCTCGTGCGGCCGATGCCCAGCTGCCGCCCGACCAGCGAGACGTTCCCGTCGGTCCGCAGCAAAGCCTCCGTGATCGCCTGTCGCTCGAGCTGCGCCAGCGTCACCACCGGGAGTGTGCCGCCATTGGGCGGGCTGGTCGGGCTGGTCGGCGCAGGCGGCGTGGCCCCATGGCTGATGGGGAGGGAAGGGGTAAACGGCGTCTCGTCGTGAGTTTCCCCTTGGGCGCGACGGACCCGCGGTGGGAGGTGCGACGGCAGAATCACTCCATCTTGCGCCAGAACACAGGCCCTGCGCATGGCGTTCTCCATCTCGCGGACATTCCCAGGCCAATTGTAGGACTCGACCAAGGCCTGGGATTCTGGCGAGAAACGCGGCGGCGTTCCTTCGGAGAAGAGGGACAGGAAGTGTGTGGACAGGAAGAGCACGTCCCCATCGCGAGCCCGCAATGGGGGCACCTCGAGCTCGAAGACCGCGATGCGGTAGAAGAGGTCTTCGCGGAAACGGCCTTCTTGGGCTTCTGTGGCCAGGTCACGGTTCGAGGCGGCGAGCAAACGGAAGTCGGAGCGGACCTCGTTGGAGCCACCGACTCGATGAAAGCGTCGCTCTTGCACGGCCCGCAGGAGCTTGGCTTGCAGTCCCAAGCTCAGCTCGGCCACCTCGTCGAGGAAGAGTGTGCCGCCGTCGGCCTGCTCGAAGCGTCCCACCCGGCGCTCGGTCGCGCCGGTAAACGCTCCTTTTTCGTGCCCGAAGAGCTCGGTTTCTTGCAGGGTCTCGGGGATGGCCGCGCAGTTGAGCGCGACGAAGTGCCCTTCGCGGCGACCGCTGTGGTCGTGGAGGGCCCGCGCCACCAGCTCTTTGCCGGTCCCGCTCTCGCCGTGGATCAGCACCGTGACATCGCTGCCCGCGACCCGGTCGATTTCACGGAAGAGACCCTTCATCGCCGCCGACTTGCCGAGAATTCCGGGGTAGCCGTCGGCTGACGCCTCGCGCTCTAGAGTCTCCAAGCGGACGGCCAAGCGATACCGCTCGACGCTGTTGCGGATCGTGGTGATGAGCTTGTTCTGGTCGAGCGGCTTGGGAAGGTAGTCGTAGGCGCCGAGCTGCATCGCCGACACTACGGTGTCGACTTGCGTGTCGGCGGTCAGGATCAGCACGGGCAGGTGACGGTGGCGCTCCTTGATCAACCGCAGCGTCTCGATGCCTCCCAGTCCTGGCATGTTGATGTCCAGACAGATCGCATCCGGCAGAATCCGCTGCAGTCCGGCCAGACAGGACTCGCCGTCGTGGAATTCGTGGACCTCGTAGTTGGCGCGACGCAGCCAGTGGGCGATGAGCTTGCTCAAACTGCGGTCGTCGTCGACGACGACGATGTGACCTTGAAGTGTTGAATCGGACATCGAAACGACTCCTGCCTCGTGCGGAGGAACACCAACCCACATGGCCCTCATCAGAATTGGTCGCGGTCCGTCCGCTGGACGATTCGTGTCGCAATCACAGGATGCGCCATGTTAATGGTCTGTTTCGAGAGAGCAACGATTCAGGACCGGGTCGCCTTCCCGGTTTCTTTTCGTTTGCCCTCACAGAACCTGCGTGGCTCTTTCTTTTGCGTGGAGGCTCGCCCATTATTGCCTGCAGGCGCCCACGGCGTGCTCAAGAAACTTCCGCGCACGGACGGACTGGTTGGACATGAAGCGAAACACCCTCGTCTTGTTGGTTCTGCTCGGGATGCTGTCAGGCTGCGAAGCGGTTGGGCCGGCGGAGAACACCGAAAGCCTGCGGGTTCGCACAGCGCCACTGGGCGAGCCCTCGGGCTCGTTCCCCAACTACAACGAGATGGCGCTCTTGGTGCTCGCCAACCGCGCCCGCTGCGATCCGGCCGCCGACCTCGCCGCGTGCTCGGCCAACGGCTGCGCCGACTACGCCTGCTACACGCCCTCGCCGCCGCTGGAGTACAACTACCAACTCAACCGTGTCGCGCGCTTCCACTCGGCAAACCTCTCTCTCTCGGGACGAGGCCTACAGCACGACTCCCCGTGTGACCTCGTGCCGGACATCGCGACACAGTACGACCCTGGTCCCTGCGATGGTTCGCCGAGCTGTGCCTGCGTCGGCGGCGTCGCGAGCTGTGCCGGCGTCTGCCCCACCGCCGGAGATCGGCTCAGCGCCTTCGGCTACGGCGGAATGTGGGGCGAGAACGCCGCTCCGGCTGGGGATCCCGAGTACGTCTTCTACATGTGGCTGCACGAGAACGACGCGGACCCGTCCTGCTCTTGGCGGATGAGCAACGGACACCGCTACAACCTGCTCAACCCAGCCTACGTCAACACCGGAATCGGCGTCGCTGGCAACCTCTCGACGCACGACTTCCATGCCTCGGGGACGCCAAGTCGAATTCCTTCGGGCCTCCATTTCCCGGAGCAAGGCGGCCAGACCACGACCTTCGCTTTTCGCGCGAACTACTACCGGGCCGGAGGCGGCACGCCGACTCGTTCGGTCGTCGTTATCGATGGCCAGTGCCAACGACTCGATCTCGAGCGCGGAACCGGCTCCAACGGCACCTACCTCTACTCTGGAACCCCGCTGGCGCCTTGCTCCCAGTACTTCTTCCTGTTCGAAGACGCCGACGGCCAGCACCGCTACCCGAGCGACGGCTCCTATCACGTTGGGGCCTGTGCCGGTCCGTTCTACGAGCCGTCGCAGATGGCTGTCGCCTGCCTCGGTGAGGTGCAGCCGGAAGAGACGGACACCACGACGCCAGCCGACACGTCGGCGGACGTCGAAGACTTCACGAGTCCTGCCGACACTTCGACCGCGGACGACGCCACGAGCTCCGATGGGAGCAGTGATGGCTCCAACTCGGCGGACCTGCAGGTCAACGACGGCGATGCCCAGGCTCTCGAAGCGGCAGAAGGCTCTGAAAAGGCCGTCGCCATCTGTGGCTGTCGAGTAGCGACTGCGCCCGACCGCGCGCCGAGTGGCTTTGCGGCGTTGGCGCTCCTCGGCCTGCTGTGGTGGCGACGAAGGGCACAGAGCTGCGTCGGGCTCGGAGTCCGCGACGCCCAATCCTCATGCGGGCGCGCTCACCAACCGCAACTGTCGCCGCCGACGAGCTGGAACGAAACCGCCAATCCCCGGCTGCTGTCCCCCCCCACAATCACGCCGCCTTCGCAACCTGGACGCCAATCTGCGTCGTAGAAATAGGTGTTCGAGGTGCCGAGGTAGGGCGCTTGGTCGAAGTTTGGCACACCGACGTCGCTGAGTTCGCAGTTGCTGAAGGGGGCTGGGCAAGAATAGAGGTCGTGGCGATACTCGAGCACGGTGCCCGTGGTCGGCATCAGACCGGCGCGGCCGACGATCAAGGTGCGCGAGCCGTCTCTCTTGAAGCGCAAGTTGTAGATGCCCTTGTTGCTGAAGCGCGGGGCCGCGGAGTAGCCGTTCCAGCTGCCGGCCTGGAAGCGGTAGACCGACCGGCCGGAGTTGCTCACCGCCAGGGCGTAGGTGCCTCCGAGATAGGACTCGATGCGGCTGGTGTTGCCCAGGTTC
>PFUG01000229.1:0-7116 GCA_002789955.1 Deltaproteobacteria bacterium CG_4_9_14_3_um_filter_63_12 | reverse complement strand
CGAACGCACCTCTGGGACCCCGCCGATTTCGGTGAAGTAGAAGGCGTCGTAGCCGTTGATGCCGCAGACGGCGAGGATGCCGGGATCGCCGTACTCGTTGTTGACGAAGGTGACGCCTTGGCAGCCGGCGCTGGTCGGCTCGGCGACGAGCTGGGTCAGGGTCCCGAGGGCTGGATCGTACTCGTAGAGGAACGCCGCGTAGGCGGGGCCCGTGTCGGTCCAGGCCAAGACGACGGGCAGGCCGCCGTCCCAGGGGTAGGCCATGGAGGTGAACGCCCAGACGGTCGGCACTCCGGTCACCTGGGTAAACACGGAGCCGGTCGCGGTGCGGTAGGCTGCGTCGTCGAAGCGAAAGATGACGCCCACATCGGGTCCGGTTCCGGAGGGCACGACGCGGCCGAGCAGTGTCGCGAAATCGCCGCTGGGGTCGAACTTGAGGTGCTCCCAATAGAGCGTGCCGCCCGCGACCGTTGGATTGAAGGTCTGCACGGTCTTGCTCGCCACGTCGTAGAGCAGGACCGAGGTGTGTTGCTCGAGAACGATGAAGTAGGTGCCATCTGGGTGGAACTCGACCTCCGTCGAATTATCGAGGCCACCAATGGGCAAGCGCGTGTAGGTGTACGAGCCGGCCGACGGAGTGGGCGGCGGACCGACGTCGAGCTCGGCTTGGTCGAGCTCGGCGCTGAGCTCTGTGACGTCGAGCCCGTCGGCGTCTGCGTCCGCCAGGTCAGGGTCTGGGATGTCGAGGTCCTGCGCATCGGTGAGGTCGTTGTCTTGGGTGTCGACGAGGTCGGCCGCGTCTGCGACGGTGTCGGCCGCGTCTGCGACGAGGTCGGCTGCGAGGTCGCTCTGGGCGGTGTCGCTGCTGAGGGTGTCCTGCGCAGTCGTGGTGTCTTGTGGCGTGTCGTTGGCGACGTCTTGCTGGGCCCCGTCGGAGAGATCGGACGCCGCGTTCGTGGTGTCATTTGGCAGGTCGGGCGCGACGTCCGGGTCGGGCCCGGTGTCTGGCCACGGGGAGGTGTCGACAAAGAACTGGAAGTCCTGGCCCGCGTCCTTGTCGGAGCCGCTGTCGTCTTGACAGCCGACTGTCCCGGCGAGCAGCAAAGCGCAGAGTGCGAGCATCGACCTGAGTGACATGAAGCGCTCCCGAAAGGGGTGAACGTGTTCTTGCTGGTTGGCTGCGATGCCCGTCAAGAACAACCGGCGCTCGACGCCCGGCGACGGGTGACGAACCCCATCAGGAGAATAGTGTCCCATTCGCCCCTGAATCAACCCGAGTCGCGGATGGACGGCAACCGCGCGTTGCGGCGGAGCGTCGCATCCTGCGCGCAACCCTTCGGGTTTACACGACTCTCCGCCGTCCCCCGCTGCGAGTTGTGAGAGCAACGAGCGGGAGAAAAGAATGTGGGCAAGTGTGGGTGCTTTCTGGTATGAGACGGGGTCGTTCTATGTAGAGAAACCGAGCCTGAACCAAGCCAGAAGGTGACACATGGATGTGATGCACGTGGCCAAAGTTGGGCTTCGCCGGTGGCGAAGCGCTCTTTTCCTCCTCGCGTTGGCACTGTGTTGCGCCGCCTGTGGGAGCGAAAAAGAAACGGATGGGGCCGCGGACGAAGGCTCCACGGAAGCGACGACCCAGACCACCGAGGGGCCTGCGGATGGAACCGCGGAGCCGGCTGGCGAGCGAGGACCGGACGTCTATCAGGTCTTGGCGGAGGAGGCCTCGAGGGGGTTGCGCGACCACCTTTTGCGCCGCGCTCGCCCCGACGACGTGCCCACCCGCATCGACCAACGCCTACAGGAGGCCGTCGCCGTGGCGTTGGAGCGGCAGAAACCGCGCAAACGGCCGCCGATCGACCTCTTCTACGATAGTACCCTGCAGGAGTTCTACAGGGCACGGGGCTTCGAGCCGATGTTCGTCGACGGCGCCGGGCTGCGTCCCGAAGCGGCTCGGGTCTACGAGGCCTTGCTCGATGCGGGCAGCCATGGCTTGAACCCCGAGGACTACTGGCTCAAGGATCTCAAGCCCTTGGTCGAGGTCGCCGAGAGCGCGCGCCACAACCTCGACGACTGGACCTTCCCCGAAGTCGATCAGGTCGCCCTCGACGCCCTCGCCGAACGGCTCAGGAGCATCGACTTCGACCTGGAGCGCGGCGTAGAAGGGGCTCTCGACGTCTACCTCGAGGGGTCTCTCTCCCCCGAGCTCAAAGCCGCCATCGACACGTTGCATCGGCGCACTGAGTCGTTGAACAAAGACAGCATCGAGCTCGAGGTGCGACTCGCCGACGCTCTCCTGCGCTACGCCAGGGACCTCCACGACGGCAACCTCAACCAGGCCTCCCCCCTCGAGATCGCCAAATACGAAGAGCCCCCGTTCCACCCCAAATACCAGAGCGAGATCGTGCTGGCGCGACTGAGCAACGAGCTCGTCGCCTTCTCCAAGCTCTCCGGAGAAGAGGAAGTCGACGCCTATCTGCGCTCCCTGTGGCCGCAGCACGAGCAATACCCGAAGCTGCGCGAAGCGTTGGTGCGCTACCGTAACATCGTCGCGGCGGGTGGATGGCCCGAGGTCACAGAAGGCAGCCTGAAGCTCGGCTCGCAGTCCAAGCGCGTCGCCGCCCTCAAGCTCCGGTTGCACGCCGAGGGCTACTATGATGGCCCAGTCGACAACCTCTTCGATCAAGCCACCTTCGACGCCGTCTCGAGGTACCAAGAGACCCACCAGATCGCGGTCACTGGCGAGTCCGACAAGCCCTTCTGGCGCAGCCTCAACCTCAGCGCCGAACGGCGGACCGAGGAGATAGAGGTCAACCTGCGCCGCTTCCACCAGGGCTACTTCACGCCCTCCAAGTACTTCGTCTACATCAACATCCCCGACTTCCACGGCGAGCTGTGGCGAGACGGGGAGCGCGTTCGGCGCTTCAAAATCGTGACCGGCAACGCCACCCGTCAGTGCGACCCCGAGACCAAGACCTGGTTCCTCCCCAACGCCACGCCGATTCAACACGCGCGCATGCAGTTCCTCGTCCTCAACCCCTACTGGAACGTGCCTCCGCGCATCGAGAAGGAAGAATATCTGCCGAAGATCCTCGAGGATCCGCAGTGGCTCACCAAGAATGGCTTCGAGTACTACACCGACGGGCCAAACACCGTGCTGAGGCAGCTGCCCGGAGAGAACAACGCCTTGGGCAAGGTCAAGTTCATCTTCCCCAACATCCACAGCACGTTCATGCACGACACACCCAAGAAGACCCTGTTCCGCTACCCAATCCGGGCCTTCAGCCATGGCTGCATGCGTGTGCAGGACCCCTTAGAGCTCGCCGAAGAGATCCTTGGTCACGAGGGCAAGTGGACCAAAGATAACCAGACCAAGTTGGATACGGGCAACAACGAGCAGATCGGGCTCGATCAGCCCATCGACGTGTTCATCGAGTACTACACCGTGCGCGTCGACGAGGAAGGCCGCGTGCACTTCCTCGCCGACGTCTACAAGTACGTCAAGAACGAGATTCGGCCGCCGACCGCGGCCGAGATGCGCTGCAAGCCCGAGGAGAAGGTCGTGATCACCCGTGACCAGGCGCGGGCGGGCAAGCCTGCGGAGCCCGGCACCGACCCCTTCGATGTCGGAGTAGACCCGAGCCCCGACGCCCCACCGCACGCCTTCTCCGGCGAGGGCGCGGTCCCAGCAGACAGCGGACCCTAGGACGTGATGGGGGCGCAGCACGCTCGTGGCATTTGCCGGCGCAGCGCCCCCCCTCGCCAACGCGTCGGCCAACCCGGGAATCTCCTGCTCACCGTGGGGAACGACGATCGACGAGCCGCCGAAGTCGTCGCCGACAGGCTCGTAGCCGCCCCCTAAGCGCAGCGCCAAGAACGCCTCGGCCACGGCGAAGAACGACAGGAGATCGTGCTCCAGACCTCCCAGCCGTCGTCACCGGGGCGGAGCCACTCCATTCCGCCGTCTGCGGTCTGTCTGATGGCTAAGCGGATGTCGAAGCTCTCGTCGGCCAAAAACGGGCGCCCGAATGCCGCCGAACTCGATCGTCCCAGCGTGGAGAGGCAAGGACCCCTTCATGACTCTCTGCGCCAGGCGACGTAGTCGGCTCATTTCTCAGCTCGATTGAACCCACCGCGGTGCTGAGCAGAACGCCGTTGCCCCTTAAAACGCTCAATCTCAGGTGGCCTCGGACACAGTTCAGACGCCTAGCTGGCGACCAAGGTGAGGACCCAAGATAACCCGACCCAGGCCCCCAGCGCCGACCCGAGCGTCGACGCTACGGCGACCAACAGCACGCGAGTGAAGGGGTTTCGGTAAATGCCGCGCAGACTCTGGACGTCCTCATTGATCCGTTCACAGTCTTCGACATTGGGCTTGCGAGCCCAGGCTTCGACGAGCCCCACGACCATCCCTGCCCCCAAGAGCGGGTTGAGCGAGGTGATGGGGGAGGCAATGAAGGCCGTGATCTGGCTGACGAATTTGCCGCCGGCCGCGGCGGTGAGCACCAACGCGAAGATCGAGTTGGGCAGGATCCAGGCGTAAAGCAACTCTTCGAAGCTGCCGCCCTCGGTACGAGTCAGGCCATACGAGAACGCGGACAGGATAATGAGGGGGATGATCCACTTGGCGATCTTCCAAAACCCTTTGGGTTTGGGCAACTCGTCGAGCGCGGCTCGATCGACCTTGGTGCCGAAGTAGCGCTTCATGCCCTCGACGTGGCCCGCGCCGACGACCGCGACGATCGTCTTGCCTTCGGCCTCTTCGATGCTGCTGATGAGGTAGCGGTCACGCTCGTCGATGAGCGGGCCGTGGACCTCGGGCAGCGCCTTGGCGAACTCGGCCATCATCTCCGAGAGGTGCGCTTTCTCCTTGAGCTTCTCGATGTCGAGCTCTTCTTGGTCTTCTTTCTTGGCCAGCATGGAGTCCATGATGGCCCACATCAGCTGTGCTTTCTTCCAGAAGCCCAGGTTGGCCCAGGTGCGCTTGAGCGTCGTCTGGATGTTGCGATCGACCAGCGCGACCTTCGCACCGACCGATTTCGCCTTGTTCGCCGCGGCTAACAGCTCGGCCCCAGGCTTGACGCCCAGCTCCGCGCCGAGGCGTCGCTGGTAAGCGCCGATCGCCAGGTTGGCGAGCAAGAAGAGCGTCTTGCCTTCTTTGATGACCTTGAAGATGTCGAGCTTCTGCCACTGGTCGGCGTCATTGAGCGCTTTGTAGCGCATCTCGCAGAGCTCGACGCAAACCGTGTCGGGGTGCAAGTGGTCGATGATGGCTTCGACCTCTTGGACGCTCTTGTCGGAGACATGTGCCGTTCCCACGATGTAGTAGGTCTTGCCGTCTTTCTCGAGCTTCGCCACGTTCTCCGAGAGCTCGAACGGGGTCTCGGTCACGATCGCCACTTCGATGTCGGCACCCACCTCGTCAACCATCTCCGCGTTCTGCTCCAAGTTGCGTGCCTCTATTTTGGCTCTTTTGTGCCCTGCAGTCGGCGTCTGTGCCGACCCTCCCGACGTCCGGCGGCGAGTCGCACGACAATAGCCACCGAGCCCGCGAGCGCAAGGGTTCGCAGGAGAAAGTCTGCTCGCTCGGTGGCCCGCGCTGCCGTCGGAGAGAAATCGAGCAAAGAGCCGGCGACGCCGTTGCGCTTCGCCGACCGAGGTGTCATGAAATTCGGCGCCAAACGACCCCAGGAGAACTTCATGTCGGATCGTGCTCCAACCGGAATCGTCATGCTGAACATGGGAGGCCCCGACAGCCTGGATGGCGTCGGCCCCTTCCTCGAAAAACTCTTCCGCGACCGAGAGCTCATCGAGCTCCCGATGCAGAGCGTGCTCGGCCCCTTCATTGTCTCTCGACGCACTCCCAAGGTCGTCGAGGTCTACCGCTCCATTGGCGGCGGCTCCCCCATCACTCGCGGAACGCGCGAGCAAGGCGACCTGCTCGCCGTCGCCCTCGACCGCATCTCGCCCTCGACCGCCCCCCACAAAAGCTACATCGCCTTTCGCTACACTCCGCCGTACGCGCACGAAGCGCTCGAGCAGATGCTGCGCGACAAGGTTCATCGCGCCGTCGCGTTCTCGCAGTACCCTCAGTACGCCTGCCCCACCAGCGGCTCCAGCCTGAACGACCTCTGGCGCGCGGTCGACGAGATGAAGCTCGGCAACCACTTCGACTGGAGCGTCATCGACCGCTGGCCGACTCATCCGGCCCTGATCGACACCCTCTGCGAGGGGATTCGGGAGGCGCTGGGCCGCTTCCCGCCTGAGCATCGCGACGAGGTCGTCCTGGTCTTCTCGGCACATTCCCTTCCCCTGAAGGTGATCTACCGCGGAGATTCGTACCCCCAGGAGGTCGGCGCGACGGTCCAAGCCATCGTCGACACGCTCGGCCTATCCCAGCGCTACATGCTCGCCTACCAGTCTGCAGTCGGCCCCGTGAAGTGGCTCGGTCCGAGCACCGTCTCCGTCATCGAGCAGCTCTCCAAGCAAGGCGCCACCCGGGTTCTCGTCGTGCCAGTGGCCTTCACCAGCGACCACGTCGAGACCCTCGAAGAGATCGACATCCAGCTGCGCGCCACCGCAGCCCGGTGCGGCATCGAGCAATTCGAACGCGCCCCGGTACCCAACGCCCGCCCGACGTTCATCAACGGCCTCGCCGACTTGGTCGCTGAGCACTTGGCGAGCGGACGAAAACACTCGACCCAGTACAAGCTCAAGTGCCCTGGGTGCCCGCGCGAAGGCTGCCGCGAGCTGCGCTGACGTCGGTCGAAGGCACATACCGAAGCGTGTGGTTGGGTCTTGGATTCGTCAATGAATTCGAGACCTCCGACCAACGCAGAGGAAGCCGAGGAAGCAGAGACCACAGAGGGATGATGGGCTTTGAGTCCGCCTCTTCTGCGGAGAAGCCATGATGAGATCTTGAAGACGGTGTGCTAGCCTAGCCTAGGCTAGAGTTCATCTTGAAATTGCGTATCTCCCTTGAAATCCGTGGAAAATGCGACCGAACTCCGAACTCTTCCCAAAGGACATCTAGTGAGTGCCCGTTCGGAAATGCCCCAGGTGCAAGGAGCCGACGACCGAGCGACGCAGGCGTACACCGGTACGCCGAGGAGCGAGGGA
>PFUG01000349.1 GCA_002789955.1 Deltaproteobacteria bacterium CG_4_9_14_3_um_filter_63_12 | reverse complement strand
TGAGGTTGTTGTTGTAGAAGTAAATCTGCGGGTGGGGGATTTTGGGCTCGATGGTGACGAGCTTGGGGTCGAAGTTTTCGGCGTCGATGGGGTTGGTGAAAGAGAGCTCGAAGCTGTCCCAGGGGCGGCAACCCTCATAGCCGCAGTGATGCTCGGTGATTTCGAAGGCGCCGTGGACCTGGAAGAAAGAGGTCTGGTCGTTGGGGGTGGGGAGAGGGCCCTCGGCGGACTGACTTCCCTCTTGGAGGGTAAGGGAGATGGAGGCTTCGAGGGGCAGGTCTTCGTTGGGCCGAATGGCGATGCGGCGGTCGGCTTGGCTGTTCTGCAGGACCCATTGGTAGCGATCGTCGGTGGCGACGCTGTCGGTGTCGACGACGTCGAAGGCCCAGGTCTTTCCGGCGGCCTCGAGGCGCAAGGTTTTGGCAAGGGTGTTCACGTCGACGCGCTGGTTGAACGTAAGGAGTAGGATGGGGCGTTGGTCGGTCGGTCCGTAGGCTGGGGCGGTGGTCTCCACCTGCAGGGTGGGCGTCGCGAAGCTCCAGGTGTAGTCGGCCTCGAGGCCGGAGGTGAGGGCGGATTGAGTGCCCTTGGCGACGCCTGCGGTGTATCGGGTCGCCATGGGGAAGCGCCCCCCGTCTGGAGCGAAGACGAGGGTGCGAGTGCCTACCCAGCGCCAGGTTCCTGGGGGTTCGGGGGTGAGCGTGACGGGGAGAGTCTTCGACCTCGAGGCGGTGAGCTTCGAGGCTTCGCTGTGGCTGGTCAGCGCGACCATGGGCTGGGAGAAGGTGATGCTGAGCTTGGGCGCCAAGGGCACGTCGCCCTGGGGGGCAGCCCGCGTGACGAGGAGCGCCGCCGGTTCGACGGTCGGCGCGGTGGTGCTCGCCGGCTTGAAGGAGTCTTGCAGGCGCTGCCCCTTGCGCGGCGGTGCGAGGGAGTCGGTGCGCAGCGCGAAATCCTCGGTCTTAGGGGCGACGGGAGCGTCCCCGAGGCGAGCAAGAATCTCCTCGACACGCGCCTCTGAGAGCGGCGTGGTGTCGACGACTTTGGTGCCCGCCGAGCGCGGTGTGGCCGAGAGTTGGCCTTCGCTGAGCTCGAAGACGAGCCCGGTCACTTTCTCGAGCTCGAGGCGCCCATTTCCCGAGTCTTCTGGCGGTGTGCTCGCTTTCGGTCCGCACGCCGAGAACACGAGTCCCAGCGAGAGTAGGAAGAGAATCAGGTGGCGATTGGGCGTGAGCTTCATGTCGATGGCCTGCGAAGGTGGAGCCTGGTTTCGGCACGTGAGTGCGGGGTCGGTGTGGATGGAGTACGAAATCCGAACGCTGCCGTCGAGGATCCTCGCAGTGAAAGGCGGAGGTGAACCAAAGGCTGGCGGGCCGGCACCTCGACGGGTTCGTCCACAAACCCCTTCGAGCTCGCCGACCTCAGACAACAGCCCAGGTGTGCCCTCGACGAGGAGTATTC
This sequence comes from Deltaproteobacteria bacterium CG_4_9_14_3_um_filter_63_12, assembly GCA_002789955.1. Taxonomy (GTDB): domain Bacteria; phylum Myxococcota_A; class Bradymonadia; order UBA4248; family UM-FILTER-63-12; genus UM-FILTER-63-12. The sequence goes on along the minus strand of PFUG01000349.1, from coordinate 3,172 downwards.
GGGGGTCGAGGCGATCGTCGAGGCTGGGGACGAGGATTGAGGGAGGATTGAGGACAGATTCGGCGTCCGCTCGGCAAATCCTTCCCACGTCGAATGCCATCTGGCAGCATGGGAGCATTCAACGCTCCAAGGAGGCCCCGTGATCTCAGACGCCGAGAAGGCCCACATCCAACGTGCCGTCGAGTTGGCTCACGAAGCCGAGGGCGAAGGGAATCTTCCCATCGGGGCCGTCATCGTCCTCGATGGGGTGCGCGTCGGTGAGGGGCACAACCGCATCGCCATCCCCGTCTACAACCCAGGACGGCACGCCGAGATCGAGGCGATCCGCAGCGTGCCTCTCGAGTATTGGCCACGGGCCCGAGAGATGACCTGCTACACGACGCTCGAACCGTGTGTCATGTGCTTGGGAACGCTGGTGCTGCACGGGGTTGGGAGGGTCGTCTTCGGAGGAATCGACCGCGCTGGCGGCTCCAGCATTACCCTCGCCCACCTTCCTGAGTATTATGCCACGGGAGGTAAGCCGGAGTGGATTGGCCCCGTGCTTCCGGACGTCTGTGATCCGCTCTACGACCGGGTCGCCGAGCTTTTCCCCCATCTCCCCTGTGGTCAAGTCTAATCCCTCGAGACCATGAGCCAGGACCTACGCTACTGCCCGATCTGTGTCGGTGCGCATCCGGCGGACGATGCGACGCCGATGAATGTTCGTAAGAGTCAGGGGGTCGAGGTCGACCTCTGCGGCCGCTGCAATGGGCTCTGGCTCGATGCCGGCGAGCTCGACCCGCTCATCGGCGAACGTTTTCGTGGCGGGCCCATCGAGGCTCTCTTCGCAGACGTCTTTCATCCGCCCGCCCATTGCCGCCACTGTGGCATTGAACAGGAAGGCGAGACCTGCAAGATCTGCGAGCGCCCCCTGGCCATCGCCTGCCCGGTGGACCTCACGTTGATGCAGGTCGTCGACTTCGACGACCTCGAGTTCGACCGCTGCCCCACTTGCCGTGGCTTCTGGATCGACGGGTTCGAGCGCCAGGAGCTGCGCACCCACGCACGGCCCAAAGTGCCTGACCCAGTCGAGTACCTGCCTGATGGCGTGCTTGAAGCCGAGCGGCTGATCACCTGTGACTCTTGTGGCAACTCCATCGCCGCCGAATGCACCATGAAACGTCTGGACAAGATCCTGTGCGAAGCGTGTGTCGTGGCCGGCAACTACGAGGGCGGCAACCCCATGCTCTATGGCTCGTTGCGACAGCGAGGGGGAGGCACCTTCCGAGAAACCAAGCCACTTCGTGAACGGTGGGCAGAGCTCGACCCGGATGCGAGCGGGGGACAGAAGGTTCTGGCGGTTGGGGGCCTCGTGCTCAGCGCGTTCTTCGATGGGCTGATCTCGCTCATGACGTACAATCACCACGGGCGGATGGGGAAATTTGGCACTCAACACCGCAGAGGATATGGGCGTTTCTTCCGCTACTGAGAGACCGGCGGCAAACGTCAGGGGATACAACATGACCAACGATGGAAAGCGCCCGAAGCACGAAGACAGCATCGCCATCCTCAGCCGTCGGGATTTCCTCATCGCCTCTGCGTTGGTCGGGACCGGCGTGGGCCTCAGCGCCTGCGAAGACAAGCCGAAGCCCCAGGCCCGCCTCTCGCCGCCCCCAGGGGACGACGTCGACCAAGCGCAACCTTGCCTAAAGACCCGCCCCGATGGAGACGTCGTCGAGCCAGCGCAATCTCGCCTGAAGGTCCGCCCCGAAAAAGACGTCGTCGAGCCAGAGAGCGGCCTCTCAGTGAGCCTCGAGGACTTCGACGCGACCGACGCAGACGTTCGCTGTCTCTCGACCCTCCTCTCGCCCGCAGAGGTCGACTTAGACGCCGTTGACGGGCTCGCTGTAGACGCGCTCGCCGCGCCGCATCCCTGCCTCAGTCACCCGCCCAGTCCCCTAGATGAGCCCACCGTTTGTTTGAGCGTCGCGCGGCCCAAGAATCCAACACAGCGTATCAATTGAGGCTCCCAGGATGATTTTGCAGAGTCTAACGAAGGGCTTCAGACTGGGGTGGTTCCTGCTCTTGCTCTTAGTCCCCGCTTGCGATGACAGCCCCACGCAAACGACCGCGCAAGACGTCCTGGACATTGGCGTTGGGGATTCGAGCGACGCGAGCGCCGCTCCTGACCTCGCCAACGCCCCCTCCAATGTCGACGGAGAGCCCGACCTCGTCATCGACGCCCTCGACCTCGAGCCCGCGGACGCTGACGTCCACGAGCTCGACGTCGCCGAGGGTGACGGCGACTCCGACCTCGAGGCCCAGACCGCCGACACCGACGGCGGCGACTCCGACCTCGACGCTGTGGACAACGACTCGAGCGCGGCTTCGCCCATCGTGGTGCAGACGGAGCTGACCAGCGAACACCACTTCGTCCTACGCACCAATCTCCCGGCCCACGTAACCGACTGCGATGCCTCGGCGCTCGAGGGGCTCGACTGCGCCGACCTCGATGCGGACGGTCTGGTCGACCAATGGGAGGACGCTTTGCTCGATCGACTGCGCCCACTGCAACGCTTCGACGAGGTCGAGCCCCTCATCGACGACTCCACGGCGGTGTTGGCCGATGTGGGTCGAGTCTTTGTGGCCAGCGAGGTGCCCTTCGTGGTCCGAGCGTTCATCATGTTGGGCTACTCTCAGGACTATGGCAGCGAGTGCCTCGGCGTCAGCGGCCACAACGGAGACTCCGAGCGCGTGGCTGCGGAGTTGACGGCTCTGGATGGGGAGGCAGGGGCGTTCGAGGTCAGCCGCTGGTACACGGCGGCCCACGAGGGGACCGTGAACGACCACAGCCAGGTGTTTGCTGGGTCTTCGACGGAGCTCGAGTTCGTCGACGAGCTGCACGGAGCGCTGTCCGAACCTCGCTGGGTCGTCTTTCCCAGCGAGCGCAAGCACGGCACCTACGCCAACGTCGCCATTTGCGAGGCCGTCGCGCCCTTTGTGCCCTGCGTCGACGAGGACTGCGCCCCAGACAACGTCGCAGCTCCCTCGCTCTTCGACCGACTGCCGGCGATCGCGAACGCCGGTGAGCAGGCCGCTCCCCGCTTGGATGACCTGAGCAGCCTCGGTTTCTCTGGAGATTACGCCTGGGTCGACCAACCCTTCTGCGGCGGACTTGCCAGGGGAATGTGCT
>PFUG01000192.1:2378-7057 GCA_002789955.1 Deltaproteobacteria bacterium CG_4_9_14_3_um_filter_63_12 | reverse complement strand
CCCGAATGTATTCCAACACCTCGCGGGGCAGCAGCCCTCGACAGCCATCGAAGTCGCCCACCTCGAGCTTCCCGCGCAGCTCGGTGCTCGAGACCTCCGGAATCTCTGGACCCATGAGCCGCGGATCGTCCGAAGGGAAGCCCGTGCGCCGCAAGACGCAAAGCTCCACGATCGACAACAGCCGCTTCGACTCCATCCACCGCTCGAGCTCCTGCAGCAAGTCCGAGCCGATCACCAGCACGAGCTGCCTTTCGGGGTCCTCGGCGAGCAGCCGGTCTACCAGCCGAATCGTCCGGCTCTCCCCGCCGAGACGCCGCTCCAGATCGTCGACCACGACGCGCGCTCCGAAACAGGCCATAGCCCGACGCACCATCTCCATGCGGTGCTCGAAGGGCTCTAGAGCCTTGCCGAAGGCGTGGTCGAAGGTCGGCACCACCCGCACCTCGTCGAGCTCGACGCAGGCCAGCAGAAACGCGACGTCCAAAACGTGGCTGATGTGCGGCGGGTTGAAGCTGCCGCCGAAGAGCGCAATGCGCTTGCGGGTTGAGGGCTTCGTCATGGCTTACGCGTAGAGCAAGTGCTGGGCGCGCTCGGCGTCGAACTGGGCGCGCGAACCGTTCAACAACACCTCGAGCTCGCCGATGGGCATCTGGTCCTCGATGGCCAGCCGCACGATCTGGTCGCCCAGCAGCAGATCGATGGCGAGTCGGTCGGCGACGAACTCGTAGACCTCCTCGCGCCAGCCGAAGTCGTCCGGGAAGAGCTCCAGCAGCGCTTGCAACAGCACGATGGCGGTGCGCAGCGGCTTGAACTGCTGCCGGTCCGTGACGTGCAGCTGCAGCCCACAGCAGGTCTTGCGGGCGTGCTTCTGGAACGTCGGCTCGAACGCCGTCGTGCGCCAGGCCACGCCAGGGAGGTCTGCGGCCTTCTCACCCAGCGTGTCGTAGAGCGCCTGCGCCTCGACCCACGGCGCCCCGAAGAGCTCGAAGGGCCGCGTCGTGCCTCGCCCCTCGCTCAAATTCGTCCCCTCCAAGAGGCACTGGCCGGGGTAGACCAAGGCCGTGTCGAGCGTCGGCATGTTCGGCGAAGGCAAGACCCAGGGCAGGCCGGTCTCGTCGAAGAACATCCCGCGCTCCCAGCCCCGCATCTCCACCACCGTCAGCGCGTCTTGCCAGCCGTAGCGCGCCGCCAACAGCTTCGACAGCTCGCCCAGCGTCATGCCGTGCCGGGTGGCGATGGGGAAGGCGCCGACGAACGAGGTAAACTCGGGCTGCACGACGTTCCCCTCGACCTCGAGGCCGCCGATGGGGTTGGGCCGGTCGAGAATCCAGGCCTCGACGCCGGCCTTGGCGCAGGCCTCGACCATATAGGCCGCGGTATAGGCGTAGGTGTAGTAGCGGCTGCCGATGTCCTGCAGGTCGATGAGCACGACGTCGACGCCGGCCAGCTCCGCGACCTTGGGCCGCAAGCTCTGCTCGGTGGCGCCGTAGAGGCTGACCGTCGGGATGCCCGTCAGCGGGTCGAGGTCGGTGTCGACGTGGAGCATGTCCTGGGCGCCGCCGCGCAAGCCGTGCTCCGGCCCAAAGATGCGCACGATGTCGAGGCCCTCGGCGAGGCTGCGGTCGACGGCGTGCACCAAGTCGGGCATCACCGTGGTCGAGTTGGCCAACCACGCCACCCGACGCCCCTCGAGACGTCGCCGAAACTCTGGTTCCGCAAAGACTCGCTCGAGTCCGGTATTAACGCGGGGTCTGGTGTTCAACATCGCAGTCTCACTTGGATTCCATTGCCTCGCTTGCCCACGACCGATTTCGCAAATTCCGACGAGCTGCGGTGCGGAAATCGGCCGTCCGCTCGGCAATTGGGTTTATTGGCTGTCGGGTTCGGGAGCGTCCGATGGGGTCGCTGAAACCGGGCGCTCGGGACGATGACTCAAGTCTAGACCGTACTTCGACTGGTTCTTCTTGAAGAACCTCGTCCAATACCACGCCGCGTCCTCCGGACTCCAGTCCAGGCTCGCCGGGTCCTCGCCCGAAATCTTCATCAGCGCCCGCTGAGCGTTCACCGAGCAGTGCTTCGGCCCAAGGATGGCGTCCAAAAGGCCCGGCACGCTCTGCTTCTGCAGGCTCGCCACCGAGTACCCCACCTCGCGGAACCCGGCCGCCAGCCAAACCTCGCGGGTCTTCTTCTTGTTTCGCTTGTACCAAGCCTCCCATTGCGTCTTGGCGTCGGTCCCCGCCGTCGGCTGCGACCAATCGATGGCCTCCTGGTGGTTGGTCAGCATTTGCAGCGCCTCGGCGGCCGCCGCGCCGATCTGTACGTCGTCTAGGACCGCGATGAGCGCTGGCACGATGCCCGTCGACTCCAGGTTGGTGGCCGCCTGTGCGACCTTCGCCTTCAAGGGCAAGCCAGCCCCGCACATCGTGCCGTCTTCCCGAGCCAGCATCGCGCCCAAGTGGTCTGCTGTGGGCCGTCCACGGGTGCCTCCCAACGCGTCGACGAGGGCGCATTTCACCGCCGCGTCGGCTTCGAGGGGCTCGCGGGCGATGAGCGCTCGCGTCGACTCGCTGTCCCGCAGCTGGCCCAACACCGCGACGGCGGCCAAGCGCACCCCTGGGTCCGAGTCCGAGGCGGCCGCGATCACCACGCTGCGCTTCGCTGTCGCCCCGACAAGACCCAATCTCGAGACGGCGTGCGCTCGCTGCACAGGGTCCACGTCGTCCTGAACGATATCGGCGAAACGCTCGACGCAGGCCGCCTTCGCCGACGCGAATTCGTCCACCCAAGGCCGGATGCTGCCGGTGTTCTCGCAGCCGCCGCAGAGGTCGTCGGCGGTGCAGTAGATGCGGATGTGCAGGTGGTCGTCGTGGATCGCCGAGCCCCGCGGCTCGTAGAGGACCTCCTGAATCTTGATGAGCTCCTCGCGCTCCACACCGCGTTGCCGCAGCACGTCGACCACGGCGAGCTCCAGATAGCGCGCCATGAACATGTATTGGATTTGGCTGCCGGTGTGGTTGAAGAGCCCCTGCGCCAGGTCGGCGTTGAGCGCGGCGTCGAAACGATAGAAGCCAGAGAACTCGACGCTGCGCAGGTTCTGTCCGTAGTGCAGCAGGTTCGGCGGCCGGCGTTGCCAACCGAACGGATCCCGCGAGTAGAACGCCAGGTCCGCGTCGCGCCCGTTGTTGTGGCTCACCGACCACTGGATGTCCCCCCCCCAGCGCTGGGCCACGTTGCCCAAATACAAGATGCTGCCCGGCGTCTTCTCCGCCACGTGCGCCGCGGCGCTGCGGAGCGCCGCCACCAGCTCGTCGGTGCCGTACGCCAGGTCGCGCGTGAACTGCAAGGGCAGGATCTCCACCGTCGGCGACGGCGCAATCCAGCGACCGTTGATCAGAGTGCCGTCGCTGGTGGTCCCGACGGAGACACTCGAGTTGGGGTCTTCACCGGCCAGAAATGGGAATGGGCGCGTCTGCTCGACCACCGCGTGCTGCCAGCTGGGTATTTCCGGAAACACAGACTGCACCCGGGCGATCGAGGTCGTCGCCCGATCGCCCCTGCGACCGTTCGCGACTTGCTCGTTCACCTCGTCCAAACCGTCTGGCTGCGCCGTCGAGCACGACATCGCCAGCACGGCGACCAAGAGCCAGCGCGCTGAGGTTCCAAAGCTGCCCATCACATCCATGCAGTTGCTTCACTTCCTTGTTTCGTCGAGACCCACGGCGTCGAGCATCTCGACCTCGCCGTCGCCGTACAACACACGATACACCAGAAGAGAATTCGTCACTCTTTTCGAGTAATTCCGGGTCTGGTCGTAAGGGATGTGCTCGACGAAGCGGTAGAGCGCCTCGCGCTTGCGCTTCTTCAGCCAACCCGCGAGCGCGCCGCGCCCCGCGTTGTACGCCGCCGCCATCAACGTCGGATGTGCCGAGGTCTTGGCCGCGATGTGGGCCAAGAAGGCCGCTCCCACCGGGATGTTGATGGCCGGATTCTGCAAATCCGCCCGGTCGATGGTCCAACCGTACGTGCTCTTCGCCTCGCTCGCCCCAGTGCTCTCCAAGAGCTGCAGCAGCCCAATGGCCTGCGCGTACGACTCGACCTTGGGCTCGAAGGCGCTCTCCTCGCGCATCACCGCATAGAGCAGCGCCGAGTCCACTCCGGTCTTCTCGGCCGTCGCCGTCACGAGCTCCAGATAGGGTCTAGGGTACGCGAGCTCCCAGAGCAGTCGGTTTTGTTTCTTGGGGCTCTTTTTGTCCCAGCCAAGAATCACCCGACGCGGCAGGTCGTGCGAACGCGCCGGGCGCCCCTCGAGGTGCCAGCACAAGGCGATCACCCAGCTTACAGGCCCGTTCTCGAGGCCGAAAGCGCGCTCCAGCTCGTCGGCCGCCCGCTCGCAGCGCCCCACACCGATCCATTCGCGCGCCCGGTCCATCTCGGGTGAGTCGGGTAAACCCGAAAAAAGCAAGGACTCCCCCAGCTCACGCCCCGCTGCGAGCCTCTCTTTCCAGGCCTGCTGACCCGCCTCGGTCTTGGCCAGCTCGGTCCAGCTCAGGTAGGCGTAGAACGACAGGGGAAACGCCTCGACGATGGCTTCGTACTTGGCGGACACGTCGGTGCCGTCTTTCTCCTGAAGCTTGGCCTGGTGGTAGGCCAGGCGCCCGGCCGAGTAGAGGCTCGGATCG
>PFUG01000192.1:990-2353 GCA_002789955.1 Deltaproteobacteria bacterium CG_4_9_14_3_um_filter_63_12 | reverse complement strand
GCGAGCCACAGCGCCTCGCCCGAGAGGTCACCTGTGACGCCCAACTTGATGACTTCATCGGCGGCGGCCAAGGCCGCAGCGCTGTCGTCGGCGCGGTTGGCGATCTGCACCAGGCCCAAGAGCGCGTCGTCGGTGTAGCGGCTCTCGGGGTAGCGGTCGATGAGCGCTTGCAGATTCAGGCGTGCGCCGCTGTCTTCGCCGTCCAAGAGCTGATTCCAGGCGACGCCGTAGAGCCCACGCATGTGCCACTCCGGCAGGCTCTCACACTCGCTCAGCATCCGCTCATAGGGCGTCTGCGACTGGCTCGCCCTGCGACTGCGGCGGTAGGTCATGGCCGTGAGCCAGAGCGCCTCGCAACGCGGCTCGAGCTCCGCCTGAGGGGCGTCGAGAACGCCCTTCAGGCGAGCGAGCACAGCGTCGTGCTGGACGGCCGCGTAGAGCACTCGAGCCGAGGCGACGTGCTCTGAGGCGCTAAAGACGTAGGTGTCTCCTAGCGGTACGAAAGTCGAGAAGCGTCCGACGAGGCGTGCCAAGCGCAGCGTGAGCTCGGGGTCGAGGCGCGTGCCGACGACGGGACAGGCGACCAGGGCCGCGCGGGAGAGGGGGGCTAGAGCTTGGGGAGCGTGGACGAGCCGCGCGGCGAGGGGGCTGAAGAAGGGACAGAGGAGCTCGGCGTCCGCGCTGCGGGTGGGCCCCAGCAGCGCGCTGGCCAGGACCTCGGCGGCTTCGGCGTGCCGGTACGTCACGAAGAGCTGCTCGACGATCAGCGCGGTGGCTTCTCGCTGCTGAGCGCCTGGAGGGCGGCCGGAGGAGAGTGCGGCGCCGCTTAGGCGCTCGGGAGCGTTGTCGGCGGCGCTCGAGGGCTTGGGAGCGTAGACGATGTAAAGATCGCCGCCGGGCAGGAGCTCGGGAGTGTAGGCGCCGGCGCGGCGCAGCTCGAGTGCGGCGTCCAGGCGTAGGGAGTCGGCGAGACCCGGGTGAAGCATGGCCGCGACGGCCGCCGCAGCGGCCGACGCGGTGCTGTCTCCGCTCTCGGCGAGGAGCTGTTGGGCGACGACGACGGCCTCATCGAGCTCGTCGCCGAGGCCTTTGGCGAGGGCGGCCTCGAGCGCGGTGCGTGCGGCGACGAGGTCAGGGGAAGCAAGCCCCAAGGGGACGGGATGGGCGAGGAAGTCGAAGGAGACGGGCTCGGTCTCGCCTCGAGCGACGAGGAGGTCGGCGCGGACGGGCTCTAGACCGGAGGCACGGCGCGCACGGTGGCTGCGCAGGTGGTCGAGGGCGGAGTCGAGGTCGGCGCTGGCGAAGGGGGCGCGGACGGCGTCGCTGTCGAGGTCTGCAGCGCGGGCGGGGAGGCCGTGGAGAG
>PFUG01000192.1:0-944 GCA_002789955.1 Deltaproteobacteria bacterium CG_4_9_14_3_um_filter_63_12 | reverse complement strand
CCCCTGCAGCCGTGGGGTTGGACGACGTTAGAGGCTTGGACGACGGGTTCAAAACAGGAGTGAGGACGAGAAGGGCGGGGCAGGCACGGGGGGCGGCCCCTGCAGCCGTGGGGTTGGACGACGTTAGAGGCTTGGACGACGGGTTCAAAACAGGAGTCCGTTGTTGCGGTAGGCGATGGAGAGCGAGAGGGTGTGGGTCGAGAAGTCGGTGTCGAAGGGGGGGCCGAGGTCAACCTGGGTGAGGGCGTAGCGGTAGAGGACGCCGAGCCAGAGGGCGCCGCCGTCGTCGGGGTCGGTGACGGGAAAGTCGAGGCCGACGCCGAAGTGAGTGCCATAGCCGAGGTCGCGGGTGGCGCCGTCGCGAGTGATGAGGTCGAGGCTGAGTCCGGCTTGTAAGTAGAACGCGGCGATGGCGTACCAGAGGGCATCGGAGCCGAGGTTGACAAGGAACAGGGGATGCAGATTGAGGAAGGCGCCGAAGGTGTGGTGCAGGACTGAGGTCTCGCCGAAGTCGTGTCCCGCGAGCCCATAGTCCAGCTCGGCTTCGACGAGGCTCAGGACGGCAGAGATGCGAACGTCGACGTTGAAGGCCCAGCCGAGCTGGGACTTTTCTGTGAAAGGCGAGGCGAGCCAAGAGGCGCCGCCGCGGGCTCCAAGGCCGACGAAGGCGCCAGTCCAGGCGTCGCTGTAGCCGTCGAAGGCCGGGTCGACGCCGGGCGAGGGCGCGTCTTCGGCGAGGGCGAGGCGGGGAACGAGGAGGAGCAGGAACAGGGCGGCGACGACGCAGTGGCGCTGAGCGAGGAGGTGAGTGGGCGGTGTGGGAGACTGGTGTCGCATCGGTCGACCTCTCGAGGGAGTTTGAGAGTCGGTCGAACGGCGGCTTTCGACAAGGAGTCGAGGTGGAGAGGGCTTTGGGCGTTCGGACGGGGTTCGACGTCGTGGGT
>PFUG01000398.1 GCA_002789955.1 Deltaproteobacteria bacterium CG_4_9_14_3_um_filter_63_12 | reverse complement strand
ATGGCTTGACGAGCGGTCGGGTTTTGGCCTTGGAAGTCGTAGAGGAGCCAGCCGCCGAGGCCGAGCTCAGCGAGGACGCGTTGTGCATCAGCGATTGAGAAGTTCATGTCGACCTTGTTGCTAAGGCTCTTGCCGTTCGGAGCGTAGCGATTGGCCGCCGCTGTCACGGCGAATATTGCCGATGGAACCTACCACCTCAGCTTCATCGATTGAAACGGGTGAGTCGTGGGCAGACCTGCTCAGCGAAGAGTTCCACCAAGTCGCCGTCCAACTTTCCTTCATCGGCCTCTCTGCGCAGCAACCCTACGGCATCGTCGACCGAGCGCGCTCGCTTGTAGGGGCGGTCGGTGGCGGTCAGGGCGTCGAAGATGTCGGCGATGGTGAGGATGCGGACCTGATGAGGGATCTTGTCGGCGAAGAAGCCCTTGGGGTATCCGCTGCCATCGAGTTTCTCGTGATGCCGTCCGGCGATGCAGGGGATTTGAGCGAGGTCCGGGGACCAAGGGATCTTGGAGAGGTAATCGAAAGACAGTGCGGCGTGTGCGTTGATGTGGTTTCTCTCCATTTCGTTGAGAGTGCCCCTCTCGATGCTCAGATCGAGGCGGTCCGTTTCGCTGAGCAGCGCGCGCTCGACGCCGGCGCTGTCGATGTAGCGCTCGTTGGCCATCCGCTCGAGGATCGCGAGGTCGCCCTTGTCCAGGGGGAAGGGTTTCTGCAAGCGGAGGACGAGGTCTCGGTAGGCGTCCATTCGGCTGTTGAGTTCGACAATGGCTCTGTCGATGGCTTCGATATCGGACCGTGTGGGCACCTTGGCATCCTGGACCCAGCGCTGATGGGCATGGCGCAAGATGACTTGATTCTTGATGGCGCGAGCGGTCTCGATGGTCTGCAGGAGGGTGTTGCACACGCCTGGGTGCAAGCGGCTGGCCTTCTGTAGGACCTCCTCACGCACGCCAATTTTGCCGAAGTCGTGCAGGAGCGCGGCATAGCGCAGCTCGACCAGCTCTTCGGCGTTGAAGAGGAGGGGAGCGAGCGAGCCGCTGTGAATGATGTTGACTTCGTTGGCGAGGAAGACGGTGTAGTCGGCGACTCGCTCGGAGTGCCCTGCGGTCGTCGGGTCTCGCGCGTCGATCGCGGCCACCGACGCGTTCACGAAGGCCTCGAACATCTCGTAGATGTTCCGGCTCAGCTCGGCGCGCTCCATGGCGAAGGCGGCGCTCGAGGCGAGGACCGTGAAGAGATCGAGGTCGTCGTAGCCGAACATGCCAGTGCGGCCACGGGAGTCGACCTGCATGACGCCCATCAGCTTCTTCTGTCCGAAGAGCGGCGCGGCGAGGCAGGCGGTGATCTGCGCCATCACGATGGACTTGCGGGTGTCCATCTGTGCCAAGTTGTCGTGAACGTAGAGGACTGACTCTCGCTTCTCGACCACTTCGCGCAAGATGGACTGGCTGAGGATGAGCTCTTTGGGCCCGCTGCCCACTCGGTGTTGGGTGTAGAGCGGGACCAGCTCGTTGACGTCGGACTCGTGGCCCGAGGGCACGACGATGGCGAAGAAGTTGGCGAGGGGGAAGATCTCGAACGTCGCCTCGACCACGCGGTCGAGAATGTCTTCGATGCGGTTGAGGCCGTTGAGATTTCGAGCCAGCTTGAAGAGCACTTGGATGCGGCTGCTGCTCGTCGAAATTTTGGAGGCGAGGTGTTCTGGCGTGTCGTTGACGCGCCTCACCACGCTCTCTCTGATGCTGTTGTCGATCTTCTCGTGGCTGTCCGAGGAGCGCAGCAGCACCTCCACCGAGGAGGCGTCGCTGACCGAGGTCTCAGCGCTGGGGTTGAGCGCAACCTGCAGCAGGGTGCGGCCCAAGGCGATCTCGGCTTCGGTCTTGACCTCGACGCTCTGGGGTCGGCTGCGGTTGTGCAGGGAGTGCCGCTGTTCACCAGAGCGCACGTAACTGCCATTGAGGCTGCCGAGGTCACGGTAAACAAACGCCGCCTCGCCCGTGATCTCGATGACACTGTGGAACCGGCTGACCATCGCGTCGGTGAGCTTGAAATCGTTCCGTGTGTCGTCCCCAATCGTCACGCGATTGGAGTGGAAGGTCTGGGTTTTCCCCTTGTCGGGGCCCTTCAAGACGCTCAGGCGAAGCATCGACGGTCCTCACGGAGCTGGTAGCGAAAGGGGCAGGAAACTTCCCTCGGAACCAACCACACGGCGCCTCTCGTCGGTTGTGGCGTGTCCGGCGAGATACTGAGCAATTCCCTTGCGATGCCGTTCGACGGATTCTAGGACCTGCATCTCTGGGTCGCAAGCCTGCAGTGTCATCGGATCGCGCACCGCTCCATGGCCAACCCTCAGCGTGGCAAAAAACACCACAGATCGAGCCGCGATAAACCTTCTCGATCGTGGATACCGAGCCCCCAAGGCACCGCAAATTGCCGAGTGAACAACTGAAATGAAGCGAGCGCGTCGAGCTGGCGTCTCATTGTCTTTGGCGCAAGAGGATTGGGCGCCCAGGTTGGTCTTGATTATTGCAGTAGAGCTCTCCTGAGAGCGCCAAGGCGCTCCTCCCCAGCGACGAGTCAATTGACTATGTGCCGACAGGTCGAGAGACTACGCGCGTCTGACCGCAGCCGCGGCTCAGATTCCCGCTTCCGGAGCGAACCATGAAGACAGCCCCCCCCCACTCACTCGAGGCTCTGCCTCCACAACGGCTCGTAAGGTTCTGCCAGCTCACGGCAGCCTTTGCGATGGTCGCAGGCCTGTTCTCGGGCTGCAATTTGACCCAAAACTCCGACTGCGTGAGCCACTCCTCGAACTATGAAGCATCCCTCATTGACGAAGGTGCGCTCGCCGCCGAGGCCCCACCGGAAGGCGTGCCCTACCCCATGGCCATCGTGCTCAGCCAGGACGCGGTGAACAAGCTCTTCGCGGCGGTCGCGAATGCCGATGTCCCACCGTTGACCATCGGCGACACCATTGGGGGAGTCCCCCTTTCCGTCACGCTGGACGCTCAACTTCCTCTCATCCAGGTCGGGGGCGTGAACGGCTGCCTGACTTGCCTCTTCAGTTCCATGGGTTTTGGCCTCTCGGTAAACGTGGCCGGTGTGGCGGTGGGTGGCACCGGCGCGGCGGCGTTCCAGTTCCCGCTCTTCGTCCAGGACAATGGCCTCGAGTCCACCTCGTTCTTCGCGCAGCTGGCGCAATCGGAGGTCGTCGGTATCGACCTGCAGATCGACGGCATTCCGAGTGCCTACATGGCGCCCGTGAACGGCCTCGTGACGATGGCCGCCAACGCGATCATCACCAACGAGTACGGCGATACCAAGCTCTTCGACCTCAACGCTTGGGAGGTCGGCGACGGGGATGTGAAGCTGGTCGGCCGTGGGCCGCACATCGACGCCGCTCAACGCACCATCGTCATCGGCATGCAGTCCAACCTGGTGCGCCCAGAAAACGGCTCCATCCAGTGGAACCCAGCGCTCCCTGAAGGCGCGGACATCGGCTTGCAGATCGCGCCGGAGCTCATCGAGAGCCTGATCCGCAGAATGATGCACGAGGATCACATCCCGCGCTCCTACGACGAGTCTGGCCAGGCCAACTCCATGGGTTCCGAGCAGGTCACTCTCAACACCATGCGCGCTGGCGAGAACGAGTTGTTGACGACCAGCTTTCGCCTGTGGAGGACCTCGGGGGGCTTCTGCGGCTTCGCCGACTTGCAGGCCAATCTAGGCCTCTCCATCTCGGACAAGAAGCTGCGCTTCGCCGCCCAGAACGTCAAAATTACCGACAGCGCAGGGGTCGGGAACCTCCTACAGTACGCCAGCAACTGGGGTGGCAGCGAGTTTCTCAGTAACGTCATCGACTACTCAGAGATCACGGTGAACTACAACGAGTTCGTCATCCCTGGCGGCAAGAAAGCCGACATGTCTGCCGAGTCTTTCCGCCTCGATTTGGGCTCTGAGGGGCTGTCTCTGTTCCTGAACATCGAAGCCATCGTCGACGCCGTCACCAACTGAGAGGGCAGCTCGGCGGACGTCTTGAAGAGTGGAGCGAGATGTCTTTTCTTGGACGCCTCTTTAGCCGGCCGTCGAGCCGGGCGTCGTTGGCCTTGCGAGAGGGCCGCTACGAGGACGCGGCGACCCTCTTCGTCGAGCAGGGCGAGATCGACGCGGCGCTCGACGCCCGCCGCCGGCAGGTCGAGCTCTGTGCCGATGCGTGGTCACGAATCGACGTTTCTCGAGCCGCCTATCGCCTCTCTCTCGAGCACCACCACGACCGCACGGTCGCCCTGGGGCTCGAGCTGGCGCAAGCCCTTGTCGACTGGGTCGGCTCGGCGAAGCTCAATGACGAGCGCGATCGCAACGTGCTTCTCGAGGCCGCTGAGCTCTGTCGCGCAGCCGGCCAGCTCGAACGCTGTGGCGATCTCCTGCGTGAGGCTGGCCAGCCGAGAAAGGCCGCCGAGGTCTTCGAGGAGGTCGGTTGCGTCGAGAAGATGGACCTCGCCTACCTCGAGGACGAGCTCGGACGTGGGGTCGACGCGCAACGTGAGGCGTGGATCAAGAAGTTCGAAGACGCCAAACTGTTTGGGGATCTTCTGGGTGCTCGGAGGGCCATCGAAGCGGCGACCAAGCTCCCCGACCCGCCCTTGGCCTTGGTCGAGCTGCACGACACGTTCATGAGGTCGATGCCCACCAACCATGACGTGCGCTTGGAGATCGACGGCTGGGGCCGGATCAATCTGCTCTTTGGCGATTGGTTGACAGTGGGACGCGCCGAGGACGCGCACATCACCTTGTTGGCTCAAGGCGTAAGTCGTCGACATGTGCGACTGGTGCGCACTGATGCTGGGGTGTTCGTCGAGGATCTCGGCTCGAAGCACGGGACCGACCTCGATGGCGAGGGCTGCAGCGAGCGGACTCCGCTGGCGAAGAAGGGGACCCTTGGGGTCGGTCCAAACTGTCGGCTCCGCTTCGAGCGACAGGAGACTTGGACGCTCTTCACGCTCGAGGGCGTCGAAAACACGCTCTTTGTGTGGGGAGACCGATGGAGTTCGAGCGAGCTGCCCGCAATTTCCGCGTTTGTGCAAGAGGGGTGCTGGTTCCTCGAACCCACCCGAGGCCTGTTCGCCGACGGAGACCTGGTGGATTCCCCGCTCCTCCTGCGGGATGGTGTGACGTTGACGCACGGCGGGCCGCCAGCCCGCACGATCTTGTGTACACTACGCCCCAGACCGAACGATCGCGCGTAATGACGGAGGTGGCTCGCTTCGAGCGACCTCTGTTCCGAGTAGCGTGCGAAATCCGATCGCGCGTAGGGACGCGAGCCAACTGAGGCGAGACGACACTGGCGAGGATGCTGATGGGGCTGTTCGATTGGGTAAAAGGAGTCTTCGGCGGACCTGACGACGCGAAGGCAAAGGAGGAGCCCCCCTCCGAGACCGAGCGCAATGCCGAAGCGCTGATGTCCTTGGTCGATGAGCGCCTGGCGGGGGGAGCTTCGGCGGAGGCTGTTCTCGCCTTGGTCGCAGACCAAGCTTTCGGCGAGGGTATGGAGTCGCTCGAGCGAGAGGATCCAGCGGCTGCGACTCGCGTCTGGCGTCGCCTGATGGCGATCGCACCCGACCAACCCAGAATCTTGGAGCCCCTCGCGGCGCTCTACCGCAGCCGCCGAGAAGACTCCGCCGCCGTCGAGTTGTTCGAACGTTTGGTCAAGCTCACCCCGGCGGGTGAGCAACGGGCACGTGTTCACGAGCAGATCGCCCAACTCCACGAGCACAACGGGAACCTGGGCGGTGCGTTCGAACACTTCCAGCTCGCCTTGGCCAATGCGGTTGAACGCAAGGATCTATGGGACACTTGTCTGCGGCTCGTCGGACAGGTCGGAGCGGTCGAGGAGTTGCCCCCGATCTCGGTCGTGGCCCACACCCCTCCTGCTGGGTACATTATCCGTCATTCCTTGGGCAGAGGCGGATTCGGGACCGTGTATCTGGCGCAAGATGAAGCGCTCGATCGGCTCGTCGCCTTGAAGTTCCTGCATCCCCTTCATCGGCAGCGCCCTGAACAAGTCGATCGCTTCTTCGCAGAGGCTCGGATCATTGCTCAGCTCGCCCACCCCGGCGTCGTCAACGTATACTCCATCGATGAGGAGCGAGCGTTGCTGGTTCTCGAGTTCATCAGTCAGGGAACCTTGAGCGATCGCTTGAGCGCCGGAGCTCCTCTACACCTCGAGACGGCGCTGGACTGTTTGGTGCGGCTCTGTGACACCCTCTCGTTCGTCCACCAGAGGGGCATCGTCCATGGCGACGTGAAGCCTGCGAACGTGCTGTTTCGGGAGAGTGGGCGGCCGGTGCTCGGAGACTTCGGAATCGCCGGCCTCGGTCTCGACGCGGTCGCAGGAGCGAGCCGACGATATGCGGCTCCTGAGCAGCTGGCCGGCATGCCGGTGGACGCGACCGCGGACCTCTACGCGCTCGGGGTCTTGCTCTTGGAGATGCTGACTGGCGCTCCCCCCCCACTGCCAGAGGCCAAAGACGAGCGTGAGGCATGGCTGGAGAGGGGACTCACGGTCTTCCCCGCTCCACTGCAAGAGACAGCGCGGGCCTGGTGGAGCTCGTTGTTGTCCCCGACGCCCCAATCAAGGCCCGGTTCGGCCGACCTCGTCGGGGACGTAGCTGCGGCCTTCATCGCCGGGCTCGACGAGCCGTCGAGCGTGGCCAGAGTGCTCGCCGTTCTCCTGGGGCGAGAGTGAACGCTGGTGCACGAACCTCATGAAACCATGAAGAATTTGATACATTTCGAAGATATGCGACCCTAGGGAGGTCGAGGGCAGAAAGGTCGGGTTTGACAGTCGAGCGAATCCGCGCAAAATGGCGCCGCTTCGCGGCTCGGCCGGCTCGACGCCTCGACCTCGAGGCTCTCTTCTGAGAGAGAGCCAGTGGTTCTCCTCTTTTTCGCATCGAAAGCGCGACCGAACATCGACGTCATCAAGGGGTTCACATGTCAGAACTGAAGGTCCTCCTCATCGAGTCCGACGACAACGACACCGAGTCGTTGCGGAACTTCTTCTCGGGGATCGGATTTAGCGTCGTGCATTCGAGTGATGGGCGACAAGGCGTCGAGATGGTGCGCACTCACAAACCCAGTTTGGTCGTGCTCGCTGTCGAATTGCCGGGTCTGAGCGGCTACATCGCCTGCAAAAACATCAAACGAGATCCGGAGCTTGCCGAGATCCCGCTGTTCATTACGAGTTCGACTGCCACGGAAGAGACCTTCGCGCAGCATCAGAACCTCAAGACACGTGCGGACGAGTACCTCCACAAGCCGCTGGACTTCGACCTGCTTACCGAGACGGTGGGCAAATACTTCACGCTCGAGTACGGGCCCGAGGGTGAGGTGGATGGCGAAGGAGGCGAGCTCTACTTCGACGATGGCTCTGATCCAGAGGTCCTGGAGGACGTCGCCTTCGACGACGCGGTGGGCGATTTGGAGCTCGACGGCCTGGCCCACGACGTCGCCAGCGCCATCGGCGACCTCGACGTGATGATCGAGGACGCGATGGTCCAAGACGAGGACGAGGGCGAGGTCCTCGAGTTCGACGACAACGACGTGGTCGAGGAGGCCGTCGAAGTGGCCGAGGAGTTGGATGCCCCACCTGTGGCAGCCCCGCAGCCTGTAGCGCCGGCCCAGGAGCGCCCTGCTTTCCCGGGCATTCGAGGGAGCCAGCCATCGCCGTTCGGTTCTCCGAAGTTCGCGCCGCCCCTCGCCGCACGCTCCCCATCGGAGCCCGTAAGCGCAGGGCCCGCTGCGGAGTTACTGGCGAAACTCGCGGACTTCCAGGCGCTGGTCGAGGTCCAAGACAAAGAGCTCGAGGCGCTGAGGACTCAGGTCGAGGTGGACACAGAGCGACTGAGCCGCGCGCAGGTCGAAATCGACACCCTGAAGGACATCGAGCTGACCCAGCAAGAGACCATCGACCGGCTGCAGTTCGAGAAAGAAGAACTACAGGCGAAAGCCGATCTGCTTACCCGTCAGGCCGTTTCACCTTCCGATTTGGAGGACCTGAACGCGGAGATCATGGCGTTGCGCTCTCATGCCGAGTATGCGGAGTCGCAGCTCAGGACTCACCAAAGTGAGACGCGGCAGCTCCTCACTGCGTTGCAGACTCTGTTGGCAGAGAAGCTGGCCGAGATCGACGCCCAGGCCGGAGAGTCTTGATGTTTCGCAGCGCGTCGACACCCTCGGGCTGGTGGGTTGTGATGATTCTGCTCGCCGCACTCGCGGTTGGGTGCAAGGGCGAGCCGACCACCGAATCCAAGACCGCCGAAGTGGATGCCGCTGCGAAGCCCGTAGCGAGCAGCGAGCCCGCTCAGGACGCGCTGCTGACCCGTCTTGCGGGAGCCGGATTCGAGATCGATGAGAGTGTCCCCTTTGACGACGAGGGTACCCTGCCCGAATCACTGACCTCGGGGAAGGCGGCCGGTTGGGTTCGCAGCGACGAGTGGGTGCTTCGCCAGAATGCGTCCTATATCCAGCTCTTTTGCGTGACGTTTGCTTCGCCGTCCGAAGCAGAAACGGCAAAATCCTCGCTGGTCTTTGACGACGATGTGTTGGTCGATGGGGTGAGGCTGTTCGTCTTGATGCCCTTTCCAGGCGCCGAGTCGTTGAAGTCGTCACTGGCTGCGGTGCTGCCAACCCCTTGAGGGCTGTTCGTCGACCTGCGAAAGGGGTTAGCGACGTACTTGAGCGACTCTAGCTGGCCGAGTAGAGTGTGCCCTCTTTCTTGAGTTTCCTTCGCCTCGCCGAGGGCCATGTCGCCTGTGACGAGGCATTTCTGCGGGCTGGGAAACTGTCGCACACGCAGATGAGAGCGGCGTCCGAGATGGTCACACAGGTTCGACGACAGCGCTGGAGCGCGCGTAGGGACGCCGCTGGCTCGCTTCGAGCCAGCTCGGTTCCGAGTAGCGCGCGAAATTTGCTCGAGTGGTTTTCTCAAGGGGTGATTCTTGTCCTGCTCTTGGGGCTTGGGCCGCTCGCCGAAGCCCAGGTGGGACCGAACCTGCGGCCGCCGGGGTTGAAGCCCGACGAGCCGATCGATCATCCCGCCGACCGCAACCGGGTGAAGTCGTCCCAAGGGGACGGCCCGACCAGCGATGTCGCGATTCTTGATGGCGCGTGGGCGCTGAACGCCGAGAGCGTCGTCTTCTCCGCGGCAAAGAAGCGTCAGCTCACGAGTGAAGCGCCCAGCACGATTCACGTCATCACCGACCGGCAGATCAACCTCTACGGCTGGCGCACGTTGGCCGAGACGTTGCGGATGGTGCCTGGAGTGCAGACCCGTACTTGGTTGGCGCAATACCAATCGGTGATGATCAGGGGATTGCTGGGGACCGAGGTCAACAACACCCGCATCCTGTGGCTAGAGAACGGTGTGCCCTTCAACGACGTGCGGGACGGTGGCATCTGGCTCGATCAGACCTATCCTGTCGAGCTCATCAAACGCATCGAGGTCGTCTTGGGGCCGGGCTCATCGCTCTATGGGACCGGTGCGTTTCAGGGCGTCGTGAACATCTTCACGAAAGATCCGCGGAACGTCGCGGAGAACGGCGAGTACCGTTTCGGGTTCGGCTCGGAGAATACGGTGAAAGCCAGTGCGCTGGTGGGCACCTCCATTGGCAAGCTGGAGTTGTTGTTGTTCGGCTCGGCGAACCTGACCAGCGGACCTGGCCTGATCAGCGATCATCGGCTGCGTCAGCTGGAGCGAGAAGCAGGCGCGACTGCGGTGCGTTCGGGGGACAGCCCCTTGGACCCGGCCTATGATCCCAAAGCGGTGGATACCAACTCGGACCGTGGGTGGCAGACCCTCTACCTGAAGGCTAACTACGATCCGTTCCGCGTCTCTGTTGGCTTCAAGAATGTGAATGCAGGTTTCGATGGCGCCGAGTTCTTCGCGACCGAACGCTATCGATTCAACCGGCGTGAGGCCTCCGCGGAGGTCGTTGTCGACCAGGCCCTCGGCGAGAGCACGGGGTTGCTCGCCCTGGTTTCGTATCGACTGCACCAGAACGACTATGAGGATTACTTCGACCTCGACCTCGACAACATCGTCGAGATCCAGACCCTCAACGACGTGACGAACGACCCACGGTATCCGAGTCGACTCGACGAGAAGGTCAACTTCACGACCGACCAACACAAGCTCTTTTCCTTGGCGCAGCTCCAATTCCAGCTGCACAAGAGCAACGAGCTCATCGTTGGACTCGGTGGTCGCTACGAATTCATTCGCGCCCCCGAGTTCAGG
Organism: Deltaproteobacteria bacterium CG_4_9_14_3_um_filter_63_12; assembly: GCA_002789955.1. Taxonomy (GTDB): domain Bacteria; phylum Myxococcota_A; class Bradymonadia; order UBA4248; family UM-FILTER-63-12; genus UM-FILTER-63-12. The sequence goes on along the minus strand of PFUG01000398.1, from coordinate 9,016 downwards.
ACCGACAAGGTCGAGCAGAGCTTCCTCAACGGCTCGATCTTCCTGCAAGATGAGCAACGACTGTTCAACAACGACCTGATCCTCACCGCAGGCGCGCGCTTCGACACGCACCGAGAATTCGGTCCTCAGCTCTCTTTCCGTGGTGCGGCGCTGTACAAGTGGACCGACTGGCTGCTGAGCCGCCTCTCTTATGGGACGGCTTTTAAGGAGCCGTCTATGTCGCAGCTTTTTATCGATCACTTCAACACGACGGGAAACGATCAGCTCAACGCCGAGACTCTCCAAAACGTCGAGCTCAGCACGGTCTTGCGGCCTTTTCAGGATCTGACGTTCCGCATCGACGCCTTTGCGACGTTCATGGACAACCTGATCCTCAACGAGTTTGATCAGAACCTGGCTGTGCCGTTTTTGGGAATCGACGGAAAGTTCGTGTCGCGGCAGGAAAATGCGGCCCGCATCTTGGGATTCGAGGTGAGCACTCGAGCCGAGGTGGCGGAGGGCGTCAACCTCTTCGCGCACTACAACTACCTCGACAGCAAGGCACGCCGCTGCAACGACTGTCCGTTCGAGACCCTCGACTATGACGCCGAGCACCGCATCGGACTCGGCACGGCCTATAGCAACGCGGACGCGGTCTTGAGTTTCATGGCGTTCTACGTCGGCAAGACGGTGGACTCGGAGGCGGCTCTGCCTGGAGAAGAGCAGCTCGACGGTGGCCAGCGAACGGTCCCGATGTACGTGCTCTTGCAACCACAGGCCAGGGTTCGATTGCCCTTCGGAATGGGCGCGATGGTGCAAGGCTCCTACGCGGTCTCCGAAGGACTCAGCAGCGTCCCGACCAACGACGCCTACTACGAGATGCTCGAGGTTCCTGTGCCCCGCTTGAGTTTCTTCGCGGCGTTGCTCTATCCCTACATGGATTGACCGACGAGGCAAGAGCACCTTAACCATTCGCAAACTGCTTGAGCCGTGAGGGGAGCTGGTCTAGGTTATGCCAGCTCTTGGGCGTCGGCCGTGGGCTCCAATCGAGTTCGTGTGGCTCCCGTCGAACGGGGACGCCGAAGTTGCAGCACGAGTGCCCATTTCTCACCTCGACGTCTCAGCAGACCCGCCGGGTTGGTGTGCGCCGAGATGCCCGATCTCGAACTTCGTGGACTTCCCTGCGGTGTTCGACCTCAGAATTGCCGAGCGGACGGCCGATTTTCGCACCGCGAGGTGCCGGATTGGAGCGAAAATCAGTCGTGGGCAAGCGAGGCAATAAAGCCAAAATGATGGAGATTGAAGTCATGACGTCACGGACCCCACTGACTATTTTGGGCGAGGATGAGATCCTTTTTAGCGAGGCCATCTCTGGGTTTGCGAAGGAGGTGATCGCGCCGCTCGTCAGCGAGATGGACAAGAATCAAGCCTATGACAAGTCGCTACTGCCGAAGTTGTTCGGTTTGGGCATCATGGGCATCGAGGTGCCAGAGAAGTTCGGGGGAGCGGGCGCAAACTTCTTCACGTCTTGTTTGGCGGTCGAGGAGATCTCCGCAGTCGACCCCGCGGTCGGCGTCTTGATCGATGTGCAGAACACGCTGGTGGTGAACGCCATCTTGCGCTGGGCCAACGACGCTCAAAAGGCCAAGTATCTGCCGATGCTCGCCGAGAACACAGTTGGCGCCTACGCGTTGAGCGAGGAGTCGAGCGGCTCCGACGCGTTCGCGCTCAAGTGTCGCGCCGAGGACAAAGGCGACCATTGGGTCATCAACGGCAACAAGCTGTGGATCACCAACGCGAAAGAGGCCAACCTCTTCATCGTCTTCGCCAATGTCGCTCCCGACGAAGGGTATCGTGGAATCACGGCGTTCCTCGTCGAGCGCGGCTTCGAGGGCTTCGAGGTCGGCAAGAAGGAGTCCAAGCTCGGCATTCGCGCCTCGAGCACGGCGGAGCTGATCTTCGAGGACTGCAAGGTGCCCAAGGCCAACGTGCTAGGCCAGGTTGGGAAGGGCTATAAGGTCGCCATCGAGACGCTCAACGAGGGGCGCATCGGCATCGGTGCACAGATGGTCGGCGTGGCGAAGGGAGCGCTGGGGCACGCCGTCGCATACGTGCAAGAGCGCAAGCAGTTCGGCCAGGCGTTGGCGACCTTCCAAGGTGTGCAGTTCCAGGTCGCCCGCTGCGCGACCGAGCTCGAAGCCGCACGCCTCATGGTCTACAACGCTGCACGCCTAAAGGATGCAGGCAAACCCTACGTTCGCCAGGCCGCGATGGCGAAGCTCTTCGCCAGTGAAGTGGCTGAACGGGTCGCCTCGGTCTCCATCGACTTGCTGGGTGGAGTCGGCTTCACGACCGAATACCCAGTCGAGAAGTTCTATCGCGACGCGAAGATCGGAAAGATCTACGAGGGGACGAGCAACATGCAGTTGCAAACCATCGCGAAGATGGTGCTCGCCGACGGTCTCTAGAAGGAGCAAGAAACCTTGCCGAGGTCCTAGAATCCGAAAAGAAAGGCGCGGACCCTAGCCCGCGCCTCTTCTTTTTCTTGGTCCCGCTTAGAGTCTCGTAATGACCAGCGCGAGGAGGATGCCGAGCAGCAGGAACGCGACGGCGCCGCCGACGAGCAGCCACATCTGCTTGGCACCGACGCCGCCGGTGCTGGATTGCTGCCGGAACTTGGTGTTGTTGGCGTTGCCTTGCGGAGCGAGCATCGGGGCGCTGAGGTTCATCGAGGCCTGCTCGACGCCCTCGGCGATCTGCTGCAAGACGGTGAGAACCTGGCTGCCGTCGGCGAGGCGGTCTTCGGGTTCTTTCTGCATGCAGGATTCGACCAGCTGGACGAACTTGTGCGGCGGGTTCAACCCAGCCTTCGGCACGACCTTGGGCAGCGGGGCATTGACCTGCTTGTTCATGATCTCCATGGCGTTGGTGCCGTCATAGGGCACGTCGCCGCAGACCATCTCGTACATGATGACGCCCAGCGCGTAGACGTCGGCCGCGGCGCTGATCCCCTCGAGCCCCATGGCCTGTTCGGGCGCCATGTAGTGAGGGGTTCCGAAGGCGATGCCGGCCTGGGTCAGCTTCTTCGTAGCGCCTTGCAGTCGGGCGAAACCGAAGTCGAGGACCTTGGGGACTTCTTGGCCAAGCTCGTCGCGCACGAGAAAGACGTTCTCGGGCTTGAGGTCTCGGTGGATGATCCCGTGTTTGTGGGCCTCGGCCAGGGCGGCAGCGATTCCCATGGAGATGTCCAGCATCCGTTTGAGAGACATGTGCTGGCGCAGCTCGTCGGCCAACGGACGGCCGTTGAGGTATTCCATCGCCATGTAGAGCACGCCGGTGCCCTCGTCCAAACCGCTGTCAAAGAGCATGACAATGTTGCGGTGGCTCATCCGCGCGATGGCTTCGGCTTCACGCAGGAAGCGGTCGCGAATGACCGAGTCGTGCATGAAGTTGTCTTTGAGGACCTTCAACGCGACGGCGCGCCCAACAGGCTTTTGAATCGCCTTGTAGATGTAACCCATCCCGCCTTCGCCAAGCAGCTCCATTGGCACGAACTTGCGTCCAATGGTTTGCCCGAGAAGGTGGCCGTCGGGAGCGGTCGCGAGGGCGGTGTCGTCGACGAAAGTGAAGTTGTCGTTAGGACATTCCCTCCCTCGATCTCCAACACTGCGGCATTGTGGACAAGTTGCCATTTCTGCTCTCAGAAGCGGTATGGGCCGCTAGATTCGTCTGCGGTGTTCGCAAAAGCGCCGCGCGCCGTGTCGAGCTCCGTGGCGTTCAAACCACCGCCACGCCTCGCCTCACTCTCGCCCCACCAACCCCAAACTATCACTGAATAGGGGAGATTACGGGCGCGAGCATAAGGGATTGACCGCCTCATCGCAACTGATCGAGGTTCACCCCGTTTCGGCGCTCGAGAGCGGTGAACAAACGGCTTGACCCAGGGAGATCGGCGAGCATACGGTGCGTCGTCAATCAAATTTCGCGCGCTTTTTGGCACAGAGGTGGCTCGAAGCGGGCGAGGTGTGACTTGCGCTGGCGATCGCGCCCCTGACCGACTCGAACGGCCAACACAAGAAGCGACATGAACAGGAAAACCGAGAACACCCTCGATCCAACCCTGGCGACCTATGCCGGGAGCTTCGATCCGCCCACCTTTGGCCACACAGACCTAATCGAGCGCAGCGCGGTGATCTACAAAAAGGTCATCGTCGCCGTCGGGAACAACCCCAGAAAGCGCTATCTGTTCTCGGTCGAGGAGCGGGTCAAGCTGCTCGAAGATGTGTTCGTTGGCTGGGCGAACATCGAGGTTCGCCCATTCAGTGGCTTGCTCGTCGACTTCTGCACGGAAGTGGGCGCGGGCGTCATCGTCCGTGGCTTGCGAGCGGTGACTGACTTCGAGTTCGAGTTCCAGATGGGCCTAGCCAACATGGACCTCGAACCCAACATCGAGACCATGTTCCTGCTCACCGCTCCCGAAAAGCTCTTCGTCTCCTCGAGCATCGTCAGGGAGATCGCGGATGGCGGCCGCGATGTCTCGAAATACGTCCCAGCCGGAGTGGCGAAGGCCTTGGCGACGAAGCTGGCCCAGCACTGAGCATTGCACCACGCCAGGTCAGACAATGACCACCGCGAGAACCGCAGCAACTCCGAGCAGGAGCAACACCAATACCGCCAGCCACAGCCCGGTCATTCCGCCTTTGCTCTTGGCAGGCCCTCGCTGACCGTTGCGTGGCCGAGCTCTCACCCGCTCATCGCGGTCGAAATTCAGCGGCAACGTAGCGTCGGCGTAGGACTCCTTCCCTGGTGCCGGGTGGTGTTGTTGGGCCGGCGCACGGTGCGAACGTGGTGCACTTGGTGCAGCAGGACGACGCTGGCTTTCGGGCTTGTGGGCCGACTCGGAGGGCACAGCCTGCGCTTTCGGGGCCACGCTCTGCTGCGCTCGGTGCTGAGCCTGGTCGTGTACGGTGAGGGGAAGCAGGTCCGAGTTCGACAACACGATGGCTTCACTGGATGGGTCGCGTGAGGGTTGCCAGTCGCGTTTCTCGGGGATCTGGCCGATCCAATCTCGAGGCGCCGTAGTGTCATCCGAGGCGGTGGCAGCGAGAGCCGCGGCGGCTGCGAGCGCCGCTACGCGCTGCGGAGAATTGCCGTTCAACACATGGGCGAGCTCAAAGGGGGTATAGGCCTGCGTCGGCTCTTCATCGTCGTCCCCGAAGCGAGCATAGGCGTATTGGCCTTCTTCCCCGGGTGGAGGGAGCTCGAACCCGGCCTCGCGCAGAACCACCGGTCGCGTCGAGTCCTCCGCAGAACGGGCTCGTTGTTCGGGATGCTGGCTGGCCACTGGCGCCCCCATCCCTTGCCGAGCGATGGCTTGCAGGTGGGAAAAGGAGTGAACGAGACTGGCGTCGCTGTCTGGCTTGAACTCGTTGCGGTCCATCACCTCGATGGCGACGTTGCGGGTGCTGAGGTTGACGTCCCGAGCCCGCAGCTCAGCGGCGTCATCGGCCCGTTCCTCGTCGAACACTTCGCAGAAATATCGGGCGAGGTCCGATTGAGCGTAGGTCGGCGCATGCAGAGCTAGGTAGCGAGTGAGTTCTTGTCCGAAAGCTGCGGCGCTGGGGAAACGGTCCGCGCGGTCGCGTTCGAGGGCCTGCATACAAATCGCCTCGAGATCGCTGGGGATCTCACGACGAATGCTGGTCGGAGGCAGGATCTGAGCCCGACGTACCTGCTCCAGGAGCTTGAGCTGGTCTTCCTCCTGGTGCAGCATCTGCCCGGTGAGCATCTCGTAGAGCACGACGCCCAAAGCGTAGACATCCGAGCGGTTGTCCAGCTTATCGCCCCATGCCTGCTCCGGGCTCATGTAGCAGAACTTCCCCTTGAGGATGCCAACCTGGGTCTCATTGCGTTGGATGTTCGCCTTGGCGATGCCAAAGTCGACGAGCTTCACCTCGCCGGCGAACCCCAGCAGAATATTCTGCGGGCTGATGTCGCGGTGGACGATGCTGAGTGGGCGGCCGTGCTCATCATTGCGGTTGTGCGCGTAGTGCATCCCAGCACAGGTCTCACGCACGATGTACGCGGCGACCTCGAAAGGAACGTAGACGTCTTGCTTGGCGGTCTTGACGAGCAGGGCGTGGAGATCGCGGCCGTTGATGTACTCCATGGCGATGAAGTAGCGGCGGTCGATCTTCCCCAGGTCGAAGACTTGGACGATGTTGTTGTGGTTGAGGCGGACGGCCAACTTGGCTTCGTTGACCAGCATCTCGATGAACTCGACGTCATCCGAGAGGTTCTCGCGGATCATCTTGATGGCGAGATGTTTTTCGAAGCCCGCGACGCCTGCTGCTTTGGCGAGGTAGACCTCCGCCATTCCGCCCGATGCCACTCGCCTCAGCAGTTCGTACTCGCCGAAATTTCTGGGTCGCCGCATCGGCTCTCTGCAACCCGTGGACGTTCTGCCCACGATTCTTGGGCATCCCCGCGCTGTTCGCGGCGTCTCCCCAAACGGCCAGTTCGCTTCCGCTCGTCGACGGTGACAAACGGGACCAAACCGGCTCCTGCGCTGGAACGGGTCGTTCAAGCTGTACAACGCAGGGCTGCGAGGGTCAAGTTGTTGCGCCCATCCTGCGCACAACCCTTCGGTTTCTGAAGCCATCCCTGGCTCCGAGTTCCTCCGCTCTGTTGCGTGGGAGTTCGTGTCTCGTGCAGAAACGGGCAGAAACGGCGAGAGGATTTGCACCAAGCGCGACTTTGGTTATCCTAACGTTTCGACAACAGGGAGGTTGTGTTCGAGGTTTTGCTGCTGCCTGCCCATGAGGGGGTGTGATCCTTTGCCATCGAGACGGCCCTCCCCCATCTCGTTGTTGATTCGTCGCGAGTTGAGACTGCCGCTGCTCCCATCCGTCCCTGGTGCTCAGACCGCATCCTTGGTCCTCAGACCGCCTGTATACTGGAGTCTTTTATGACCATTCGATTGGCCCCCTTCAAGCGACTGGCGCTCTGCTCGCTGTTGGCTCTGGCGTTGGCCGCCTGCGCCGAGGCGTCCTCGGGTGTGGACAAACCCGACGTTGGCCAAGACGGTGTCGATGACACTGGTGGAGACACGACGACGCTCTCGGACACCCCGGTCGACACCCATCAAAACGACCTCACCGACACACCGGACGTCGTCGTGGGAGAGGTCGAGGTCTGCGTCTTGAACGAAGGCGGACCCGACGGCTCCTGCGCCGCGGATGGCGTGTTGTTGTATGGCCCCATCGCCTCGGCCGCGGTCGAGACTCGGCTCTTCAGCCTCACCAACGGGACCCTCAATCCCATCGAGATTCTCTCCGCGACGCCGGATGTCACCATGCCAGAGCTGGCCATCCAGGCCGTGCGCTACGAGGTTGATCCAGGGGATCCCGCGAACAAGCTGCGCATCCCGCAGTCCCTGCCCGCCTCGCGGGATCCGGGACAGGTGCTCTATTTCGAGGCGGTGATCACGGCCGGTTCGAACGTCGGTCTGCTGAACGCCTCCGCGATCCACGTCAACGTCGACACCGGCGGCGCGGCCCACGAGATCTTCATCGTCCCAATGACCGGAGAGTTCACGGGCTGCCAAGAGGGTCTGGGCGATTGCGACGGCAACGCCGCCAACGGCTGCGAAGCCGACATCACCTCTGGGCTCGACCACTGTGGCGGGTGCGGTCACGTCTGTGCGTTCGCGAACGCTGGAGCGACCTGCTCGAACGCGGTGTGCAGCATGGGCGCTTGCGACGCAGACTTCGCCGACTGCGATGCCGACACCACGAACGGCTGCGAGACCAATTTATTGACCGACATGCTGCACTGTGGCGGCTGTGGGGCGGCCTGCGCGTTGCCCAACGCTGGCGAGGCCTGTGTCAACGGGACCTGCGAGCTTGGGCTCTGCGATGGCGGCTATGCCAACTGTGACGGCGCGGCCTCCACTGGTTGCGACTCGAACATCTTCTCGAGCATCGCGAACTGCGGCGCCTGCGGTGCGACCTGCGCCTACGCCAATTCGTCGACACTCTGCGCGGGTGGGCTCTGCTTCTTGGACCAGTGTGACATCGGCTGGGACAGCTGCGATGGGAACGACGCGAATGGCTGCGAGACCGACGTCAGCTCGAGCCTCTCCTCCTGTGGCGCCTGCAACGCGGCCTGCGCGTTGGACCACGCTTCGGAGACCTGCTTCCTGGGCAACTGCAGCATCGAACAGTGCGACCTGCCCTTGTGGGACAACTGCGACGGGGACGCGGCAAACGGCTGTGAAGGCGACCTCATGAGCCTGCAACACTGCGGTGCCTGCAACCGGCTCTGCGACCTCGCCAACGCCGCGGAGAGCTGCGGGGCCGGGGGCGCGTGTAACCTCGGCACCTGCGTCCTGGGCTTCGAGAACTGCGACGACGTCGGCGTGAACGGCTGCGAGAAGAACATCGACATCGACATGAACAACTGCGGCGCTTGCGGCGCCATCTGCGACTACGCTCACGCCACGGAGACCTGCTCGGGCAAGACCTGCAACTTCACGACGTGTGACACGGACTACCATGACCTCAACCTCAATCTGGCGGACGGGTGTGAGTACTTCTGTCAATGGACGTCAGACGTCGATGTGCCCGACGACTCCTTCGTCGACGCCAACTGCGACGGCATCGACGGCGTCGTGACCGACGCGATCTTCGTCGCGACGGGGGGCTCTGACGGCTGGCCGGGCACCAAGGCGCAACCCAAGGCGACGCTGCAGGGCGGCATCGACGCCGCGCTGGCGGCCAACCCCAACAAAGACGTCTACATCGGCGCCGGCACCTACGCGACCAACAGCACGCTGACCTTCGTCAACGATGTCTCGGTGTTCGGCGGCTACAACTCGGCGAACTGGGCGGAGCGCTCCAACTCCAACATCGTCCAAATCAACGTCAACAGTGGAACTGCCGCCACGGCCAACAACCTCTCGACCGCCACGACTATTGACCGCGTTCGCATCAGTGGCGCCAATAACACCGGGACTGGCGCGTCGACCTACGGGTTG
>PFUG01000076.1:19189-19331 GCA_002789955.1 Deltaproteobacteria bacterium CG_4_9_14_3_um_filter_63_12 | reverse complement strand
CATGACGGTTTACACTAGCGACGCAGCGCGACAGTGGGCTGGGGGTGCAACTCGAGAGCCTCGCGGGCGTCGCCAGTCACGAACCAACGAGTCTCCTCCGGCTGGGGATCGTCGAGGTGGACCCAAACCGGGTCTGAAGGCA
>PFUG01000076.1:0-19130 GCA_002789955.1 Deltaproteobacteria bacterium CG_4_9_14_3_um_filter_63_12 | reverse complement strand
CCTTCGGGAAAAATCTGAATCCTGCTCGATACGCTCGAACTTGCAGCGTAAGAGCAAGTCCTTTGAATCTTCGCCGTCTCCACTCTAGAGTGGGCACGACTCGGCAGGGGGAGAACCATGAAAACCGCACAAAATCACATTTCCTTGTTGCTGCTGACACTTCTGGTCTCGTTGAGCGTGGTGGCGTGCGCTCCCATCGGGTTCGGCGCGCTGGGAAGTGGGCTGCTGCTGCTTGGACTCCTCCTCACTTTGCTCTTCAGCAGCGGCTGCGAAGACCACCAAAAAGTAAATCAGCAGGCCGTCGACACTGGGCAGCTCAGCGACAGCACCCCGCTCGACACCGCCCCGCTCGACACCACCCCAACTGACCTCGTGGTCGACGTCCCCGACCCTTTAGGAGACCGCGATGGCGATGGGGTGCTCGACGTCGATGACAATTGCCCCTTCGTCGCCAACACCGACCAAGTCGACCAAAACGCCGACGGCATCGGCGACGCCTGCTCCTACCCCGCCTTCATGAGCCCCTGTTGCACCGCCGATTGTTTCCTCGACTCCGATGCCGACGGCCTCCCCAACATCTCCGACCGTTGCCCTTACGTCGCCGACGACCAGAACACCGACACCGACGGCGACGGCATCGGCGACGTCTGTGACGACAACACCGACGTCGATGGCGACGGCGTCCCTGACAACGTCGACAACTGCCGCTGGGTGGCAAACCCAGACCAGGCCAACACGAGTATCGAGGGCGTGGTCTGCGACACCATCGGCGACGCCTGCGATCTGTGCGGGACTTGCGCCACGCCATGCGGCGAGCCCTGCTGCTACGATGCCGACGGCGACGGGGTTCTTGGTGGACTACTGCCGACGCAGGCCAACCCCTGCGGTCCCCCCATCGGCGGCGACGACAACTGCCCGTTCACACCCAACGTCGACCAAGCCGACGCCGACCAAGACCTCGTCGGTGACGCCTGCGACAATTGCCCCAACGACGCCAACCCAAACCAATGGGACGCCGACGGCGACGGCATCGGCGACACCTGCGAGGCCTCGACTCACGGCGCCTTGCTGCCTTTCGGGCGACCCGACTCGAGCCCCCTCGACACCCTGCAAAAGCAACAGCTCACCCGCTGGGTCGTGGAGCGAACCCTCTCGAGCGGTGATTTTATGACCCACTTCCCCGGCTCTCAGACCGAGGCGTTGGCCGCCCTGCAAAGCGCGTTGCGGACCGGCTTCCTGCGAGACGGACTGCCCGTCTGAGAACCCTCCGCGCCTAGGGACGCGCCGGGCTCGCATCGAGCCAGCTCGGTTCCGAAAAAGAGCGCCGATGAACCGAAGAGACCTCGATGACCGTTGACGTCGGCTCACTCGCTCTCGAAATCACGGGGCGATGCAATCGTAACTGCGTCTATTGCTACAACGACTGGCGCGCTCGCCCGCGGGAGACCCCCGACGAGCTCAAGACCGCCACATTGTTGGAGCTCGTCGCAAGCGTGCTGCGAGCGACTGGGGTGCGCCGCCTTACGGTGACCGGAGGAGAGCCCCTCGCCCGCCCCGACGCCCTCGACCTACTCGCTGGCTTGGTCGGTCTCGGTCTCGAACTCTCTTTGGTGAGCGACGGGGGCCTGATCGACGAAGCGATGGCCAACGCCTTGGCCGCGCTTCCCGTCTCCTTGGTCCAGGTCACCCTGCTGGCGGCCAACCGCGAGAGTCACGACGCGCTCAAGGGCACCCCCTCTTTTGACGCGACCCTTCGCGCCCTGGCCCATCTCAAAAGAGCGAGTGTACGGACCTCGGTGGCGTTCGTGTGCACTCGCCGCAACGCCCAGCATTTCCGCGACGTCATCGAGCTCTGCTTCGCGCTCGGCGTGAAGGATTTGGCGTTCAGCCGATTCTGCGCCACTGGCCGCGGCGGCCGCGAGGACGAGCTCTCGCCCACCCACGAGCAACTGGAACGCTGCTTGGAGTTGGCCGACGAAGCGAACGCCCGCTTCGGCATGCGAGTTCACCTGGCCATCGGACTGCCGCGCTGCGCGGTCGACGTCGACCGCCTCACCCATTTGAAGCTCGGTCGTTGCGCGCTCAGCAGCGCTCGCCCTGGCTTGACGTTGGGCGCCAACGGCGAGCTGCGTGGGTGCAGCGTGTCATCACTGGTGCTCGGCGAACTGACGCGCGAGCCCATCGAAGCGGTCCTGGCCAGGGCCGAAGTCGACTTCTTCCCCGCGGTACGAGCCGTGCCCGAGGCCTGTCAGGGCTGCGAATGGGTCGGGGATTGCGGTGGGGGGTGTCGGGAGAGTGCGAGAAACCGTGGCGGTCTGGAGCAACCCGATCCCTTGGCCCGCCCGGCCTGAGCAGGCTTCTTGGGATTCTATGGTCTTGCGCATGGCCTAGACTTCTTGGACTGCGCCGATCACCATTCTCTTGTTGACGTTGCTCCTCCTCCCGTTTCGTGACGCCAACAAGCGAGGCCACCCCCCCCAAACGACCCTTCGGACAAGCCTTCTCTTCGATGCACGGAACCCCTAGGAAGAACCTCAACACGCTGATCGGCTGGCTGCTCGTGGCTGGCGTCGTCGTGCCAACAATCGGTGCGGCGAGCGTCGGGATCATTATCGTCAGCCTGTGGCGAGTGGGCGGCGACATCGCGCTCGGCGTGCTGACGATCGTCTTCGGTGCGTTGAGTGCGACGGGGTCGACCGTCGCGTTGGTCCTGCTGCGGCAAAAAGCCAGAGTGGAAAAACAGCAGAGCGACTTCATCGCCAACGTCTCGCACGAGCTGCGGACGCCCTTGTCCTCGGTGAAGATGTACACCGAGACCCTCAAACTCGGTCGGTTCAGAAACGACGAGGACTTCGCTCACTGTCTCGACGCCATCGAGCGAGAGAGCGAGCACCTCAGCGTGTTGATCGAGAGTCTGCTGGATTTCGGCGCGCTCAAGGTCGCTGAAGCACGAGTGGAGATAGAGCCCGCCGAGGTTCTCGCGAATGTGCTCAACGGCCTCCCGCAGATCGACTCGAGTCGAGTCTCGACCGTGCTCGAGCCTCATCTCCCGCCGCTCATCACCTCGCGCAAAGGGCTTGGGGTCGCGCTCTCGAACTTGGTGCGCAACGCAGACATCCATGGGGGTCCTGGCCCCATCGTGATAACGGTTCGCGCCGACCGGGATGGCATTGGGTTCGAGGTCCGCGACGAGGGTCCAGGGCTCAGCCGCGCGGAACAGAGTCGGGTCTTCAACCGGTTTGAGAGGGGCGATCTCGCCAGAACCAACGCCAGACCCGGTATGGGTCTCGGGCTCTCGATCGTCCGCGGCTTCGCTGACGAGCATCACGGCGACGTGACGGTCCGCTCGAGTCCAGGGAAAGGCTCTGCGTTCGTGCTCTGGCTTCCTTCAACAGAGGCGATGCCGAGCGCCCCAAAGAAGGGGAATCGACCATGAACACCGAAGAGACCATATTGATCGTCGAGGACGACGTGTCTCTCATGCAGGGACTCACCCACAACCTCAAGTTCGACGGCTATCGCGTGCTGCAAGCGACAGACGGCCAGGCTGCGTTGGTGCTCGCCAAGCAACATCGCCCCGCTCTCATCGTCTTGGACATCATGCTGCCAGGGCTCAACGGGCTCGACGTCCTGCGGATGTTGCGCGCCGACGGGTTCGAAATGCCGGTGATTATTTTGTCGGCGCTGGGGATGCAGTCCGACAAGGTGCAAGGGCTGAAGGCCGGGGCGGACGACTACGTGACCAAGCCCTTTGGGCTCTCCGAGCTGCTCGCCCGCATCGACTCGTCCCTGAGGCGCACCCGCAAGGCGGCGAGCGCGCCCATACGCTACGGAGACGTCGTGGTGGACGTCGACAATCGCATGGTAACGAAGTCCGGCGAGACCGTTCGACTGACCAGTCGGGAGTTCGACCTGCTGATGCTGTTGCTCAATCACCCTGGTCGCGTCTTCTCGAGGCGCGAGATCCTCGCCCAGACCTGGTCCAACGACTATGAGGGCACCGATCGAACGGTCGACAATTTCGTCCGCAGCCTGCGCAAGAAACTCGAAGACGACCCGGCGGCGCCGGACCACCTGCTCACCGAGCACGGGCTGGGATACCGCTTCGATCCCCAGAGGCAGAAACGGGCCCAGAGCCAAGGCAGCGGCGGCTGAGGCGCACGGTGTGTTTCGGGGACGAACAAGAACAATCCGCGCTCTCGTGACATCCCCATGACAACCCACCTCTAGTCTGTTCTGTGCTGAGTACTTTCGAACTCGATGCCTTCGGCTTCTTGCTCGAGAACTCCGACGTGGCGGGAGCGGACATGGCTGGGATCACCGAGGTCAAAGTACGGAAACACGAGCTGGATTGGGGGCTTTCTCGCGCCCTGAGCGGGTTGGTCCGCCTTCCGGAGGCGCCCATCTCGAGGCCGCTGTTGCGAGTCGAGGGTTGGCATCGCCCGCTCGAGGAGCTCGTCGCTGAGCTCGTCGGTCTGCAAGAGCGTGGCGTCCTGACCGAGGCTCACACGGTGTTCTTTGCAGGCTGCACCTTCAGCGCGACGTTTGGCGCCGCTCGTGACGAGGTCGCGAAGGAATACGCGTTGGCGCTCTTCGAAGCACTGACCCCACTGAAGCTGTCTTGGATCGGCCGAGCCCAGCTCAGCGTCGCTGAGGACGAGGATTGGGTTGCGCGCATGGCCAACTCTGGCGGACGTGAGCTGACCCTACCCTGCGAAAACGTGGGTTCAGCGAATGACCATGCGGTCGAGCGCGCTGTGCGTGTGTTCAAGACCTTGCACCGCTACGGTGTGGCCGTCCGTGGGGTTTTCTCCTGGAGCGTCGAGGACAACGCCGATAGCTTCGACGAGGCCATCGATTTCATCGAAGAGCACCTCGAGGTTCCCCAGCTCTTCGTGGCACCGCCTCCTGAGAGCCAGACGCTGTGCGACCCTTGTATGTCACAGGGCGAGCTGATGGCTCGCTACGACGAGCTGACGCAAAGGGTGTTTTCGTACCCGGCGATCGCGAAGCGGGCTCTGCGCCACGCACTCAGACCGGCAATGGGTCAGCGTGGGTTCGGGCAACGATTTGCAGCGGTGGCCGCCCCGAACCTGTGCTATCGGGCTCTCACCTCAGCGGGGAGAGAGCGGTCCGCGACGACTCTCGACGTGCTCAAAGCCGCTCTGGGCCTCGACGGACTCGCGCCGCCGAACGTGCGGCCAGCGTTTACTTCGCTGCGTCCACTGCCCGCCGCAGCTCACCTGGAAGTTTGAACCAGCGGTCGGGTTCTCGTCGGATGCCCTGGCGCAGCCAGTAGATCCCATCGTCGTGACGGTCGAGCTTGTTGATGCAGAGCATGGCCAAGTTGTGCATCACAATGACGGCGTCTCCGTTGATGGAGAGCGCCTTCTCGAAGGAGACAGCGGCCTCTTCGAAGCGCTCCATCCGTTCGAGCACGACCCCTTTGTTGGACCAGGCCTCGGCGTAGTTTTCGTCCAGTTCGATGGCCTGCTCGATGAGCTGTAGGGCGTCTTCGAGGTTGCCCTTGATCATGTGGGCGGTGCCACGATTGAGGGCGCCTCTGGCGGGCTCGTCCTGCGCGGTGAGGCAATCGCCCTTCCCGGTCCAGGCCTCGGCGCAGTCTTTGTCGAGCTCGATGGCTCCTTGGAACACGCCGAGCGCTTTCTTGCCCTCGCCCTTGGCGAGCAGCGTGCGCCCCAGCTCGACGCGGATAGCGGTCGACTTGGGCTGCTCCTTGAGCGCCAGCGTGAAGTCGTCGATGGATTCCTCGTAGCGCCCGAGCTCGCGATACAGCACCCCTCGGTCTCTTCGAGAGTTGAAATGGGCCAGGTCCAGCTTGATGGCCTCGCCGTAGTGCTCGAGGGCCTCGTCGAACCGCTCGACCTTGACGAGTACGCTGGCCCGCCCGTGCCAGTAATCGGGTTCGTCAGGTTTGAGACGGATCGCCTCGGCGAACAGGTTCAGGGCCTTGTCGTATTTCTCCAGCCGCCGCATGAGCTCGCCGGCCCGGAACCAGGTCCGGACGTGGTTGGGGTCGAGAGCGAGGATCTTCTTGTAGCAATCGAGGGCTTCGGTCTCTTCGCCCAAGGTGACATGGATCATCCCCTTGTTGTTGAGGACGATAACCTGGTTTGGGTCAGCGGCGAGCAGGGCGTCGAAGACCTCCAACGCGAGTCGGTGCTGCGCGAGTTTGTAGAGGGCGACCCCTTTCCCAATCTGGATGGGCAGCGGGTTTGGAGCCGCGGCAATGGCTTCGTCGAAGGCGGCGATGGCCTTGTCCAGCTCGGCCAACTCGACGAAAGACCAGGCCCGGCGTTCGATCTTGGCGGCGAGTTGTTGACTCATTGAGACTCCCTCTTCCCGGCACGCACTTCGCTCGAAGCGAGGCGACTTCCCTACGGTGGGTCAGCTTTTATCTAGGTTCGCTGCTTCGTTCAAGAAGTTGCTGCGCGCATCCTGCGAGCGACTCATCGGGCTTCACGTCTCTCTGCCATCCCTGGCTGCGAGTTGTTGAGGCTCGATGGAACCTTTGTGCAAGCAAGTGCGTCTTTGATGCCAAAGGCGAGGGCAAGCGAAACGACGCTTTGGGGATTCTCGACAAACGAGAGGAGACGAGTACTATGCCGCTCACTTTTCCCTTCGCCCACAACGTTCCGTTCTCTGTGGAACGGACATCCACCCAAGCCCAACCAGGAGGCAGAGTTGAAGAAGATCGCCAGCCTTGGAGTCGTTTTGTTCGCGCTCACGACCATCGTCGCCCTCACGGGATGCAAAGATAAGAGCCCAGAGGGTGTCTGCAGCCACTACATGGAAGTCACGAAGGTCGACAAGGACAAGCTTGACGACGAGATGAAGGACTGCACCGAAGATCTCACCAAGATGAAAGAGAAGATGGGCGACAAGTGGGACAAGTTCGCGACTTGTATCCTCGATGCCTCCGACAAGGACACCATGGAGAAGTGTGAGCCGGAGGACTAGCCTCCCGACCTGCTTCACCATAAAGGCGTGCGGCGACTTGTTGCCGCACGCTTTATTCGTTGCTGCCAAGCCTTGGCCGAGCGGATTTCCGCGCACTTCTCGGCACCGAGCAGTCTCGAAGCGAGACTGCTGACGGGCCTACGCGACCGCAAGGGACCGTCGCGGACTCACTCCGAGTCGCGGGCGAGCTTGGTCAACACTTCCTTGTCGATGCGCGTGGTGGTGTGGCCCTTGTCGGGTCGCGCGATGCCCTTGCTGGTCATCCGGGCGGTGTTCAGCTCTGACATTCCGCACCGCCGAAGGTCCGACAACGCTTCGGTGGCGAGTCGATAGCGGACACTCGTGCTCTTCGCAGTGGCACGCCGCAGAATCTGTCCCAGCGGGTGACTCGCCAGCGGCTCGGGGATCTGTACGGTCTCGTTCATGTGCTTCATGACGATCTCGTAGTTCGACGAGCCAGTGAAGACGGGCGAGCCCGTGAGGCACTCCAAGTATACGAGCCCCCAGGCGTAGATGTCGCTGGCGGGAGTCACCTCGCCTTTGATCTGTTCTGGCGCCATGTAGGCGACGCTGCCAGGGACATGGTTGGGCTGGGTGATGCGGTCCCCCGCCATGGACAGCCAGTCGTCGGTGGCCCCAGCCAAGCCCAAGTCGAGCACGACGGCGTTAGGCTGGCCGCCAGTGCCCGTCACCATGATGTTGTGGGGCTTGAAGTCGCGATGCACGATCCCTTGCCCGTGCGCGGCGCTCAGCGCATCGAGGCACTGCATCATCAGGTGTTTGGCGAGGAACGGGCCCAGCGCCCCGTCACGCCACAGGCGGATGGCGAGGGTCTCGCCGCTGATATACTCGAGCACCAAGTAGACGAGCGCGTTCTCGTACACCCCAGTGTCGACAAGCCTCACGAGGTTGGGGTGCGCGAGCGTGGAGTAGGCTGAGATTTCTCGACGAAACCGTTCCTGCATCTCCTTGCGATCGTTCTTGGGAATCTCACCGAGACGCAGAACCTTGATGGCGACGGTTTGGTTGGTGGTCAGCTTGGTGCCCCGGTAGATGTCGGAGAAACCCGTGCTGACGATCTTGTGATCGAGACGGTACCGCTCGTTGAGCACCGTGCCGAGCTCCAACACCGATATCTTGCGTTTCGCCAAATCCGAGCACCGCAGGCTGTGAATGTTGACCTCAAAGGGCGACCACCCCTCTTGACGGACCCTCATTGGGAAGTCAAGTCCACCATGGCCCCTTCTGGCCCCTTCTGGCAACGACTACGTCTCGCCACCTCAACTCGATCGGAGTGGGACAGCCGACGATGGCGTGTAGGGACGCGAGGTGGCTCCCTTCGAGCCACCTCTGCTCGGAGTCGCGCGCGAGATTCGATCGCGCGTAGGGAAGCGAGTTGCGGTTGAAGGCACGGCCACCGTCTTTGCGGTGTTCAATGCGTGACGAGGGTGCGGAGATAAGAGATACTCCGAGTTCTCGGATCACTTACGACCCAATGGATTTTCAAGTCGTCGCGGTGAATGAGACCCAAAGAGACCTAATGGCGGAGACCTCGCAAAACCTCCAGACCTGTGAAGACCGCTACGAAATTCTGGGCGAGATCGGACGAGGAGGGTTTGGCGTCGTCTGGAAAGCTCGCCAGCGAAGCACGGGGCAGCTGTGCGCCATCAAGACCTTGCTGCTCGACAAGATCCAATCCGAGGATGCGGCCCAGCGGCTGCTGAAGCGCCTCGAGAGAGAGATGGCGCTCATTGCGCGGCTGGACAGCCCCCATGTCGTCAAGCTCTACGACAGCGGCTTCACGGTCAACGGCGATCCCTTCCTGGCGCTCGAGCTGCTCAAGGGCGTCAACCTTCGCAAGATCCTCAAGGCCGGCCCGCTGCGCCCTGAGGTCGCGATGCGCATCATGAGTCAGGTGCTCGAAGCCCTGTCCAACGCCCACGCGCAAAACATCGTGCATCGGGACCTCAAGCCCGAGAACATCATGGTGAGCGTCCTTCAGCACCATGTGAACGCCAAGATCCTCGATTTTGGTATCGCTGGGATCACCGAAACCTCAGGCTCCACGCTCGTCGAGCTGACTCTCGACGAGGAGATGCTGGGCACTCCCTGCTACATGTCGCCCGAGCAGATTCGCTCTTCGAAGACGGTCAGTGTGGCCGGCGACGTCTATTCGTTGGGTCTGATCTTCGCCGAGATGTTGACCGGCAAGAAGGTCGTCACCGGCTCCAACGTCCACACCATCTTGGCGCAGCAGATCGTCACCCCGGTTCGGCTCCCCGACGAGCTCGCCGCGACCAGCCTCGGCATGCTCATCGAGAAAGCCGCCTCGAAGGAGGAAGGCGATCGCTACCCTAACGCTGCGGCGATGCTCGAGGTCCTCAGCGAGATCGACATCAGCGTCGTCCCCACCATGCCAGGAGCCCTCTCTCTCGACGCCATAGAGGCTCTCGAGAAGCAGAACGCAGAGGATATCGACAGGGCGGTTTCGCTCTCGACCTCGGGCTCCGTCTCCCTACGTCCGTCGCAGAGCCGAGCCCTCTCGGATGCGACCATCGCGGAGCAGGCGGTCCAGAGGAGTGGGAATCGCCTCGCCCTCATCGTGATTGTGGCGGTGATGTTGGCCTTCGCCGCCGTCCTGGTCGGCGTCAGTTTCAGTGGCAGCGACGAGGGCGCTGGGGAGGCGAGCACCTCTGGCAGTGAGAGGCTGAGCGAGGCCGAGCTCGAGATCGACGGATTGCTCGCCAAAGCACGGCAAGCCAAGCGCGATGGCCAGCTCGAAGAGGCCATCGAACTCTACCAGGAGGTCATCGAGAAGGCGCCGACCCACGTCGTCGCTCGCGAAGAGATGGGCTGGGCCCAGTTGTCAGCGGATCACTTCAAAGACGCCGTGGTGACGTTTGCCAAACTCGAGAGAGCGGAAGTGAAGACCGAGACCGTGCTGCTCGGCCTCGGCCTCGCCCAAGACGGTGCCGGCGATGTCGACGCCGCCAGTCACGCCTTCCAAGCGTTCGTCCAGCAGTACCCACAGAGCCAGCGGCGAGCCGAGGTGGAGCTGCGCCTCGCCGCAATCCAGAAGGACATCACTTCGCCCAACGTCGCGAACACCAAGGCTCCGGACGCCACCGTGCCCCGGGACGACGGCACGAACCCGGTTCCCGAGGTCGTACCCGACGTCGAGCCCGCGAAGGTCCCGCCCCGAGAACCCGTCGCCGACCACAACACAGACAAGAAAGACCCCCGCAAGCCCAATGCCCCCCCCGTCACCAAGCACGAGCAGATCAAACGCATCCAGCTCTTCGAGTGACTGCGCACAAGCGGCGGTTGCTTTCTCGGGTTTCGGTCGACAAAGTCGCGCGCACGTGGGAACTTCACACCTCTAGAGCTTCACTCCTTTGTTGGAAATTGCCGAGCGGACGACCGGTTCCTGCACCGCAACTCATCGAAATGACGAGAGAATAGGTCGTGGGCAAGCGAGGCAATAAACCTCAAATGGTGATCCCCGATTGGGAACCTCAGCAGTTGGTACACCGTGAGTTCAACAAGCCAAAACCCGCGCGCGTCCAGACTGACGTTTCGTGTCCAGACCCTTGTCGCGCGCATCCTGCGCACAACCCTTCGGGTTTACACGACTCTCCGCCATCGCTGGCTGCGAGTTCACTGGGTTCACCGCGCCGCGTCGCCGTGGCTTCTGCTCGTGCTCGTGCCGGCGTTGCTGGCTCCTGCCTCCGCCTTTGCGCGAGGAAAAAACAAGCCCCCACCCGCAATCGTCGTGAAGGAAGTGAAGTACTGCGAACGGCTCGAGGACGAGGACGCGCGGTCGTACAACGTCCTCACCGAGGACTCGATGGGGCACTACGGTGCCGGGGAGTTCGCCGCCGCCATCGATGACATTCTGAAGCTCAAGAAGCTCTGCGACGAAGACCCTCGGTTGGATTTCAACCTGGCAAAAGCCTACCAGCGCGCCAACAACTGCAACATGGCCCGCTTCTGGTTCGAACATCTCCTGGACAGGCTGGGCGGCGACTCCACCGCCTTGGCCCAAGAGCGCCCCAGGCTCGCCCAGGATGCCCTGGCCGACCTCTCTCTGCAGTGTACCGAGTCCGCCCGCATCGCCTTCTTCACCGACGACCCCGAGCTCACCATCGAGCTGACCCGCCTCGACAAAGCCAACGAGCCGGTGCTCTTCGCGACTCCCTTCGAGGGGCGCGTCGACGCCGGGCTCTACCACCTGGTTGCGCGCCGGAAGGGCATGCTCGACGCCGAGCAAACCCTGACGATCGCGGCCAACGAAGAGAACCACATCACACTCGCCCCGCTCCTCCCCACCTCCGCGGTGGGAGTCCTCACGGTCCGTTGCCCTGTGGGAGTCCAGTCCACCACGCTGGTCAGCGCCGACGGGCACCAGGAGCCCATGGGCTGTGGCGAATCACGCACCTTGGCCGATGGGCACTACCAGCTTCGGTTCGAGGTCAACGGCTATCCCTTTCGCGAGGAGCTCGACATCAGCAAGAACAGGACCCTCGACGTCCTGCTGACCCAGCCCGCCCTGCCGAACGAGAGCTTGCGGAACTCAGATTGGGGTTTGGTCAGTCTCGTGGTCGGCTCAACCTTGGTGGTCGCTGGTGGTGGACTGGTCGGAGCCGCAGAGCTGATGCAGGGAGAGACGCTGGAGGTCGCCTCCACGGACCCGCGGAGCGGGGAGCCGCTGGGGCTCAATACGACGAGCCGTGAAGACGACCGAACCTCAAGCACCCGCCTCGCTGGCTACGCCGCTGGAGGCATCGGTGTGGGTCTAGTTCTCACGGGCGCGGTGCTCGTGCTTGTTGGGGACAGCGACCCAGCATCCGACGAGCACCTGACCCTCATGCCTATCGAGTCGGGCTGGATGGCTGGGATTCGAGCACACTTCTAAGGACGGGAAAATGCTGGCCATGACGCAACACTCTCGACGCCTCCTCAGCCTCCTCGTCACAGTGCTGGCCCTGTGCCTTCCGCTGTCCTTGGCCGCACAACCCGTCTGCCGCTCCCTCAGCAGCGACGCCGGCCAGCGCTACCAACAGCTCAAAGAGAACGCAGAGACGCGCATCGCCAGCAAGAGCTTCGACCTTGCCCTGGACGATCTGCGGCGAGCACGCAATCTTTGCGCTGACGATGTGGCGCTCGAGCTCGGCTTGGCCGACGTCTACCGGGGCCTGAACGACTGCAACATGGCTCGCTTCTGGATGGAACGTACGGTCGAGCACCTGCGGAGCAACGGCGGCAACTCGACGCAGGAGATGGCGAGCGCCCTCGAGCGCCTCACGGAGTGGCAGTCGGAATGCCCCGAGTCGGCCTTGCTCGCAGTGACTGGCGACGAGCTAGAGGTCAGCGCAGAGCTGGTTGGGAGCTCGAGCACGTTGAAGCTAACACCCTTTCCGTTCGAGGGGAGGCTCACACCCGGTGACTACCTGCTGAAGGCGACGCGAAATGGCAAGCAGACCCTGGTGATGACGCTTTCGGTCCACGCGAACTCCCTGACCGTCATGCACGTGCCAGAGCTTCTGCTCGAAGACGTAGGCGGACTCTTGCGTGTCCGTTGTCAGACGCAGATTGACCAGTTCGAGATGGGGACCGAGGCCGAGCAAGTCCCCTACCCCTGTCACTACGATGGCGTGCTCTCGAATCCCAAGACCTTTGTTCGTCTCGAGATCGACGGAGCCGTCGACGAGGAAGCGTTGGTTCGTGAACCCAACCATGTAGCGGACCTGCGGGTCCCGGTCCCGCTCCGGGAAAGGGACGAGTTCACCACCGCAGATTGGGGTTGGTTGGCCTTCGGGAGCGGCGTTGTGCTGCTCGGGACTGGTGTTGGTCTGCAGCTCGCCGCCCTCAGCATGGAGGCCGACGTCACCGACCCCAAACGGGTCGACAGCGACGGCAATATTACGAGCCTAACCCAAGCCCAAGCCGAGCACCTCTTGTCCCGTGCGGAGGGCGTCAGCGTGTTGGGCATCGGGACCATGGCCGTGGGTGGCGCCGCGCTCGTCACTGGCGTCGTCCTGTGCTTGCTCCCCGACGACCCGTACAAGACTCAACTGACCCCGATGCTGGACAACCAGAGCGCGGGGATTCAACTGTATGGAGTCTTCTGAGCACAAGGTGAGCGCCCTCGATGCCAAACTCAAGGCCGAGGGCGAGCACGAGGTCTTCCGCCAACAGCCTCTCAACACCCTCCTCCTTTCTTCACCGCGCGGCTCGTCGCCTTCGGCTTGAGGTCCACGGGAGCCGTCTTCTGGCCCGTGAACTGTTGGTGCAACGCGTTCTTGAGTCGGTACTCCTCGAGGTTCTCGACCGTGGGGTCGGTGGGGAGCTTCGGCACGTCAAGGACGTCGCTCTGAAAGCTGTTGAAAGTGCCGTCGAGCACCGCCACCGGCCCCTTGTAGCCCTTGGCCGGGTTCGGAAGCTCGGTCATGACCTCGTTGGAGTACAGGACCAAGGTGCGCGTCGGAGGAAGGGTCTCGATGAAACGCCCCTCGACGTCGTCACCGGGCAAACACATGGCGCCGGGGATGCGCTTCGAGGCGCACTCGCTGGGGTTGCGCAGGTCGATTAGGTAGAGGTCGTTGTGCGCCAAGATGAGGCTCTCAGCCAGGTCCATGTTGGAGATCAGGTCGACGTCGACGGTAATCTCCTCAGTCTTTTGGGGCAGTCCCAGGGTGGCGATGCCCAACAGCGCCGCCACACCAAGCCCGACGAAGGCGCGGTTGCGAAGGGGCATGTCGTGGTCTGGGGCCTCGGTCTTGCTGCGTCCGGCGAGCCAAGACTCGACCTTCTCGGCGCCCAAGAAGGCGCCGAAGGCCATGATCGCGACGCCGGCGGCCAGCCAAACCCAGGACACCCCGAGGAGCTGATCGAAGGTCACGACGCCCATGTCTCCAGAGAGGTAGAAGCTCTCCAGCGCCGGGTAGGCAAAGCCAAAGGCGACGGAGCCGATCACGATGCCGCCGAGGGTGTAGAGCGCGTCGACGTTGCCGCTGGTGGCGGCGACGATGCTGGTGCCGGGGCAGTAGCCGGAGACGACGAAGCCGACCCCAAAGAGCAAGCCGCCGACCAGCTGAGGCCACAAGAACGTCTCGGGGATCGACAGCATGGACAAATCGACCAAGCCCACGCCCCCAAGGAGACCGAGACCGACGGCGGCCGTGGCGATGGCGGTGAACATGACCTTCAGCACGCGCATGTTGGCGCCGTAGAACTGCGCCGACAAGATGGTGGCGCGGCCGAAGCCGGCGCGCTCCAAGACGAAGCCGAAGCCGAACCCAATCAACGTGGCGAGGGCGATGGCGGTCGGGTACTCGAAGGCCCCATTCAGGTACAGTGGCATCATCTCCATTCCCTCCTCATCACCGGTGCCAGCGCGTAGGCGCCCACGAACACGGCCAACATGAAGACCCAAGAGCCCAGCGACAGCACCGCTCCGCCGGTCAACGCCTGACCGGACGTGCAGCCGCGGGCCAGGCGCGCCGCGAAGCCCAACAGGCCGCCACCCAAGACGGCAAATACGAAGCGCCTTCTGCGCGTGGTGTTCGGACCCATCTCGACCGTGCCCCGCTTCATGCGCCCGGCGCTGTACGCACCGATGACGCCCCCCAGGAGCACGCCCAACACCTCGAAGACCATCCAGTCCTCGAGAGGATTCTGGCCGCCTTTGACGTACTGCGAGAAGTACGGGTTGCCCTCGGTCGCGTCGGCGGCGACCAGGTGCATGGCGGCGACCGCGACCCGGGTCGGCGCCGAGGACGCGCCCAG
Organism: Deltaproteobacteria bacterium CG_4_9_14_3_um_filter_63_12; assembly: GCA_002789955.1. GTDB lineage: Bacteria > Myxococcota_A > Bradymonadia > UBA4248 > UM-FILTER-63-12 > UM-FILTER-63-12. The sequence continues at coordinate 4,361 of PFUG01000076.1, read as the reverse complement.
GCCAAAGCCCATGACCACATAAGAGACGAGCAGCACCAATCCCAGCGCCACCCCGGCTAGGTACGGGTTCCAGAACGGACGTTCATTTTCCATTTCCAACTCCTTCCAATTCCTATCAATCAGCAAAGCATAGAGTTCACTGAATCATCGAGAACGACGACTCCTGGCCGATGGCGACGAGCACGAAGCGCAGCGTCAGTCCCCCGAGCAGGATGAGCGCTGGCGAGAACAACGTCGCGCGCACGTGTTTGTTGACCTCGATGAGGTTGAGCCCGAGCGGGACCAAGAGCCCACCGATGACCACGACCGACCAGAACCAGGGCGTCCATGAGCCCCCAAGAATCGAAGCGCCCGCCAGTTCCCCAGCGGCTCCCCCGACCCCAAAGTCGATGAGCATCAGCCCCAACAGCGCCAGCTCGACGACGATGGCCACGAGGTCCCAGCGCACGATGGTCTTCTCCTCGGCCTCATCGAGCTTGAAGAGCAGCAGCAGCGCGGCCCCGGTCGACACTCCAGAGGTCAAGAAGAGTGGCCCCAGGATGGCGGCGTTCCAGGCGAGCCTTGCGGTCAGGGTTCCTAGGAGCAGCCCTGTGTAGGCGCCCAACCCAATGCCCAAGCCCAACGTCGCCCACAGCGCGGGGCGACGAGCGCCGTCGGCGAAGGAGAACGCCTGCCGCATGAGCTTGGCCACCGACGGCTTCTGCATGAACCCGCGGGCCATGAGGTTGGCGCGCAGCTCGTCGGAGAGCGAGCTCAGGCCCGTCACGAGCACGACCGGATACACCAAGACCAGAATCCACGAGCCCCAAGACATGGGCGAGGTCGGGTTGAAGGCCAGGTAGAAGCGGTAGACGTTGAGCTTGTTGGACAAGTCCAGGAAGAGGGCACCCATGCCGACGCTGAGCAACACCAAGCTCAGGAACGGCGCGAGCTGGACTGCCTTGGACTTGGGTCGGTCGGTGCTCTTCAGCGAGAGCCCGGCCAGGACGACCATCAAACCGGCCACCACACCTCCCAGGAAGAGGTAGAGGGGGATCTCCCAACCCCAGACGTGGAGCGCTGGATCGATAAGAGGGTTGGCGCGAGTCGTGACGATTTCGAGGGTTTCTTGTCGCATATGGACACCTAGACCAAGAAGTAGAGATTGGGGTTCGTGCCGGCTTCCTCGTGCAGCACCTTCGACGCTCGCGCCGCCAACAGCTGGGCGACCTCCGACTCGCGGTCGTTGACGTCGCCGAAGTGCAGAGACTGCGTCGGGCAGATCTCGACACAGGCCGGCTGCTCGCCGCGGCGCACGCGGTGCAGGCAGAAGGTGCACTTCTCCACAAAACCTTCGGGGTGCACAAAGCGGGCGTCGTAAGGACACGACGCGATACACGCCTTGCAGCCCGTGCACTTGTCGCGGGTGACGATGACGGTGCCACCGTCGCTGTAGTGGCTGGCGCCGGTCGGACAGGCGGCGACGCAGGGCGCGTCGGTGCAGTGGTTGCAACGCTCGGAGCGGAGCTCGGCCGAGAGCAAGGGGAACTCGCCGCGGATCTCTTCCACGATCCAGCTGCGGCAGTACCCATCGGGGATGGCGTTCTCGGCCTTGCAGGCCAGGACGCACGCTTTGCAGCCGACGCACTTCTTCGTGTCGACGACCATCGTATATCGCGGAGTGCCGCTCATGCTTGCCACCTCTCGACGCGCACAAAGTTGACGTTCAAGCCCGTCCCGCCCATGGCGGGATCGATCTTGGTTTTCGTGACCATGTCGGTGTCACAAGAGCCCCGCTCGAAGGCGAAGGCGAGCTTGGGAGCGGTGTGGCCGTAGCCGTGGACCATAAAGGCGCAGTCGTGCCGGATGCGCTGGGTCGCCTTCAGCTTGATGGGCAACGAGACGACGCCGTCCTGATTGGTCATGACGACCTGCTCGCCGTTCTCCAACCCGAGCTCTTTGGCGACCTTGGCGTTGAGCCAGAGGACGTTCTCGTCGTAGATCTCGGAGAGGAAGCGGTTGTTGGTCGTGCGCCCGAAGGTGTGGGTGGGCGTGCGTCCGAAGAGGAGGCGGAACTCATTGGGTCCGGGCTCGTCGGGCGCGGTGAAAGTGGGCAGCGGTGGGAGCCCGGCGTCGGCCATGCGCTGCGAGAAGAGCTCGATCTTGCCGGAAGGGGTGTCGAAGGTCAGCTCGAGCCCCTCATCGAGGTTGATGGCTTCGGGCTTGCCGTTGATGACGCCGTGTTTCTTGAGCTTCTCGAACGAGACGCCGGCCTTCTCGAGACGCTCGGCCAGGTAGGACTCGACGTCGTCGAAGGGGAAGTACTCCCCAACGCCCATGCGCTCGGCGAGTTGTTGGGCGATCCACCAGCCGGGCTTGGATTCGTAGAGCGAGTCCACGACGGGTTGGCGCAAAGACAGGAAGGGAGTCCTGAATCCTGGAGTCTGCAGGTCGTCGTAGCGCTCGAGGTAGGTGTTCTCTGGCAGGACGACGTCGGCCCAGCCGCAAATTTCGGCGGGCAGGACGTCGATGGCGACCATGAAGTCGAGGTTCTGCAGGGCCTCGAGAGTCCTCTTTTTGTCCGGCAGGGCCTGGTTCAAGTTCGTGCCATAGACCATCCACGCCTTGATGGGATAGTCGTTGGGCTCCGAGGGCAGGCTGGCGTTGCGCAGCCCATCGGCAAGCACCTCGCCGGCAAAGGGATAGACCGTGCCTTTGGGCATGTCCGGCGGGGTCTTGGGAGTGAGGGTGTAGGCGGGGGTGTCGGCTTTGGGGATTTTGAACTTGGTCGGGATGTAGAAGCCGCCCGCCCGGCCCCAGTTGCCGAGCAGCGCGTTGAGCACGGCGACGGCTCGGGCCCGTTGGGTGTCGTCGCCGTACCAAGACGTACGGCGTCCAGGGTGGACCAGCGAGGTGGGCCGTCGGCTGGCGATGAAACGCGCCGTTTCGACGATCGTGTCTACCGGGATGGTGGTTTGGACGAAGGCCCACTCGGGGGTCTTGTCTTCGAGGTGAGCGGCGAGCTGCTCGAATCCGACCGCGTAGCGCTCGAGGTAGTCTTGGTCGTAGAGCTTCTCTTTGACGATGACGTGCATCCAGGCCAGGAGCAGGGCGGTGTCGGTGCCTGGCTTGATGGGCAGCCAGTACTTGGCTTTGCCGGCGGCGGTCGAGAAGCGTGGGTCGACGACCACGAGCTCGGCACCGGCTTCGATGGCTTTGGCGAGTTCTTGGACCTGGGTGTTGTGCATGTTCTCGCCCAGGTGAGCGCCGATCAGCGTGAGCACGCGGGTGTTCTCGATGTCGGTGACCTCCGGTGAGCCAACGGGCGCACCGAAGGTGAGCTCGAAGGCGGACTCACGAGCCCCGCGGCATTGGGCGTAGGAGGGCCCGGCGTGGTTGGCGGAGCCGAGGGCCTTGAAGAGGTGCGTGAACCAAGAGCCGCCGCAGCCGTGGGCGAAGAGGGCGAGGGCCTCGGGACCGTGTTGGTCAATGACGCCCTGGAGTTTCGTGGCGACGAGGTCGAGGGCCTCGTCCCATTCGACCTCCTCGAAGACCTGCTCGCCGCGGGCCTCTTTGCGCACCAAGGGGCGTTGCAGGCGGTCTGGATCGTAGAGGAGACCGACGCCGCCGGTGCCGCGCGGACAGAGGCGGCCTTTGGACAAGGGGTGCTCTGGGTTGCCGACGATCTTGGTGACGCGGCCGTCCTTGACGTGGGCGAGGACGCCACATTTCCAAAAGCACATTTCGCAGAACGTGGCGACGACCTTGTCGCCGTCGGTCTTCGGGTCGCTGACCTCGTCGGGGGTGAGTCCCCACATATTGGTCATCAAGCCCGTCCCGAGCGCTGCGGCGCCACCGCCGGCGGCGCTGATTTGGATGAATTTTCTTCGGCTGATCCCCATGCGAAACCTCCGTCGCGGGTTGAAACTAGCCCCCGTTAACGCAAGCCTCGGGCCAGCATACGAAAACAGGCTTATGGACGGCCTTCTCGCGGGAGGCGTCGCGTTTTCGCGCCGATCGTTTCATCAATGTGTTTCAACCGTCGACCCTTCTTGTGGAACGTCGCGTTGCAAGGGGTCGGGTCGAGACTTGTTGTCTTCGGCTCGAGCGGTTGAGAGTGGCAGCGCACCCCGACCCGCTAACGAGAAGACCACAAGTCTCGACCCGACCCCGGCACTCAGATCGTCTGTAGGGGCGCAGCGTGCTGCGCCCAGACCCTCACTCGACCCCGACCCCAAGTCTCGACCCCCGACCCCGCGCAACGCCCGCGCAACACGCGCTGGATCTCACACGGCGCGCTTCGTATGCTCCTACAGATCGTCTGTAGGGGCGCAGCGTGCTCTACAGATCGTCTGTAGGGGCTACAGATCGTCTGTAGGGGC
>PFUG01000332.1 GCA_002789955.1 Deltaproteobacteria bacterium CG_4_9_14_3_um_filter_63_12 | reverse complement strand
GATGAGGAGGCGCTTGCACTCGTCCAGGGCGCGGTCGGTCGCACCTGGGACGACCTCGTACGGGCGGATTCGGTAGCCGACGGCGTTGAGGACATCGCCCGCGACGATGCCCTTGAGCAACGAGATGAAGAACTTGGGCGAGAGGTCAAGGCCTGGCTTGTCGCCGGTGGCCTGTTTCAGCCCCCCTTGCTGCTGGAAGAGCAGCACGCGGAAGCCGTCAAATCCTGCGTCTCGGAGCGCCTTGCGATACTCGGTGACGTAGGTTCCGAAGCGGCAGGGACCGCAGGCGCCGGCCGTGAGGAAGAGGTAGTTGTCGATGATCTCTTCGCTGCTCATCCCCTTCTGGTCGCGCAGCTGGATGAGGTGTTTGACCAGGTTCCCGACCGTGAAGTAGGTCGGGTTGCACTGGCCGCGGTTGCCGAACTCCTTGCCGTAGTGCAGGGCCTCGACGTCGGGGACGTCGAGTGGCCGCACTTTGTAGCCGATGCCACGCAAGGCGGCCCCGATGAGCACGTCCTGGGCGAGGGTGAGGCCGCCGATGAGCAGGGTGGTGTGCTCGCGCTGGGCGGCGGTGAACTCCTTGGGGACCTCTTCGACGTACTGCTCGAGCTCTTCCTCGACGAGGCCGAGGCGATGTCGCTCTTCGGCCTCGAAACGCTGCAGCTCGGCCTCGATCTGGTCCCAGCTTGGGACCTTGGAGTCGACGGCGATATTGCTGGTGGTGAGCTCGATCCCGGCAGGGGTGATGCGAAGCGGATTGTCGTGGCTGGTGGTGGCCATGTGGGCTCCCTTATGGTTTGTCCGTCCGCCAAGGCGGACCGGGCGATGAGTCGAATAATGATTTAATAATCAAATCCTACTGAACGTTCTTTAAGGATTGGATTCAATCCCTGGCTCAACCTCGACGACGGGGGGCTCGGGAGGATACAGCCGAACCTTTTGGGACGTTTTGTTCTGATTGGCCGGCTTGGCCTCGACCCGTTTCGCCACGCGGTCCGCCGCCAGCTCCAGAATCTTGACGTAGGGTGCGGCCGGCGAGATGTCGTCGCGCAGCGTCGCCACCCGCTTGACACCGACCTCGTCGGTGCGCGCCAGTCGCATGCCTTTGATCTCCTCGTCCTCCTCGAGGTACTCGACGAAGGCGGTCTCCATCTCGGCCAGCTCGAGCTGCAGCCGACAATCGTCTTTGACCTGCTCGATGAGCGCGTCGCGACGCACCTGCAAGAGCTGCCGACGGCGCTCCAGCATGCGGCGCTCCAGCTCGCTCATGCGCTGCGCCTTGTCGGCCAGCTCGTCTTCAAACCGCCGCAGCGTATGGGTGAAGGTCTTGACGCGGATCTTCATCGAGCCCGACGGCTTGTTCGCGTCGATGTCGTGCAAGGCCATGTACGGGGTCTTACCCGCCTTGATGATGCTGTCGATCAGACCGTAGACCGGCGCGTCGTGGCCGCACTTGAAGCTCGAGAGGTCGATGACGCCGATGTTGGGGTGCCTCGCCGCAAATTTCGTGGCCCACACCTTCTGCACGCTGTTGGCCGAGTAGTTCTCGGGCCACACGTCGTTGATGTCCAATGGGTTGGGGATCTTTCCGGTCTCCAACTCCTCGCGGAACCAGCGTCCCAGCCAGGCCTCGTCCTTGGGGATCGAACGGATGGTCAACACCGCGTAGCCCTGAGCCTGGAACTCCTCCAAGAGACCGTGATTCAGGCCAGGATCGAGGTGGTATGGGCGTCCTAAGAGCAAGAGCGCGACCTTGTTCTCGCGCTCGATCTGCTCCAGGACCTCCATGCCGCGGCGCTCCATCTCCTCGTCGAAGAGACGCATTGCCTCCCAGGCTTGGTTCATGGCGAAGTCGCTCTCGTCCTCGGTCACGCCCAGGCGCTCTCCCCACATTTCGAACATCTGTCGCCTGAGCAGCAGCGGCTCTTCGAGCGTGATGGCGTCGAAGACATAGCCGATGCGTCGCTCGGCGAAGTAGTCCTTCTCTTTCGTGAAGGAGGCGGACGTGACGCACGGAGAGCCCGACACGATGGGGCACGCCGCGTTGTCCATCGTGTTCTTCACGAACGTCGGGATGTGCGTCATCGACGGGAAGAAGATGTAGTTCAGTGGCTTGGAGTCGGTGTGCTTGCGGAAGAGGAGGTTGTGAATGTGCGACTGGACCACCTTCGACGGGAAGCAAGGATCCACCGAGCCGTACTTGGCGCCCTCCTTCCACATCTCCTCGCCGGTCGTCTCGGAGAACACGACGTTCTTCGTCTGGATGCCGAGCGCCTCGAAGTAGGTTCGGAACAGTGGCGCCGTCGAGTAGAGGTTCAAGACTCTCGGGATACCTATCCGAATAGATTGACGTTTCTCGGCCGCCTCGCTGTCAGATCGACGGAACCCTCGCCAGAGCGGCACCCGCTTGATCTTGCCCAAAATGTTGAGCTTGACCTCGGTGTCCTCGATGGGTGTCCCGGCTTCGGGCAGCGGCTTTGGCTCGTGGAAGCTCTTGAACGCCAGCCGCGCCTCGTACTCGGCCAGGTTGACGTATTGCTTCTTGAGCTCCTTGCGCCGTTTGACCAGCTTGACCATGGCGTCGCGGGACTCGACGGTCCCTTTCTCACACGAGAACCCTGCGATGTAGCGACTCGAGTCGCCTTGTGGCGTGCGGGTGTCGATGAAGGTGCGGCTGCAGGTGTTGGCACAGAAATCACAGCGCGTCTCTTCGTCGTTGCGCGTCGTGTAGGTCAGGTCGATGGCGGCGTCCAAGCCGATGAACGTCGACTCGCCGCGGCGTAGGACCAAGCGCAACGTCTCGAGTCCGGCCCCGATGGCGCCGGCCTCCCCGGTGTGTGGGTGGACGAAGACCTGGGCGCCAGGCACGCGCTCGCTGATGTAGTCCACCTGCGCCTTCACCGCCGCCAGGTTGTACTGGGTCCCGCCTTGCAAGACGAAGCGCGTGCCCAGCTCGGCCATGCGGGGGATCTGCACGACATACTGCCAGACGTTTTTGGGCAGCACCATGGCTAGGCCGGCGAGCAGCTCCTCTTTGGCGTACCCTTCCTTTTGGAAGTTGACGCGGTCGGTGTCCAGGAAGACCGCGCAGCCGTAGCTAAACGTCGGCGAAAGCGTGGCTCTGAACGCGGTCGCTGCGTACTCCTTCAACGGCACGCCGAACTGGTCGGCCATGGCTTGCAGCAGCATGCCGTTGCCGGCTGAGCACTGGTTCGAGAGACGGAAGTTCTTGATGTCACCGTTCTGCATGAACAGGACCTTGATGTCCTGTCCGCCGATGTCGCAGATGACGTCGATCTCGCCGAAGTAGTGCACGGCCGACATCATGTGGGCCACGGTCTCGACGATGTTGGCGTCGGCCTTGACGGACTCCTCGAGGACGTCGGCGGCATAACCCGTGGCGCCGAAACCCAAGATCTCCAGCTCGGCGCCCTGCGAGATGACCTGGTCCTTGAGATCGGCGAGCAGGTCCTTCATGTCTTGAATGGGGTTGCCCTCGGAGAGCTTGTAGGCCTTGGCGAGCACCTCGCCTTCGGGGTCCAAGAGGACGGCCTTCGAAGAGGTGGAACCTCCGTCGAGTCCAATGACCGCTTGGACTTTCTGGCCGGGCTCGAAGCGGGCGGAGACAAAGCCAGGGATCTCGTACTTGGCGCGGAAGGCCTCGAGCTCTTGCATCGAGCCGACCAACGGCGGGCCGGCGGCGTTCCCGAGTTGGTCGAGGCGGCCGTGGGTGATGAAGTCCTCGAGGCCGGCCAGACCTCGGTATTTGGCCTTCTGCCCTGGCTCGTCGAGGCCGTACACCACCGCGCCGTAAGCGGCGTAGTATTGTGCATTCTCGGGAACGATAATGACCTCGTCCAGAGGCTTGTCTTTGGGATACTGGTAGTCGCGCTCAGCCCAGGTCTCAGGGATGCGCAGGCGCCAAGCTTCCTGCAGGAAAGGCAAGTAGGTGTTGGGTCCGCCCAGCAGCAACACCTGGTGGCGCAGAGTGTTTCCGCGGGTCAGGACCGAGAGGTTCTGCGTCACGATGGCGTCGGCCAAGGAGCAGATGATCTCGGGCGACGGGATGCCCGACTTGACCAGGTTCACGATGTCGGTCTCCGCGAAGACGCCACATTTTGCGGCGACTTTGTGGAGCTTGGTGGCGTCAAAAGTGAGCTTGTTGAGCTCGGACGACGGCATGCCAACCTTGATCATGCACTTGTCGATCGTGGCCCCCGTTCCGGAGGCGCACTTGTCGTTCATCGAGCAGATGGCCTGTTTCTCGCCGGTCTCAGGGTTCTCGATGAAGATGATGATCTTGGCGTCTTGGCCCCCCAACTCGACCACGCTGCCGACGTCGGGGTGGAGGTGTTCGACGGCCAAGGTGACGGCGTTGACCTCTTGCACAAAGCGAGCGCCCACGGGCTCGGCGATGGGTCCAGCGCCAGAGCCGGTGATGAAGGCGCGCACTTGCTCGGGCCGCAACCCAGGAAAGGCGTCGTGAATGACCGTGAGCAGTTCGAGGCACTTCTCGGCCTGCCGCGTCTCATGTCTCTGGTAGTCGCTCCACAGGATTTCGAGCGAGTTAGGGTCGACGACGACGGCTTTGACGGTGGTCGAGCCCACGTCGATGCCGATGACGAGCTCACCGTCGTGGTGGATTGGGCTGCCGTTGCTTCTCGCCATGAGTGCCTCAAATATGATTAATTTCTATAGTTTATGTCGAATCAGAAGAAGTAGACTGACGTGTCAGTTTAGCCCAAACTCTGGACGGACCGATGCCTTTGGTTTTTCGGAC
>PFUG01000003.1 GCA_002789955.1 Deltaproteobacteria bacterium CG_4_9_14_3_um_filter_63_12 | reverse complement strand
TCTTCAACGGCTACGAAGCCTTCATCCGGCCCCGGCCCACCGAGGCCGACCAGAGCCGCCCCCCAACCGCGCCGTCGCTATTTGAAGTAGTGCCACTACCAGGTCCCGACCCGAAACTAGAGCCAAACCTGGTTCTGGCGATCGCGCTCGACTCCGCCGGGACCCTCCACGTGCTCCACGCGGAGCTGTGGGGCTGGGAAACCGGCCGCCTTCGCTGGCTCCGGTGGCGCAACGGCGCCTTCGAGTCCGTCGGGCTGGAGGCGCTCGGGGTCCCAGGTCTCCACCTCGCCCAGGGCGCGTCGATCTCGCCTCGCGCGGACGGGGGCGTCGATGCGCTGTTCTTGAAGGCCGGACCCGAACACCTGAACATGGGCGACGCGGGTTGGGCAGACGACTGGGTCTACCTGAGCCTGAGCCCAGACGGCTCGGTCGGAAATGTGGCCGAGGTCCCGCTGCTCACCCAGCACTTTCTGGCCACCGCCCGTCCCTCGACCAGGCTGCAACACGGGCAACCGACGTTGGTACGCACGGCGAACAGTCTGTGGGCCTTCGCACCAGTCACCGATGAAGGCGGAGAGAGCTGGCTCGTGGGCACCCAGGTGAGTCCAGGGCCAATCACGCCCGTCGCTCTGCTCGACCACGTACCGAGCGGGACGCTGGAGACCTTGGTGACGTGGTCAGAGACTGGTCCCAGGCTGCACTCGCTCCACATCGACTCCGACGGCAAGGTCATCCGCGCTTGGGGCGCCGACGTCGGCGACGAGGCGCTTGGCCCCTGGCGTCCAGAGCCAGGGTTGCAGAACGCGCGGGGCGACTTGCAGTTTTCCCAGCTCTCGATGGTGGCGGGGGAGAGTGGCCACATGCTCGTGGCGGTAGAGAAGGACGACCTGGTCTACTTGCTCGACACCGCGTTCACCCCAGAGGCGCCACTCGCTCCGCAGTGGCTTGTTGCCCTGGCCACCAGCCCGTGGGCGCTGCGCGTCGCGCTCGATCGGCCGCTCGACACGAGCTTCGATCTTTCCACAATCCAGCTCACCGGAGTGGCCCTGCAGCGCTCGACGCTGGCGCCTGGAGGCACGCACCTGGTGCTCGAGACCGCGGAGCAGCCAGCCGCTGGGGAGCTTCATCTGGTACTGCCCAACGTGCCGCTCGTGGGCGGCGGCACGCAGAGCGCCGACCTCACCATCGCTGGCTACGACGGACGCGGCGACGAGCGCTGGCTCCCGCGCCAGACGGCGATCCCCGAAATGCGCATCGATCAGCTCGTCGCCTGGCGTGACAGTGTGTACGTCGCCGGATTTGACGTGGCCCGCATCGAGCCGAGCCAGGTCGAGACGACCTCTCTGGAGTGGGGCACGCTACAGTGGAAGTCCACGGCGGGGGTTCTGTGGCCCACCCCCGACGGACTCTGGGCTCTGATTGACAATGAGCTCCGACGCTTCGATGGCGAGCAGTTCGTCGAAACGCTGGCCGCGCCCAGCTCTTCCGATGGACAACCGGGCTACGGGTTCTTGCCGGACCCTGCCGGTCGCCACTGGGCACTCGCGGAGAGCGGCAACGAGCTGCGCGTCGGTGAGCTCTACCGCTACGATCCAGACACTTCATCGTGGAGTGAGGTCACGCGTTCGGGGGTTGGGCCCCTGGACGTCTCGCTGATCGCGCGAGCGCCCGACGGAGTTCTCTGGGCCGTGCCACGAAACTTGGGCGGAGTGAGTCCGATCTGGGCTCTCGAAGGGACAACCTGGACGTCGTTCGAGTACGACGCCAGCGTGACCCACCGGACGGCCTACACCATCGCCTTCGACGGCGATGGACAGTTCCAGCTGATGGCCTCGCACACCCTCAACGGCGAGGCTTATGGCCTGCTCGCCATCGTCGATGGCAAAGTCAGTCAGCCGGCGTTCGCAGAGAACGCGCCGGGACCAGGGTTGGTCGGCGGACGCGATGGGCGCCTGTACTCCCACACCGTTGGCGGCGCGGTCGGCGAGGGCGTCTCGGTGCTGGGCCCTTCGGGGTGGTCAATCGTCCCTGGCTCGGAGGCGTGTGCGCCCTGTACTGCCATTCTCTTCGACGACCAAGGAGGACTCTGGATGGCGGACGACCGTGCCATCGGTGAGAAGGAGCCGAACACGTCCCAGGCGGACCGTCCAAACGTCCAGCGAATCCCCGCGCCGTAGGGGGTCTGGGTCAATCAACAACGTGCCTGAATCGGAGTTCGCCAAGATGCAGGGATACACAAAGCCGTGTTTGGTGCTCGTGGTCGCGACTGCAATGTTGGTCAGCACTGCCTGCGGGGACGACGAACCGAAAGTGGTTCAGGGCGAGGTCTGGTGCGGTACGACAAGTTGGACCCGAGCGGTCGTGATGCCAGAACCCAACTGGCGCGCGTTGCGCACTTGTGTGGCCGTACAGGTGACTGAGGGCGGGGCTTTCGAAATCTACGAGCCCTTCGCCGACAAAGGGTGGTGCAGGTTCACAGGAACGGGCGAGGTGGTCAGCGGCGACGAGTGTGTCGTCTCGAGCACCAATCAGGAAGGCTTCGCGGTCGAGGAGCGATGGTCCATCACGAGCGGGACGCTCGAGCAGGACGCCGACCAGCTCCTATTGACCGCAACGGCGAAGATCGCTGGCCGCGTCGCCGATGGCGGCCACGGTGGTTCGGGCCAGGTGTTCTCTGGTAATGGCGCTATGAGCTACACCGCTCAACGCAGCGAAGGCGCCAAGTTGGTCGACCCAAACAGCGACGGCTTTGGCGAGCGGTGTGAGGTCGATGGCTGCTGGCGGAGCGCCCTTCATGGGGGGGTCGTCCAGGGCGACCAGACGTGCGAGGACCAGCTCGCATCGTTCGGCGTCGACTTGCTTCCCACACACACTATCGCAGATGGGGGCCGTCACCTGGCCTACTACGACGGGACCAGCTTTGGCGCGTTCCACACGCTGACGGGCTGTCAGGTCGTCGCCTCCGATCAGGGGGGAGGTGTCACGTTGCGCTATTCCTTTGGCGGCAAGTCCGAGCTGCTCATGAGCTGGGAGGGCAACGCCTGGGACAGCAACGGGCAGCCCCACTACTGCGAGCTGCAATGGACGGGGGCCTCAACCTCCGTCCCGTGTAAATGAACAGGACGGTTGTCGTGGCCCGCTTCGCCCAGATTCTGAGGCACTTCGAGGGACGGGCTTGTGCTGGACGCACGCAGCCCGTCGAAGGGGACTTGTCTTTCAGCCCCGGCGCCGCGCCAGCGCGTCCTCGTACAGCTTCTCGTAGCCCAGCGCTGAGTCGTTCCACGTGAAACGTTGCTGCATTCCACGGCGAATCATGGCCTCGACGTGCTCCGGTCGATTGTACCAAGTGTAGGTGGCCCAACCGATGGTGTCGTAAAGCGAGGTGCGCGTCAGGCCCCAGAACTTGAACCCCGTGCCCGAGCCCCCGCGGTCGTCGTAGTTCTCGACGGTGTCGTCGAGCCCACCGACCGCGTGCACGATGGGGAGCGCCCCATAGCGCAAACTGTAGAGCTGGTTCAGACCACAGGGCTCGAAGCGCGACGGCATCAAGAAAAAGTCAGCGCCCGCTTCGATGCGGTGAACCAGCTCGTCGTTGTAGCCCAGCTGACAGGCGAATTGCTTCGGGTGCCGTTCCCGGACTTCGGGGAAGAAGACGTGCGCCCACCACTCGCCACTCCCCAACATGACGATCTGAATGTCCATCTCCAGCAAGCGATCGATGATGCCGGCCAACACATCGATGCCCTTCTGATTGACGAACCGGCTGACCAGCCCAAAGACCGGTACGTCGCGCACCGGCAACCCCATCTCGACCTGCAGGGCCTGTTTACAGACCGCCTTGCCCTGCAGCGCCAAGTGGGAGTAGTTCGCCGCCAGCAGCGGGTCGGTCTCTGGGTTCCAGAGGTCGTAATCGATGCCGTTGAGGATGCCACGCAGGTCATCAGCGCGGTCCCGAATGACCCCCTCCAGTCCATACCCAAAGGCGGGGGTCTGGATCTCGTCGGCGTATCCGGCGCTCACCGTGTTGAGCAAAGTGGCGTGATACAACCCCCCTTTCAGCAGATTCACGGTGCGGTGGTACTCGAGCTCCAAGTAGTTGAAGTGCTGCCAACCCACGCCCAACACATCCATCAGTCCTCGGTAGTACACTCCCTGATGCTGCAGGTTGTGGAGCGTGAGCACGCTCGCCGCGTCTTTGAACACTGGGTCGTTGCGATAGAGAGTGTTCAGAAAGACAGGGACCGCCGCCGTGTGCCAGTCGTTGGCGTGCAAGATGTCCGGCTTGAAGTGCAGCGCCTTGGCCAGCTGCATCGCCGCTCGTGACAAGAAGACGAAGCGATTGTCGTTGTCTAGGAAGCCCTCCCCGCGGGCGTCGGTGTAGATGCGGTTGCGGCCGTAGTACTGCTCGAACTCGATGAAGTAGATCGGTACCTCGCTCTCGGGCAGCTGGCTCTCCCAGACCGAACACCAGAGCTCGCCCATGATCCCCATGGGGACACCAAGGAGCGGCACGACCTTCTCGAACTTGATGCCGTTCTCACGCAAGAGCACTTTCGTGTAGCGAGGCATCACCACACGCACGTCGTGGCCCAGCTCGGCCAGGAAGCGCGGCAGCGCGCCGACCACATCCGCCAGGCCACCAGTCTTCGCGAACGGCACGGCCTCAGAGGCCACCATCAAGATTTTCATCAACGCTCCACAGGACAATCTTCTTCCACCCGTGACCGCCGCGCACGACGCACCACATAGGCTCTAAAGGGCGAACGAGATCGCCTGCCACTCCCCAACCGGATTTGCTGCGCCC
>PFUG01000581.1 GCA_002789955.1 Deltaproteobacteria bacterium CG_4_9_14_3_um_filter_63_12 | reverse complement strand
ACCCGCAATGCGCCTAAGGACGTCTGATGTCCGTACCGCGGTCTTGTTTTCGAGCAACGTTCGCGCCGCTCCCATCGAAGTTCCGGCGATGAGGACCAGGACGCTGTGGCCCAGCGCGTAGACCAAAAGCAGGGTCCCGCCCCAAGCGAGCGAAGCGCCCGAGCCAGCCAGGTAGGTCAAGAGGACCACCAAGATGGGTGCAGCGCAGGGGGCAGAGACCACGCCGAAGAGCAGTCCCAGCAGGAACGCGCCCAGGAATCCTCGCGTCTTCGGCTGCAGCCAGCCCCCCAGTGAGGGGAACGGCACGCTCAGGACGCCCATCAGGTGCAAGCCAGCCAAGATGCACACCGCTGCGACGAGCCACGTCCATACGCCGGACACATCGCCATAGAGCTGCCCGGCAAGGGCCGCGGTCATGCCCAACACCACGAAGGTGACGGCCAGGCCAAGCACGAAGACCATTGAGAAGGCGAACGAACGCCAGACGCTCGGCGCCTCGTCCTGTCTTCCCGCGACGAAGCCCATGGTGAGCGGGATCATGGCCAGGACGCAGGGGTTCGACGCGGTCAGCGCGCCGCCTGCGAAGACCGCGAGGAGCGCGAGCCACGAGCTGACGTCCAACGTTTGGGTGATGTTGATGAGCCACGCATCGAACATCGGTTAGGCCTCCCTGAGCCAGTTTTCGATCTCGGTGGCCTTGGGGAGTTTGCCCGCGGCCACCACCTTGCCGTTGATCACCAAGCCAGGGGTGAAGGGCACGCCGTACTTCATGATCTCGTCGATGCGCTCGACCTTCGTGACCTGTGCGGCGAGACCCAGGTCCGCGACGACCTTTTCGACCAGCGCGACCAGCTTCTGACACTTCGTGCAACCCGTTCCCAAGACTTCGATTTTCATTTTGTCCCCCTAAAAGATAGTTCCATAAATCAATCCAGCGACGGTGGAGAGGCCCATGACCAGACCGACGAAAGCGACGGTCTTGCGAGTGCCCAAGACGCTGCGAATCACCAGCATATTGGGCAGCGACAGCGCAGGCCCGGCAAGCAACAAGGCCAACGCTGGGCCTTTGCCCATGCCCGCGCTAAGCAGGCCCTCGAGGATAGGAACTTCGGTGAGCGTGGCGAAGTACATGAACGCGCCGGCCACCGAGGCAAAGAGGTTGGCTTGCAGCGAGTTGCCGCCGACCATCGAGCTCACCCACGCGCTCGGGATTACGCCCTCGCCGCCGCCAGGTCCGCCCAGCAGGAATCCGGCGACCAAAACGCCGGCAAAGAGCAGGGGCAAGATCTGCTTGGCAAAGGTCCAGCTCGACTCGGCCCATTCGACGAGCTCGTCGCGAGCGAACCAACGCCACACGAAGAGCGCCAACATCACCCCAAACACCCCGGTAATGACCCATTTCAAGGAATGCACCGTGGCCCAGAGCCCGCGGTCACTTGCGGCCGGAGCTCCCCAGTTGGCGAAGATGAGGACGCCGACCATGGCGGCGAAGTAGACGCCGTCTTGCCAGAGCTTGCGGCCGCCGGCCTGTTCCGGCATCAGGACCAAGTCTTCGGACTGGCGCGCGGCCTCTTCTTTGCGGAAGAGGGCGTGCATGGCGAGACCGATGATCACTGAGAAGCCAATGGCGCCCACCGCACGCGCCACACCCATCTCCAAGCCCAGCACTCGCGCGGTCAGGATGATGGCCAACACGTTGATGGCCGGTCCCGAGTAGAGAAATGCACAGGCGGGCCCCAGTCCGGCGCCGCGCTTGTGGATGCTCGCGAAGAGCGGCAACACCGTGCAGGAGCAAACGGCCAAAAGCGTGCCGGAGACCGCAGCGACCGTGTACGCAACGGGCTTCTTGGCCGCCTTGCCGAGGTACTTCATCACCGTGGTCTGGCTGACGAAGACGCTGATGGCTCCGGCGATGAAGAAGGCCGGGATGAGGCAGAGCAGGACGTGCTCGCGGGCGTACCAGCGGGTCAGCTTCAGGCCTTCGTCCACGCCAGACATAAAGCGAGCGCTGTCCACAGGCAGGAACCAGCAAGCGCCGAAGACGCTCAGGATCAGCAGGAGTTTGGTCCGCTCTTTCACAATTTGGACTCAGTTCGCGCGAGGGTGAGTGGCAATGTGGCCACATTGGCATTATCAGGACAAAAAAAGGTCGCGCCCTAGGCTCGCTCTTTGAGTACCTGGGTCGCGCACGCGAAGAAGTTCATGACGCAGGGCGTGAGGAGCGTGTAGTAGACCACGTTTCCTTCGCGACGGTCGTGCACGATGCCGTGAGCGCGGAGCACGGCGAGGTGCTTGGAGATCGTGGTGCGGTCTAGGCCGACGAGTTCGGTCAGCTCGCCCACGGAGCACTCGCCGCGGGAAAGTCGGTCGACGATCTGGAGGCGAGACTCATTGGCGAGGGCTTTGAGCACTCGGGCTTGCTTTCTGAAGATGTTGTCGAGGCGCTCGGTGGGCATGGCAATCTCCTGGTTCGCTGGTTGAAGTGTGTGGTGAGTTGGCCACATTGTCAAGCGAATCGTTGCTTGCCGCAGACTCGACGGAGGAGGTGTGGGCGTTTGAGGCGACCTGGACTTCGATGCTGACCGCCAAGAATAGGCCGAGCTCCACAAAACGCAGAGAGGCCCGAACCTAGCGGTCCGGGCCTCTCTGTGAGCCAAAGGGTCAGCTAGAAGCAGAACCCGACGCCGGCGAGGGCGGTAGGATCGCAGATGGCATTGGTGTCGGCGCAGTCTGGGTGTCCGACCCGCAGCATCTCGCCGTGGGACTCGAGGCAGAGCTCGACGCAGGCGAGGGTGCCAGCACCCGTGAGGTCGAGGCAGGCTCCCAGGCCGTCTCCGCAGAGGTTGCCCACAGGTTGCCCAGTGCAGTTCGCGGTGAGTGTTCCGCTCGTGCAGAAGTCCCCGGTAGTGCCGGTCGCCCCCAACGCAGCCCCAGCGCAGAACTGCCCGGTGGCACATTCGTTCGTTCCACCCGCGCTGCAGCTCGGATTGCAGCCGCCAAACGTAATGGGCTCATTGTCGACAGCGTAAGCCACGCACTCAAACCCTGCGCCACAGGCGCCCGCGGCCTCGGTGGTCGCGGTGTAGTCGCACATCACCTGGCAGGTCCCAGCACACACCAGCCCGTCGGCGCACTGAGTGGTGTCCGTGCAGGTGGTTCCCTCTGCGCCAGCGCCGGTGGCGAGGCAGATTCCGGCCGAGCGGTCGTAGAAGTCGGGGAAGCACTGCTCGCCGGCGCCACATTCGTTGCCGGTGAAGGGAGTGCAGTTGTCGGCACAGTACCCAACATTGCTGTCGGTCCCGATGGAGAGGCATCGCTGTCCGGTGGCACAGCCACTTCCATCATCGAGATTGCACATGTCCCAGCAGGAATTTCCGCCGGCACCGTCACCGAGGCAGAAGAGTCCCGTCGCACACTCGCCGCTGGCCCATCCTGAGCACGCGTCACCGACGGCACCAGCGCCAATGGCCTTACAGGCTCCATACAGTCTGGTCGCCGCGGTCACTGGGTCCACGGTGAGATCAACCAGCTCGCACATCTCGCCGCTGGCGCAGCCGCCGGTGCCGAACGGATCGCACTCGTCGACGGTGCAGACCCCGACCGGCGCGTCGGCGCCCCAGACCTCACCGCAGCTCCATCCGGTCCCGCAGGTGTTGGTCGAGGAGCCTGGTTCGCAGAGGGTTTGGCAGATTTGGTCGATGCAGATCATCTGGTCGCCGCAATCGGTGCTGAGTGCGCACGTCGCGCCGTTGGCCAGGTTGCCTGTGGAGGGCTGGCACGACCCCATGGGGGCGCCCGAAGCGTCGGTCACGAGGTACTCGAGGATGCACTGGTCCTGCCCAGTGCAGGGGTTGTTGTCGAAGAACCGACAGTCGGCGGGGACGCACATTCCCAGACCTTCGAAGGCAAATGGGGCGCAGAGCTCCCCACTTGCGCACGCTCCGGGGCCGGAGGTCGCGGAGAGGTCGCAGAGAGGAATCGCCTGGCAGGACGAGTCGATACAGAGAAGCTGTGGTCCACACTCGTTGTTGGCGGTGCAGGCGCTGCCCAACGCGCCCGTTCCCTGGCTGTCGCACATTCCGCCCACGGCGTTGGCGACGGGATCGAAGATCGTTGGGTTGCATTGTTGGCCAACTGCGCAATCGGAGACCGCGGCGAAAGGATCGCAGTCGTAGAGCTGGCAGATTCCAACATCGACCAACGCGCCGATTTCGTTGGTGACACAGACAGAGCCCGCGGCACAGCTGACGGAGTTGCTGGTGGGGGCGCACCCATAGGTCAAACAGATTCCTTGCTCGGAGCAAATCATGCCGGCACCGCACTCAGGAGTGAAGGAACAGGCATCGCCTTCACCCAAGGAGGGAACGACGTTTGCGAAACACCCCCACACGCCAGTGGCGAGAGGGTCTCCAGCGACCTCAGTGAGACACTTCGAACCCGCTCCGCAGCTGGTGTCCCAAAACCCTGTGCAGTTGCTGGCTGTGCACAGCCCACGGGGACTCCCTGGGACCGGCCGGCAATACTCGTTCGTCGAACAGTCGGTCGACAGGCCGCAGGTTGCGACGCAGATGTCTCCTGCGCCTTCGTCCAAACAGGCAAAGGCCGCAGGGTGAGCGACGTTCGGGTCGCACGCATCCCCAGCATTGATGCAGCGATTGTTGGCGACGCATTCGCCGGTGACCGCGTTGCAGGCCTCGCCGGTTCCACAACTTCCGACGGTACAGGCCGTTGTCGTCTCGGTCTCCGACAGCGTG
>PFUG01000471.1:1610-4787 GCA_002789955.1 Deltaproteobacteria bacterium CG_4_9_14_3_um_filter_63_12 | reverse complement strand
GGTTTGGTCATAGCCGCGGCCGACCATGCCAGCGGGCAGCGTACGGGTCAGGACCTCCAAGGGCCGCGCCGTGCACTCCCCGTCGATGCAAGCTTCTTCCGCCGCGCAGGCGTCGTCGGTCATGCACTCGATGCACTGCCCTTGGAAGCAGACCCAGTTCGCGGCACAGAACTCGACGCCCCAGGTCAGTCCATCGTCCTGGCAGATGAAGAGGCTGTCACGGCCACAGAGGGTGTCACCTGGGTTGCAAGCTTTGGGGATGCAGATGCCTTCGCGGCAGGTGTGCTCCGCTTCACAGGCTCGCGGCGGGTCCCACTGCGAGCTCGCGCCGCACACCAACACCGAGTCGCCGTCGCAGCTCAGCTCGCCAGGTGCACACAGTGACGCCTCTTGGCAGACGCCATCGACGCAGACCAACGAGTCTTCACAGCCCTCGACCAACCAGCCGTCGCCCGTTGGCAAACAGGTCGCCAATTTCCGGTCGTAGCAGGTCGTCGCCGCCGGTTCGCAGGGAACCGTCAGGGTGCCATCCAAGCCATCGACCGTGATGGCGTCCTTGTCCTGACCCTTCGAGTCGTCGCCGCAGCCCGCAAACGACACCATTGATGCCACGAATAGAGCGGTAAGCGCGCACCTGCGAACAGCGAAGAGGCTCGTGCGATTCTGAGACATGGGATTCTCCTGTGCGTTCTGGACCGATACGCGTGCGCACCGTTTTGCGCGCCTCTTTGCTATTGCGAGCCATGGACGGGGTCAACCGACGAAGTCAGAGTGGTCGGTCGTGTCAACTTCAGCCTCACCCCCCTCTCCCGTCAGGGCCCGTCAGGGAGAGGCGGGCGGGGGGGGTGAGGCCCTACTCCCCCCTCTCCCGCCAGGGGCCGCCAGGGAGAGGGGGGCCGGGGGGGTGAGGTCGGGAACCCGCCGGCTACATCGACTCGATGATCAAGGTACTCCCCTGCCCTCCACCGATGCACATGCTCACCAACCCGTAACGCTCCCCCTTGCGACGCAGCGCGTAGGCGCAGGTCAGCGTGAGAATGGAGCCCGTGGCGCCCAGTGGATGGCCCAACGCGATGGCATTGCCCATGGGATTGACCTTCTCCGGCGCGATGCCCATGGCCTCGAAGTCCCGGACAACGGCCAGAGCCTGCGGCGAGAACGCCTCGTTGAGCTCGACGTGGTCGATGTCCTGGCCCTTGAGACCTGCGGCCGCCAACGCCCGGCGCGTCGCCGGCACCGGCCCCCATCCCATGATCTCGGGAGCACAGGCCGCAACGCCCATCCCGACGATGCGTGCCAACGGCTTGTAGCCCTTGGCCGCCGCGTCGCTCTCGAGCCCGATGACCATAGCCGCCGCACCGTCGACCACCGCGCTGGCGTTGCCGGCCGTGATCACGCCGCCGCCCTCGAAAGCCGCGTGCAGCCGCGCCATCTTCGACAGGGTCACGTCGTCCATGATGTGCGTGTCGTACTTCACCAAGACCGGCTCTTTCGCCCCGTCCACGACCACCGACACGGGAGCTATCTCCTCGTCGAACCAACCCGCATCGCGGGCCGCCTTGGCGTTTTGGTGCGAGCGGTAGCCGAACTGATCGCACTGCTCACGCGTCAGCTTATAGCGCCGACCGAGCTCCTCGGCGGTGTTCGCCATGGCCATCCCGGCGCTCGGGTCGTAGAGCGACATCAGCAGCATGTCCTGCAGATGCGTCCCCGCGTCCAACCCCTTGGTGTCGATCGGCCCATACTTCTGCACGGCCTCGCCCACCTTCTTGCCTCGGTAATTGTAGAGGCAGAAGGGGTACTGCATGCTCTCGGCGCCGCCCACGACCATGAACGGACGCTCCGGATCGTGACGCATCCCGGCCAGGATAATCTCCGAGCCGATGGCGATGGCCTCGGCGCCGCTGCCACAGATGCGTGCGACCGTCAGCGCCGGCACGTCGTTCGGTAAGCCCCCGCGCCAGCGCATGCCCTGCGCCCCATAAATCGAGTCGCGGTGGCTGTGTTGCGCCATACCCATGACGACGTGCCCGATGAGACCTGGGTCGACGTCGGTGTTCTCCAGCGTCGCCTTGATGGCCATCCCGCCCAGCTGGGTCGTGGAGTAGCGCGAGAAGAGGCCTGGCTCTTTGTTGTTGATGAGGATGTCCGCCCTAGGAGTGCGGCGCCCACCCTCGAGAATGACGATGGATTTATCCTGTCCCATCTCTCTCTCCTTTATTCGTTGAGGAAGGCCGCGGGCACCCGGGGACCGTTCTGCATGAAGTTCTTCATCCCGATGTCGAAATCGACCGTCGCGCTGCACGTCCCGACGGCCTCGGCCTCGATGGGCAGCCCTTGCGCCAGCGGCAACACTAGCCCTCGCCGGATGACGTCCATGAGGATGGCGTCGATGGCCAGGGAGCGATGCCCCAGGTCGACGGTGGGCAGCTCGGCCGGGACTTTCATGGGGGCTTGCTCGACGGGGGCGAGGCGCACCGCGCCGGACAAATGCTGTCGAATGAGCGCCTTGGCAGCGGAGACGGGGTCTGCGACGGGCTCTCCGTGAGCCCAACCCATGGCGCAGGCCTCGGCGGCCCGCACCGGACGCCCTGTGCGCAAGAGCTCCAGCGCCCTCTCGAGGCCAATGACTCGAGGCAGCCGCTGAGTCCCGCCGTAGCCGGGAATCAGGCCGAGATTCACCTCGGGCTGGCCCATCATCAGGTTTTTGCCCACGACTCGGCCGTGGCAAGCCATGGAGAGCTCGGCGCCACCGCCCAAGACGGGGCCGTCCACCGCCGCCACGATGGGCTTCTTCATGGCCGCGATGCGGTTGAAGACGGCCTGGCCACGCAGGCAGAGCTCGTTCGCCGCGGCGGGCGACGGGATGGCCGCCAAGTCGCCCACGTCGGCGCCGCCCAGTGCGCCCTCGAAGCCGGTCAACACCACACCGAGCACGCTGGCGTCGGCGTCGAGCTCTTCGATCACGGCCTGCAGCTCGGTGATGGTCAGCGCGTTGAGGGCGTTCTTCACTTCGGGTCGCTGGATGGTGACCGTCGCGAGGTCGCCGTCTCGGTCGACCAAGATATTGCGAGTGAACTTGGGCATCCGCTTCTCGGCGATGCTCTTGGGCACCTCGAAGCCGGGATTCGCCGCCGCGTAGCGGGTCACCACGTCGTGAATGCGGTCCATTCCCAG
>PFUG01000471.1:0-1560 GCA_002789955.1 Deltaproteobacteria bacterium CG_4_9_14_3_um_filter_63_12 | reverse complement strand
TCAGCCAGTTCATCGAGGTCGCGTCGCAGATGTCGTTGTCGACGACGAAGAACGTACGCCCCATGACGACGGCCAGGATGCGGTCGAGGACGACCTTCTTCAGGGCCGCGTCGTGGCTGGGATCGCCGGGATTCTTGCGGTCATGCCAGTTGGTGTTCGCCTGCACCGTGAAGAGGGGCGGGGGCGCGAACCAGTCGCTGCCTGTGGGACCATGCTGCATGAGCTCGAGGCAGTGGACGTTGAGCAAATTGCCCTTGGTCAGGTCCATGACGTTGAACGGTCCGCCGCCGCCGATGGCGTCGTTGACGATCTGGTCGATCTGCGCCGGCGTGGCGACGCCCTCGGCGAAGATGCGCGTGGCTTCTGCGCAATAGTTGCAAAACACGTCATCGGCCGCGAAGCAGGGCACGTCGGCGGTGATGATGGGCACTTTGCCCAGCGTCTTCATGGTGTCGAGCATGCGCTGGCTCAGCGCCTCGTCTTCCGACAGCACGACCTCCATGGGCAGCGCTCTCCAAGCCGGGAAGAACGGGTGATTGACGAAGCAGCGCTCGGGGTGCTTCGCCTCGGACGCGATTTGGCTGCGGGGGATGCCGGAGGTGGCAAAACCGATCAAGCAATCGGCGCTGACGACCTTCTCGAGCTGCCCGATGATCACTCGCTTGATGGGCAGGCTCTCCGTGGCGGCCTCGAGGACATAGTCGCAGTCGGCCAGATCGGAGAGCTCGAGGGTGGGGATCAGACCCCTCTTGATGGCCGCAGCCTCTCGTTTGCTAATCTTTCCGCGGTCAAGGCCCTTCCTGACGTACTCCATGATGCGGGCGGTACCGGCATCTAGGGCTTCTTTCTTGATGTCGTGCAAATAGACTTTGGCCCCGTCTTCCCGCGCCAGTCGCGAGATGAAACCGTAGGCCAGATCGGGTCCGATCGACCCCGAACCAATAACACCGACGATCATCTTCGGGCTCCTTTGCCGGAGAAATCCCCCAGCATGAAAAGAGAGATGACTGGCCCAATCCCTCAAGGTGCCGTGACAAACCCGCAGACCCTCGTCCATGAGGTAGGTGACGTCTTCCGAATGGAGCGCCGGTCGAGGAAATCTCCTCGCTCGACACAACACCCACCGGCGACGTCACTGGGTCGCCACAGCCTCGAGCGTTAGGGATGCAACTGGCCGCGCATCTTTCCACATCAGGCGGATAGATCAAGCGAGTTCTGCAAAGAGTGCCCGCATTTGTCGCCGACGCCGGTCCGAAGCTCGCCCTCGACCAAGGGACGACCTCACGAACTCGTAGCCAGGGATGGCGGAGAGTCGTGCAAACCCGAAGGGTTGCGCGCAGGAAGCGCGCAACAACCAACGGCCAAAGCAGCGCAAAGCCAAGCGCCCTCTGCGGCTCCGCGGCTCTGCGACTCTGCCATGAAAATCGCCGGGTTCGTCAGGTTTGGCTACGCGCCATTTCTTGCGGAATCAAGGTGCGATTCAAAGGTTCATTCAGGCTCACCACAGAGAACACAGAGAGCACAGAGGAGTGAGGAGAAGCTCTCTGTGCTCTCTGTGTT
>PFUG01000212.1 GCA_002789955.1 Deltaproteobacteria bacterium CG_4_9_14_3_um_filter_63_12 | reverse complement strand
GCGGTCTGCGCCCAGGCTGTTGACCTCTTCGAGGGCGAACGGAACAAACACCTCGTCGTCCACGTAGTAGGTCATGAACCAGCCCTGATAGAGGCGGCCCTGGTCGCAGCGCTCTACAGGGGCGCACTCACCCGACGTGGCGAACCACCCTTCGAGAAACAAGGCGTCTCCCCATGGCGCGAGGGTGTACGCCGAGGGCGCGGCAGCTTCGTGGTAGAAGACGCTGGTCTGTTCGGCGGCGAGGTCCTCGTGCACCACGAGGACCGAGGCGTCGACCCACTCCCAGGTGCCAACGAGGAGGTTCTGCTCGGAGGGGACGGCGCCATCAATCTCATCGATGGGCTCGTTGCAGGCGCTTGCGGAGAGCACGGCTAGGGCGATGACGAAGAGCGACTTGGGGGCGCGGTGGGTGCACATGGACTCCTCCTTCCCCTCGCCAATTGGCGCGAGGTGGCAGAGCACTACTTCAAGGGCTATGCCATCCCGCGCGACAATTGCAACTAACTTATCTTGCAGGACTTTTATCATGAACCGAGTTCCGCCTGGCGCATGACCTCCTGCCGGTGGAGTGGGAGTACTCCAAGAATCCCAGCGGGTGGAGTGAGCATCACCCCCAAAAATCGGCGGAACTCGCAGAGCGTGGTATCCACTTAGACCGTGGTACGCCTACATGCACGGCGGTCCGCCGCGGTTTCTTCCCTCCGACCTCACTCGGCCCATGACCAGACGCTTCTTCGACGCCAACTCCCTCTGCAAGACCGTCTTGCTCGCCCTCGCCGTCATGCTGTCCTGTGGGGCGGACCCCAGCGCATCGTCGGTCCACCGCTCCCAGCCCCTCAACGCCGAGGCGAGGAGCGAGGCAGAGCGCCTCTCGCCGAGCACGCTCGGCGGCGCGACGAGGGGATTCACGGACGCCAGCGTCCGCGCCGACTTCGTGTTGCCCGAACCGGCGACCGTCTCGGCCGAGAAGCTGAAGGAGCTCGCGGACACCATCGCGGTCATCCGCCAACGGCCGGCGTTGAGCAAGCACCAGCTCTCGGCCTTGGTGGTCGATCTCGACACCGGGCAGGTGCTCTACGAGTCCGACTCCACGCGGCCGCAGAAGCCGGCGTCGAACACCAAGATGTTCACGACCGCCGCGGCGCTGGAGCTGCTCGGCCCCGACCACACCCTGTCGACCAAGGTCTACCTGACAGGCACCCCAACCGACAAAGGCACGCTCGAGGGCGACCTTATCGTTGTGGGCGACCAAGACCCGAGCGTCTCGGAGCACTTCTACAATCCGCCCGAGATCCCCTATCAGACCCTGGCAAAAGCGGTGTCCGCGAAGGGCGCGGTGCACTTCAAGGGCTCTCTGGTGATGGCGGGTGACTTCCTCTTCAAGGGCTTCCGCTACGACACTCTCGACGTCGAGAAGCATCGCAAAGCGGCTGGCGACGCCTTCAAGGCCGCGCTGAACGGGGTTGGGATCTCCATCAAAGAGCGCAAGGACGTGCCCACCATCGAGCTGCCACCCGAAGCCGAGCTCGTCGCCGAGTGGCGTTCTCCGCCGGTGAGCACCATTGTGACGGTGACCAACCAGCTCAGCCACAACGAGTTCGCTGACAACCTATCTCGGCACCTCGGCTTGATTATTGGAGGCGAGTCCTCTTTCGCGGCGGGAACGAAGGTGGTCAAAGATTGGCTGCTTGCGGCAGGCGTCGACACCGAGGGGTTGGTCCTCAACGATGGCTCGGGCCTCTCCCACGACAACCGCGCCACCGCGGCCCAGTTCGTCGCACTCATCCGTTACATGGAGAGCCGGCCGACCGCCGAGCTCTGGCGACACTCCATGTCCGTCGCCGGGGAGAACGGCACCTTCGTCGCCCGTATGAAGGGCGACGACACCCGTGGCCGGGTCTTCGCCAAATCGGGAACTCTAGATGGGACCTTGGCCACCAGTGGTGTCCTTCTATCGAAACACGGCAACCATCGCATCGCTTTTTCGCTCCTGCTCGATCAGGTCAAGAGCCGCAAGCTCGGCCGCACCGCCCTCGACGACATGGTGCAAGCCTTTGCTGGCGACCTCCTGCAACAAGGCTCGCCACCAGAGGCTCCGGTGCTGCGTATGGTTCGCAACGTCGCGGGGGGTCTCGAGGTGAGCTGGTCGGCGGTCGAGGGGGCCGACGGCTACCGCGTCTGGCTCAGCGACGACGGCGCCACCTGGAGCCCACAGGTTGCTCGCGGCTGCACCGCAGAGCGCCTGAAGTTGCGAGACGTGCCGGCCGGAAAGAAAGTCTATATCCGGGTCAGCGCCGTCTCGAAGAGCGGAGAGAGCACGCCCTCCGATGTCTACGGTGCCGCAGTCGGCGAGGGTGCGGCGAGGCTCTTGTTAGTCGATGGAGACGACCGCTGGCAGGACGAACCGGCGAAAGAGAACGCCATGGGTGCAGCGCATGCCTTTATGGCCGAATATGGACAAGCCATCGATGGGGTGGCGTTCGACACCTGCGCCAACGAGGAGACCGCCGCGTCCCTCCCCCTCTCGGGCTACCCCTTGGTCATCTGGGCTCTAGGCGAGGAGGCTGGGGAGTCCAAGGCGTTGACGGCGTTGGAGCGGGACACACTCGAAGGCTATCTCAAGCAAGGTGGAGCGCTCTGGATCACGGGCTCCGAGCTCGGTTTCGACTTGCTCACCGAAGGCGACGACGGGAAGCGTTTCTTGGAGGAGGTGCTGAAAGTGCGCTTCGCCTCGGACGACGCCTGCACCTTGGTCGCCCGCGCCAACGGTGGGGCCTTTGGGGGGTCCAACTTGATCGGGTTCAACACGCCGGGTTTCATGGACATCACTACGCCCGACGTGCTTTCGCCCGTGAACGGAGCGCGCTCAAACCTCGCCTACGAGGGCGGCACGAGTGGCTCTGCAGGGATCGAGTACGACGGGGACTACAAGCTGCTGGTCTGGGGCTTCCCTTTCGAGAGCATTGACTCAGGTGCGCGCCGCAACGAGGTGATGGTCCAAGGTCTGAAGTTCTTCGGCATGCTCCCCTGACGCCATGAGTCAGCTTTCGTCCGCGGGGCCGTCCGCGAGCCCGTCCGTGGGGCCGTCCGCGGGGCCGTCCGCGGGGCCGTCCGCGAGGTCGAGCACGTAGGCGTAGGCGGCGTTTCGGCTCAATTCGAAGGTCTCCATGATGACCCCGCGAATGCTGCGATCGCTCAGCCCCTCGTTGCGCAAGGTCTGCACGAGGGCGGCGACGCGCACGTCGTCGGCGTCTTCCTGCTTCGGTTCGGAGGCCTCGACGATCACGGTGAACTCGCCCTTGAGCGCGTTGCGCTCGCTGATTTGGTCTAGCAGCTCGCGAGCGGTGGCGTTCAAGAACTCTTCGTGCATCTTGGTCAGCTCACGAGCGACGCAAACCTGGCGCGATTCGCCGCAGATTTCGACGAGCTCTTCGAGCAGCTTGTGGATTCTCTTGGGCGACTCATAAAGGACAAAAGTCGTCTCGCTCGAGTTGAGTGCTTCGAGCCGCGCGCGCCGATGCTTGTCTTCTCGAGGCAAAAAGCCTTCGAAATGAAAGCGGCCAGAGGGCAACCCGCTGCCTGAGAGGGCGGTGATGACGGCGCTCGGCCCAGGGATTGGGACGACGGTGAGACCGGCGGCGCGGCAGGCGCGCACGAGGCGCTCGCCGGGATCTGAGATGCAGGGAGTGCCAGCGTCCGCGATCAGCGCGACGTCTTCGCCGTTTTGCAGGATCCCGAGGATCTTCGCCTCGCGGCTGGCTTCGTTGTGGGCGTGGTAGCTGAGGAGGCTGGCGTTGGCGCCGAGTCCTCGCAGGAAGCGCCCAGAATGTCGGGTGTCTTCGCAGGCGATCCAAAGCACGTCCTGGAGGATCCTGCGTGCGCGCAGGGTGATGTCCTCAAGGTTTCCGAGGGGTGTCGCGACGACGAAGAGGGTTCCTGCCATGTCCTCACCTCTCAGTCAGAAGAATTGCCGAGCGGACGACCGAATTTCGCACCGTAACATATCGAAATGAAGCGAAAATCGGTCGTGGGCAAGCGGGGGTCTAGATTCCAAATGAGCCGTGACGTTTGCGGCTCGTGCAGCACCGACAACTCGCCCGCAGACCCAGGTGTGAAGGGCCGCTTTGTGGGAACGCGTTCTTCGGTGATTTCTTTTACTGCGGTGCTCGCCTGAGCACCGACTGAACACTCGCCAAGCGGAAGCGAGAGGGGGAGTCCCTCTCGCTTCGGCGTGGTGGTTTGAATTTGGCCGTCGCTTTCGGATCAGGCGATGGAGAGTCCGAGCCGTGCTCGCACTTGGAAGAACTCTTCACTGATCGCGAATTGGAGCAGCTCAGCCTCCTTCTCGGGGATGGTGAGCTTCGAGATCGGAGTTGGGTCGTTCTTGATGGCACTCATGGCGACCTCGACATCGCCGCAGAGCAGGAGCCCAACGCGGTTCGAGGTGTTGTCGATGGCCTTGAGCCAGCGCGACATATTCACTTCGACCGTCCCTTCGATGATGGGCTTGAGGATCTTGCCCAAGTCCACCTTCACAGGGGGTGGCATCTTGTGAATCGCTTTGATGACCGCATCGAGATTGCTATCCGCGGTCGCCGCGTTGGTGGCGGCCTGGATCGCGCCCATAACCAGGAACCTGAGGTTCTCGGTTGGCAGGCGCAGTCCGCCCAAGTAGTGGATGGGTGTGGCCAGAGCCAACTGGCGAGCGATGATGAAGCCCAGCTCGCGCTGCCCACGTCCCTGCATCATGTCCGCCCCGACGATGAAGCCAGGTGGATCGATGTTGCCGTTGATCATGCCGAGGGCCTGGTCGCGTTTCAGGAAGAGCTTCGGGGCCGGAACGACGCCGATGACCTGGGCGAGGTAGCGGTACATCTTGCAGAAGAGGAAGTCCGCGTTCTGATCGAGCTCGTCCTTCTTCTTGAGGGACCACGTCTTCTTCAGGTCGTAGGCGAAGAGATCGCGGCAGTAGGCCTGGATCACGTTGAGAACGTTGCCAATGCGCAGATTCTCGTCGGGATGGTAGACCATCTTCCACGTATCGGGCGTCAGGCGACCTTGAGCCTGGACCAGGGATGGCCCGAGGTAGCGCTCGTTGAACTGCTTCTCCTCGTCGGTGGCGATGCGCAGGTAGCACATCACGTTGCAGATGCACCAAGCCTCATCGTAGCGCTTGGTCTTGAGGTAGAGCTTGAAAAGCGAGTGGTAGAACTCTGCGTTTCGCTCGTGCAGATTGCCGCCACGTGCGTAGGGGTCACTGGGATCCGGTGGCATGTTGATCAGGGTTTTGAACTCCCCGATGGCGGCATCGTCTTGGTCTCCACTGCGCACGAAGAGATCGGCCAGGATGCGGTGCATTCTGGGATCCTTGGGCCGCAGTGAGCTGGCCTGTTGGAAGGCGCTGATGGCGCTGTCCCACTCGGTGAGCCGGGTGCGATAGATCTCGGCCAAGCCGTACCAGAGCAGGAACTTGGTGTCGTCGAACTGGCCTTCGTCGAGGTCGTAGACACGCTTGATCATCTTGCGGTAGTTGCGCTCGAGCTCTCGCCAATCCTTCATGGCAGTGAGGATGCGGTCGATGGCCTCGAAGGCCTTGAGCTCGTTGATGTTCGCGTCCAACGTACGGTTGAAGTAGGTGACGGCTTGCAGGTCCTGGTTCAACTCGTCTCGGTAGATGACGCCGATGGTGTAGTTGAACTTGGCCAAGCGCTCTGGCCCGGACTCGAGCTCGCAGAGCCGGTCGAGGAGGGTGATGGCCTCTGTCCACTGTTTCGAGTTCGTGTAGATGTCGAGGAGCTTCAGCATCACGAACTTGGAGTCGGGCTCGATCTCCATCGCCTCACGGAAGCACGAGATGGCCTTCTCGAGGTCTCCCATTTGACGTTGGTAGATCTCCGCCATCTCGGCGAGCTCGGCGAACTTCTCGGCGACGTCACCGGCGACCGAGAGCCTCGCTCGTTTGTAGTAGACGACGTACTCCCAGTTCTCTGCGTCTTCGCAGAGCTCGATCATGGCGCCCAGAGTCTTCTCGTGGGTTGGATCGATCTCCAAGACCTTCTCGAAGAGGTGCTGAGACTGAACCATGTCTCCGGTCGCGTGCTTGATCTGCGCGGAGTCGAAGTAGACCTGGATCAGCTGCTCGCCAGAGAGTTCCTCGGCGTACTGAACCAGGATGGTCTGGAACATCTTGTACGCACGCTCATAGTCATGGCAGTTGTAGAGCTGCCGCCCCAACCCGAGCAGGGTGGGGAGATAGGCCTGGTTGAGCTCGTAGGACTCACGGAAGTGGGTGAGCGACTTCTCTTGCTGTCCCAACTCCTGGCTGGCCAAGCCGAGCCAGTAGTGGAGCATGTAGAGATCCTCGACGTCGCGACTGTAGCCGATCTTGTGGATCAGGGTCTCGAGCAACGTCTCGGCGCGTGCCCAGCGCTGCTCCCGGATGAACTTTTCCGCCAACGGGCGTGCGGCGTAGATGTTCGAGGGGCTGAGCTGCAGGGTCTTCTCGTAGTAGTCGACGGCGTTGATCGCGTCGTTCATTCGCAGGTCGTAGATCTGTCCGATCAGGCAGAGAAGATCGGCCTTCTCCTCGAGGTCGACCGTGTGCTCGACCTTCTGCTTCAGGATCCGGATCACGCCGATGAAGTCCTCGCGGCGTTCGTAGAGTTGCTGCAGGGCATCGATGGCGGGCATGAACGAGCCGTCGAGATCGAGGGCGATCTGGAAGCGCTCTTCTGCCTGGTCGTACTCCGCCAGATGCTCCTCGAAGATCTTACCGATCCGATATTGGAGCTCGACGCCGTCAGCGACTTCGAAGGTGACCGCGACGAGGCGGTTGAGGGTCTCGATGCAGGTCTGCCAGTCGGCGCTGTTGTAGTAGAGGTCGGCCAACGCCCCCAAGGCGAGCGAATGATTGGGGTCGATTTCGAGGATATTCCGGAAGCTCTCGATGGCCCGGTAGACATCTTGGAGATGGTCTCGGAAGACCTCACCCAGCTGTCGGTACAGCTCGATCTGCTCCTTTCGGTCGTAGACGATGCTAATGTGGGTCGTGAGTGCGTCGATCAGGTCCGGCCAGCGTCCGTTGTCGCGATAGAGACGCTCGAGGGTCTGGATGGCCATTAAGTTCGCCGGATCGACCATCGTGATGCGCTGCATGCAGGCGATCGAGTTCTCGACGTCACCGAACTCTTCCTCATAGACGGTTGCCATCTTGAGGTAGAGCGCGATCTGCTCGTCGCCAGACTCCGCAGAGGTCAGCTGCGCCTCGTAGACACCGATGAGGTCCGCCCACTGCTGGAGTCGCGTGAAGAGTCGCTCCAGCGCATCGAGAGCGGGCGCATGGGTCTCCTCGATGGTGAGGACTTGCCGGTAAGAATCGATCGCCTTCTGGTCGACCTCGAGGCAGGTCTCCCAGATCTCGCCGACGCGATAGCGCATCTTGACGACGTCCGCAGGTTCGTAGACGACCTGGCAGAGTGTCTCCAGCACGTCGACGAGCTCCTCCCACTGTTGAGTTCCTTGGAAGATGCGCTCGAGCTGACGCAAGGCGTTGAGGTTGCCTTCATCGAGCGCGAGAACCTGTCGGAACGCCTCGATGGCTTGCGCTTCGTTTGAGAGGTTGTCCTCCCAGACGACGGCGATCTGCGTGTAGAGCTCGATCTTGTCTTCGACCTCTTGGGTCAACTCGGCGCGACGAACCAGGACGTTGACCAGCTCTTGCCAGCTGCCCAGCCGCTCGTAGATCTTCGAGAGAGCCGCAAGCGCGTTGAGGTTGTTGGGGTCGAGCGAGAGCACGAACTGGAAGTGTTGCCAGGACTTCTCGTTGTCGTTGAGCTTGTGGAAGTACCAACGGGCGACGTTGTTGTGGAGCTCGAGGGCTTCGGAAGGGTCCTTCACCGTCTCGATGATCTGCTCGTAGATCCCGACCAGCTCTCGCCAGTTTCGCGTCACGTCAGCGAGCCGCTCGAGCTCATTGGCGATGGTCGAATCGCGCCAGTGATCGGCCAGCGCCGTCTGCAGCACGACAAAGGCCATCTCGGGTTGGTCGAGGCGCTCTTCGGCGATGCTGGCGGCCCGCCGCAGCACCTCGAGGCGGGTCTTCGGCTCCTCGATCACCTCGGCGCGTGTGACGTAGAGGCCAAGCAGCTGTTGCCAGTTCTCACCGTTGGTGTGCAAAGTCTCGAGGCGGAGGAACGCGTCGTTGTTGGCTGGATCCATATCCAGGACGTTGTCGTAGGCCGCCGCTGCGAGCTCGGCATTGCCAACCTGGTTCTCCCAGATTTCGGCGATCTGCATGCGAATGTTGAGCGCCTCGTTCGAGTCTTCGACGACGTCCGCCTTGCGGTCGAGGACGTCGACAGCCTCCTCCCATCGAGCTTCGTCGACATAGAGTTGCTCCAACGCGACCAGCGCCTGGAGGTGGGCGGGATTGAGCTGGAGGACCTGAATCCAAGTGTCGATCGCCTCCTGCGAGCGAATGAGGACCTGGCTCAAGATCTCGCCGAGCTGCACGTAATGGGCGAGCTGAACCTCGTGCTCCAAAACGCCGAGCGCGACGATGCGGCGAATGATGTCCACCAGGTCTTCATAGTCGCCGAGGTTCTCATCGATCTGCTTGATGGCGCAGAGGGTCTCGAGGTCCTCTTGGTGGACGTCCATGGCGCGACGCCAATACTCGAGGGCTCTCTCCTCGTTCTCGAGAGGCCCGCTCCAAATTCTGCCGAGCTTGCGGAAGAGCTCCAGCTGCGCTTCGGCAGTCTGAACCAATGGCACCTGGCGCTCGATGACGTCGGTCATGTCAGGCCAGCGCTTATCGTACTCGAAGAGCCGCTCGAGGTTCTGGAGGGCGTTGAGATCTGCCCCTCGGGCGTCGAGCACTTGGAACCAGAGCTCGATGGCGTCGTTGCGGCGGTCGAGGACCTCGGCGGCGAGGTTGGCCATCTTGGCCCAGATCTCCGAACGCACCTCTTCGCTGTCGGCGATGGTCGATTGCTGACTGTAGACGGCGTAGAGGAGCTCCCACTCCTCACTTTGCATGTGGATTCGTTCGAGGGCAGCGAGCGCCTCCGATTGTGAGGGCTCGAGCTCGAGGGCCAGGCGGAAAGATTGCACCGCAGCGGCTGAGTTCTGGATCATGTCCTCATAGATCTGACCCAACCGCAGGTAGAGCTCGATCTTCTCGTGATCGCCTTGAGAAAGGGCGATCTCGTGACGCAAGACGTTGACCAGATCGTCCCACCGGGACTGCTCGAGGTAGAGCTTATCGAGGGCCTGCATGGCGTCGAGCGCTTCGGGGTCGACCTCGAAGACTCGCAAATAGGCGTGCTCTGCTTGCTCGAAGTTGCCGATCTCGTCGTTGTAGGCTGTCGCCATGCGCCACAACAGTTCCCTTTGGACCGTCGGCTCTTCGGACGCGTCCAAAGCGGCGGCGAGGAAGTCCACTGCCTCCTCCCAAGACTGTGTGATTTCCGCCAATTCGCTCAAGCGAGTGAGAGCGAATTCGTCCCCTGGGCGTTCGACGAGAGCACGACCATAGACGAAGAGGGCATTGGCTGCGTTCGATAGCGGTCCGAGGTAGATCTCAGCGATGTCCAGGAGCTTCTGATAGCGCTCCGTGGCGGTCTCAAAATGCTCCAATAGGGCCAACGCGATCCCGACCAAGTTGTCCCATTGCTCGGTGTCTCGGTAGAACGGCTCCAAGATCCCACCAACGGCGAGCTGTTCTTGACCGGCTGCGAACATGCGCTCCAAAGAGGCGACGGCATCCGCGTTTCCGGCCTGCAGCATCAGCATCTCGTTGTAGCAACTGATCGCTTCGCTCAGGTCCTCCAAGAAGTTCTCGTAAAGGGTCCCCAGGCGCAGACGGAATCTGAGAATGTCCTCCTCGCGGGTGGCCAGCTCGATCTCTCGGGACAGTGTCTCGGCCAGCTGGGGCCACATGGCTTGCCTTTCGTAGAGACCATCGAGAGCGGCGATCGCCGTGGGCTCCGCGGGCTCGACCTCGAGTACACGGCCCCACATCGAGATGGCGTCGGTCGGCGAGCCAATATTCTCCTCGTAGATACGGGCCAAGTGACTGGCGACGATGCTTGCCGCATCGCTCTCCTCGGTCTTGGCGAGGATCTCTCCTCCCTTCGAAACGAGAGTGTCCCAGAGGTCCATCACAGCGGCGATGCGCTGCAAGGTCTCCCAAGCCGTCGCGTCTCGAGGATCTTGGTGGAGCGCCCGAATCCAGACGTCGAATGCAGCCGCAGCATCGCCCTGCATGTCCTCACGAATCATGGCGATCGTGCTCAACAGCTCGATTCGGCCTTGCTCGTCCTCGGACTGCTCGAACATCACCTCATAGACCGCGACCAACTTCTCCCACTCAGCCGCCGATTTGTAGACTGGCTCGAGCACCTTCGCGGCATCGACCCCGTTCTCTCCGCTGGCGATGACCGCTTCGAGAGCGGCGATGCTCGCCTCATGCGCCGAGTGCACCTCGAGAACACTGCGGTACACCTCGATCGCGCGCAGCGACTCGTTGAGATTGAGTCTCCACACGTCGCCTTGGCGGAAGCGCAGCTCGAGCTTGGCATCTGGATCGCTGGCCGTCGCCTCTTCTCGCTCCAGGATCTCGAGGAGATTCATCCAGTCCTCGACCAGCGTATACAGCCGGTCAAGCGCCTCGAGACCGTGGGGGTCGTCAGAGTTGATGTCCAAAACCTTGCGGTAGGTCTCGATGGCACCGTAGTTGTCGTCGAGCTCGCGCTCCTGCAAGGCCCCAACGATGTAGTAGAGCTCGAGCTGTTGCTCGGGCGTCTGCGCCGCTTCGATCTTGATGTTGTAGATCGACATCAAGTCGTTCCAGCGCTCGGTGCTCAGATAGAGTCGCTCGAGGCTGTCGATGGCGGTCCGATCCTCGGAATCGAGGCTCAAGACCTCTTGGTACATCTCGGTGGCACGGTCCATCCGCTCGAGCATCTCTTCACAGAGAATGGCAGCCTGGAAGAGGTACTCCTTCTTCTCCGTGAGATCTTCGCAGCGCACTGCCTTCTTGGCGAGAACCGCGGTGAGGGGTTCCCAGGCGGAACGCTCTCGGTAGATCGTCTCGAGCGAATCGAGAATGCTGGTGTCCTCTGGGTCGTACTCGCTGGCACGCTCGTAAGCTGTCGTCGCGCCTTCAAGATCGGCGAGATTGTCGCGGTAGATCGAAGCGATGCGAATCTGCGCTTCTTTAGCCTGAGTGCCATCGGCGATGGTTTCTGCTGCGGTCTGCATCACCTCCACCAACTCGCGCCAGACGTCCAACGCCTCCGCATAACGGCGGAGCTGCTCGAGAGTGTTCTCGTCGGTCGGGTCTTCCGTGTGCGCACGAGAGTAGGCGATAAAGGCCTCTTCGTACTCCTGCCCTTGGCTCTCGTGCAGGTTGGCGATCTCCGCCAACAGCGCGACCCGGCGCTGTGTATCGTCGACGACCCGCAGCATCTTCTCATTGACCCAGGCGCGCTTCCTCCAGTCTCCAGCCGCGTCGTAGAGCGGCAGCAGCAGCTCCATGATCGACTCGGCGGGGATGGGATCTGCCGTCTCGAGCATCGCCTCGAGATCCAAGATCGCCGTCGCGTTCTGTGAGTCGCGTCCCAAGACCTCGGTGTAGATCTCAATCGCTCGCTCCGACTCACCGAGGTGGCGATCCAGGACCTTCGCGAGTTGGCAATGCACCGCGTCGCGCCCCGCTTCGGTTTCTTGGAGCTCGAGTCTTCGGCCCAAGTTCGAAGCGGCCTCGTCCCAGCGCTCGAGGTCGGCGTAGAGCCGGTCGAGGGCTGCCAGCGCCTGCTCGTTGGCGCCATCGGCGTTCAGGACCTCGAGGTACACCTCGATGGCGCCTTCCGGATCCTGAAGCAGCTCCTCTTTGACCGAGGCAATCCGAAGGTTGAGGGCGAGCACCCGTTCAGGCTCCTCTGCCACTCGGCCCTTCTGCTTCGACAAAACCGCGAGCAAATCGTCCCAAGACTCGGTGCGTGTGTGTAGAGCTTCGAGGGACTCCAGAACCGCCGGGTCCTTCCCACCACGCTGCAGAGCGGAGCGGGCAAAGTCCCTCGAGCGTTCGATGTCGTCGAGGCTGGTCTCGTAGATCCCAGCGAGCCGCAACTCATACGACGTGCGGAGCCGCTCGTCCTCGATAGACTCTGTGATGCTCTCCAACTTCGCTGCCAGTCGCGGAATGTCGTCCAAGCCCGCAGCGACGCTCGAAAGCTGGCCGAAGACCTCGTCGTCGGCGGGTAAGAGCTCGAGAGCCTTCCCATACGCTTCGAAGGCCGATTCTTGATCGCCGAGTTCATCGCGCTGCAAGCCCGCGACTCGGGTCCACAAGACGATCTGCTGGTCCTTGACGGTGTTATGCTCCAACTGGATCGAGAGCACCTTGACCAGCGCGTCGAAGTCCGCTTGGAACGCGTAGACGGGCTCGAGAATCGTAGCGACTCGCCCAGCCTCGATCCCTTCGCCGAGAAGGGTCTCCAAGGCTTCTTGCGCTGCCTCGTTCTCAATGTCCGTTTCCATGATCCGGCGATAGCAGCCGATGGCCTCGTCGTACTCGGCGAGCTCGTGTTGGACCACGCTGCCCAACTCCATCCACAGCGGAATGGCCACGCTCGCCTCGAGCTGTGGCTCTGCCGTCTCGTCGATGACCTCCTCGACGCGAACAACAAAGACGTTCCCGTCGGCGTCTTCGTCGAGGTCGGCTCCAGCTGGTGCGTCGAGATGACCGTCCTCGTCCAACTGGACGGGGCTGCGGTGCTCCACCCTCTTTGTTGGCCGAGGGGCCGCCTCGGCCATCAACGCGAGGCGCGCACGGATGGCGTTGGCCATCGCCTCCCAGTCGCCTCGCTCCTTGTACAGGCGATGCAACTCGATCAAGGCCGCTTGATTCTTCGGGGCCAACTCCCGCACGCGTTCGTACGATTCGATCGCGGTGACCTTGTCCCCTCTCTGCTGCTCGTGAATCCGCGCCCCTGAGAGCAGGATCTCGGCCTCTTCCGCAGGCGTGGTCGCCAATCCTAGCCGACGCTCGTTGACCTGGATCAGCTCGTCGAAGCGCCCTGTCTGTTCGAGGATCCGCTCCAGCGCGCCGAGAGCTTTGAGGTTGTCGGGTTCCTGCTCGAGAATGGACTCGAACATAGCGAGGGCTGCGTCGACTTTGCCGAGCTGGTTGGCCAAAATGATGCCCATCCTGAACGTCAACTCCTGCCGCTCGACTTCGGTCTCGACCTTGCTGCTCGCATCGCGGTAGCGTTTGACGACGTCAGCGGCCTTGTCGAGCTGGATGCCGACGCGCTCGAAGGCGTCGTAGGCGGCGTCGTGGTCAGGCTTCTGCTCGATGACGGACGCGAGCCAACGGTAGCTTGCCGCCAAATCGTTGAGGGACTTCTCGTTCAGCGTCGCGATCTTGAGAGCCAGCTCGACGCGGCGTTCCAGGCCATCTTCCGCCGCGTGCTGGATCTCCAACATCGCGACCAACTTGGCGTGATCGGCGATCGACTCGTAATGGGGGGCCAACTCGGCTGCGGCTCGTGCATTCGCAGCGTCGGTCTCGAAGACCTTCTCGAGCGAAGCCACGGCGCGATCGGGGTTCCCCAGATCATCCCGCCAGACGCGAGCGGCTCTGAAGCGCAGCTCGACGACATCGGCGTCCTCTTTCGAGGTGTTGGCGAGGGTTTCCAGGACGCGGACCAGCTCGGCCCCGGCATCCTGCTCAGCGTAGAACGTCTCGAGATCGTCCCACTTCTTCGTGTCGATGAGGAGCTTGCGCAAAGAATCGGAGGCCTTGGTGTGACCAGGCTCCAACATCAAAACAGCGCGCCAAGCCCGGATCGCTCCCTCCGAGTCACGGATGCTGCTTCCATACAGCCCGCCGAGCTTCGTCCAGAGTTTGAGCTGTTCCGCCGGATCCTCCTCGAGGGTGGCCTTTCGCTCGCAGATGTCCGCCAGCTTCGGCCAATCTTTCTCTCTCTCGTAAAGCCCTTCGAGGGCCGAAAGAGCTGCCTCGTCCTTCGGAGAACGCTCGAGCACTTCGCTCCAAATCAACGCGGTGATAGATGGCTGCCGCAGCTTGTCTGCAATCTCCGCGACCTCCTTCAGCCGCTCGGCTTGCTCAAATGGATCGGCGAGGCGGCTGATCTCCGCCTTGTGAACATCAATGAGCTTCTCCCACTCCCTTCGCCGACCGTAGAGGTCTTTGAGGTGTGCGATCGTCTCTTCGTGGTAGGGCGAGTCCTCCAAGACCATTTCGAACGCTTTGATGGCGTCGACTTGACGGGAGAGGTTGTCCAAGTACACCACGGCGATGCGGTAGTTCAGCGCCACACGGCGCGCAGCAGATTTGGCCGCGTCCGCTTGCCCACGCAGCAATGAGACCAAGTCCGGCCAACGACGCGAGGACTCATAAGCCGCGGCGAGCGCACCGATCGCCCTCTCGTTCGTCGGCTCGATCAGCAACAGTGACTCATAGGCTTTCACCGCCATCGCTTCGAGGTGCATCTGATCCGTGTAGATGCGGATCATCTCGAAGTAGATGCTGACCTGCTCTTCGGGATCAGGGGTGCGCGCCACTGCCTCTTTCAGGAGATCGACGTAGGCGTTCCACTTTGCGGTGTCTCGATAGAGCACCGTCAGCCGGTTGCGAAGGCTGCTGTGCTCGGGATCGCTGCGCTGTGCGCGTCGAAGGACCTCGACCGCACGGTCCCTAGCCGCTTGCCCCATGCTCACATCAGCAAGTCGTAACGCAACCTCGGCGGCCAGCGGCTCTCCGTCGAGACCGGTCGCGGCCAGCCGATCCTTGATCTCACTTTCGACCTTCCTCCAGTTGCCACTCTCAGCCGAAATCACGGCCTCGAGAATCGCTGCGGAATAGCCGTTGGCGTCGCCTTCGGCGAAAGCCTGCAAACGAGCCTTCCCTGCCTCGACCTCTCCAGAGCGAAGCACCTGAACCCAACCCCAAGCCTCTGAAATGGCGAGCGCCTCGTCTCCATCGGCGTCCGTCGAGTTGACCTGGTGGGCGATGGAAATCTGCTCCCAAACATCCACTTCGGACGTCACTCTGCCGCTGAGCCGCGCCCACAACTCGCGCGCCAACCCAGGGATTCTTTGCAGCGCATCGCCCCAAGTCTCTGCGATTCGTCCGTCCCCAGGAGCGTTCTGATCGGCGAGCAAGATCGCCGCAACGTACTTCGACAAACTCTCTTCGGGAGAGGAAGCAGCGGCAGCGCCTGCAATCAGGGCCTCCGCCTTGTCTTCCCACGAGACCTCCACAACCTCGTCAGAAGGCTCAGCTTCATCGGCCGCGTCTTCGCTCGGCTCTTGCTCGTCGACGTCGATGTCGCCATCAGCATCCGGGGCCTCACCATCAGCCGGTGAGGCCTCTTCGGACGCCGCAGCCTCGCCAGATCCCTCCAACTCATCTCCGGCGTGCTCATCGAGCGCCTCGGCCGCGTCCTCTGCGTCCAAGACGGCCCCAACGAGGGCGCTCTCCTCGGGGTTCTCGGCGTCAGGGGTGGGGGTCGAATCCGTCTCGTGGTGGTCGCTCATGCCATGCCTCTAGAAGACTATGATTGCGGGCAACCTCTCGGGTTGGCCCATCGGGATGTTCTCGGTTGTTCACAGCTTCGACTCACCGAAACGGTGAACAACACTGACGACGGCTAGGAAAAAACTCTTTGCACTCCGCGGCGAGCCACTAGACTAAACTTGCTCACAACGGATGACCAACAGAACGCCTCCCATGCCGACGGTCGCAAAAGCTCGACCTGCGTCCGTGGCCGGACAAAGAACACCGCTCGTGCCTTCCAAGCACCTGCGATGGGCACAAGAGGGGGAACCACCGCGCATCACACACAAACCGGGGGAACACAGGCGATCAGCCCATCTCCCGTCGGTTCTACGCCACCACTGAGGCGGACTTCGGCTCGAACACTGCGCTTATATCACGGTGCAAAGCACTGCCACAACCGCGTTGGGTGTGCATTGCCGCAAACTGCAAGTCGGCCGAAATGTAGACCAAAGCAGCTACTTGGGCGCCGATTCCATCTTCTGGCGATCGATGATGAACTGCGGAAGCTTGCCTTCCTTGAGCTCCTTCATCATCTCTTTGACCTCGGTCACCTTGCCGGTTGCCGCGATCCGCTGGGCCTGAAGGGAGTCGCCCGAAGCGTTGGCGATGAACGTGTCGAACCATTTGCTCGACTCTTCGTACTGCTTCATCGCACCACCGATGTCCGACTTGAGCATCGCTGCGTCCCCAAGAGACGCATAGGAGAGCCCAAGGCCGTATAGGGCCGGGAGAATGTGCTCGTTCGGCCCCCCCAATCGCTGCTGGGTCTCATACGACTTCTCGAAGTGATGATTGGCCTCTTCGAATCGATCTTGTGCGAGGTACACGTTGCCCAGTTGCGCCTGCAGCTGAACGTCGTCAGGGTTGTTGGCGACACCGTTGCGCAGGACCTGGAGCGCCTCGTCCAAGAACGAGTACTCCAGATACAGCATCCCGAGCTCGAGGTAACCAATGGCGGTGCCCTGCTCGTTCGTCAGCGTCGGATCCGAATTGATCGAGTTCGAATAGGCGTCAATGGCCTTGGAAATGTCCCCCAACTCCCGGTAGATCTGAGCCAACCGATAATAGGCCTCCGCGTAGTACTCATCGGCAGAGACCGCTTGGATAAACGCGTCTCGGCCAGCCTCGAAGAACTTCACGGCGTCGCTGCCTCGTTTATCCGCGACCAGCTTGTTGCCTTCGTTGTGATTCGCCGCCCCGAGATAGTACCAATATTCGCCGTTATCCTTGCTGATCTCGGTCGCGCGTTTGAAAGCCTCCGCCGCTTTCACGAAATCGCTGACACGTGGGCTGTTGTAGATCATGCCCATCTGGTAGTGCGCTTTGTGGTTTTCGGGGTAGATCTCGATCGCTTTCTTGAGCTCGTCAAGCGCTTTGGAAATCTGTCCAGCCGAATAGAGCTTGATCCCTTCGTTCATGTGGTCCGTCGAATCCACGTAGGATGTGTCACACGCGCTGAAAACCGCTGTGAACGCGATGAGGATCGATGCGATCAACGACACAGAAATGGCTCGCATGAGGATCTCCTAGAGGCTCCGACAGGAACGACAAACAGATGTGGGCGTGGTCTGGGTCCTTGCCAGGGCGACAAACTTCAGACCGCCCACCTTGCCTGAGAAGGGTGCGAAGCTCCCACAAGCCGAGTCAATTTGTCAACATCGTGTCAGTGACTTGCAGTGACTTGCTGAACTGACACAGCAAACGACAGGGCCGGGAATCGCCCAATGTCGATTCCCGGCGTCACCGCTCGCTCTCAGTGCGTCGTCACCTCGAAGACGAAGGGGGACTCTAGCCTAGTTCCCGACCTCGAAGACGAACGGATAGGAGACGATGACCAACCCTCCTCCCCTCGGTGCAGGGAATCGCCAGTAGGAGATAGCGCTAGAGAGACACTTCTCGACTTCTTTGTTGTTCATGGTCGTCGAGACCACAACCGCTGACGGGACGTTCCCTGACTGATCAATGGTCCACTTGACGACCACCTTTCCGAACAGACCTTTCTTCTTCGCGAGCTCTTTCTCGTAACAGGCCTTGATCTCTCGTTTGTGTTGGTTGACAACCTTTCGAATGATTCGCTTGTCGAGCGAGCCTGAGACATCAGGGCGTCCTGGCTTGAGTTTCGGCGCTCCGACAGCTTTGTCACCGAGAGAGGCTGCCGCGCTGCCATAGTTCCGACCACCACTGCCGCCACCACCTCGTCCTGCGGTGCCGAATCGACCGACGCCAAAGCCACCGACGTTCGAGCCACCACCACCACGCCCCGCTCCACTCATACCGAGACCGTAGTTACCGGCAGTGTTTCCGGCTGCTGCGGTGGAATCGAACTCACCCCATGCGCTGACGGCATCGTAACCTGCAGCTTCCAAACCGCCGCCGAGAAGGGACTCCATCTCTTCGCTCGCGCTCAGAACGCCGGTTCCCATCGCGACTTGCGTGTTGTAGGCCTTGCGCAACGCCATGTTGTCGTCGTTGCCCTCGATGGCGAATTTCCCTTCCAGTGCGGTCTCGTCTGGCTTGCCGACGTCGCCTTCTTCTTCAGCGGCGCGCGCGCCCTCGTCTTCTTCAGGTGCGTCCTCTTCTTCCTTGTCTTCCTCCTCCTCTGGCTCCTCTTCCTCTTCCTGCTCCGGGGTGATGAGGGCCTCCGCGAACGCAGAGTCACTCATCAGCTGGTCGATAGTCAGCGCATCGACGCGATCCGTCGTGAAGGAGACCAGCACCCAGAATCCGCTGTGCAGAAGGAACGAGACGCCGAAGGTTACGAGTGAGACGATTAGGCTCGCCCCAGCCGCGCCGCCCAGAGCGATGAGCGGCATGCTCAAGACTGGCAGCGAGATGTAGTGGATGAGGAACACGACGTCCCCCACACTGATCTTCGCCCGAGTCGAGCCGCTGAGCGGGAGTGCCCAGCCATCGGGAGACCTTTGTGCCAAGCCGATGGCTGCAGCCTCTTTCAGTGAGAGCTTCTCCTTGCCGCCGGTCTTTTTCGGATCGACGAGGATGAAGCCATCCATTTCGTCGGTAAAATAGAGGGTCCACTCGCCGCCTGCATGCAGAGCGAAGGGCCGAATCGGGCCAACCGCAGCGGCTTCCACCGCGTAGGTTGCGTCAGCACTGGAGCCGATGGTGATGTTCGCGGCCTTCTTGTACTGGTCGATGTGGAAGAGGTTCCCACGCCAGAGCAACGCCACTTCGAGGGCACCCGCTCCGCCCTTGTAGGACTCGGAAAGGAAGCGCCGTTCAAAATTATCTTTGGGTTTGGCTTGCTGACGAACCGGTTGAGGAGCGGGCGCCATCACGACGGGTGCTGGCGCGGGCGCCGGCTGCGGGAGCCCAAATGGGGAAGCACTGAGCTGTCCCTGTGCGACT
This sequence comes from Deltaproteobacteria bacterium CG_4_9_14_3_um_filter_63_12, assembly GCA_002789955.1. Lineage (GTDB taxonomy): Bacteria > Myxococcota_A > Bradymonadia > UBA4248 > UM-FILTER-63-12 > UM-FILTER-63-12. Next base: position 47,286 of record PFUG01000212.1, on the reverse strand, counting down.
CCGAATCCCCCTGCGGCGAGCGGATTCATGGCCGACTGCCCGAAGCCTTGCTGTGGAAGTCCAAAAACCGAGGGGGCTCCTCCAAACGCCGGCGGCGCACTTGGCATCGCGAATCCAGCATTGGTCGCCGGATTGGCAGCAGGCAAGCCAGCCATGGGGCCCATGTTAGGAATCCCGCCTCCGGCGAACACCTCGTTGGAATCATGGGCCATTGGCGCGGCTGCCATGGGGGCCGCCGCCGCACCCAAGGCGTCCAGAGAAGACAACATGGTCGCCTCTGACTCCGCCTCAGACTCGGACTCAATCACCACGACGATCTTGGTGTCACCCAACGTAATCTCGTCGCCAGAGTTCAATCGTTGCTTGTTGACCTTCGCACCGTTGACGAACGTCCCGCTCGAACTCCCAAGGTCGATGATGTGGAAACCCTCATCCCTCGCCGGCTCAATTACCGCATGGATTCGAGAGACTTTCTGATCGTCGATCCGCAGGTGCGAACTCGGCAGTTTCCCAATCTTGATTGGGGTCTGCTCGAGGGTCACCGTCTGGATGATTTGGTCCCCTTTGTAAATGTCGAACCGCAGTGGGGTTGTGCTTGCCATCGTTGCCTGCTCCGGCCTTTGGGTGTCTGGGCTATGGACCCATCTGCCTGGCATTATCGCCTGCCAGGTCGGTCATTCTCACTCGAGAACTTCTTGCCGGGTCCGTGTTCTGAATCTTCGACACACAGCCTTTCACAAAGTTCCCTCGTCCGACATTCTTTTGACTTCTTGGCTCAGAGGTCTTCGACGGATTTCAACATCTCATCGACAAAGTCCTCTCTCGCCTTGATTAGGCTCGACAGGTCGCCCATATCATCGCCTCGGATGTTCGTCTGATTTGGCATCTGGAGTTCGCCTTCGATTGTGTCGTCTTCGAAGTTGATCTCCTTCACTTTGGCGCCAGCGTCCTGCGCCCAAGCCACACCGCCGAGAGACAGGGTCAATGTGATGGCAACGATACCCTTGAAGATCGTACTCATTCCAGAACCTCTCCCTACAAGGCCGCGCCGAATGCGACCCTCAGTGGATTTCACTTCGTCGGCCATCATAATCCAAGTTCTGTCGACCGACTAGTGGAATGAAACCGAGAGACGCAAAACGCCCTCGTGCTGCTGCAGCGCGAGGGCGTCTCTGACACTCGTCCCTCTCCGATCAAGGTGTGGCGGGCGTCTCCGGTGTTTTCTCTCCGTCAGCGGGAGGGGTTTCGCCGTTCGCAGCGCCTCCTCCCGCAGCGGCCTCTGCCGCCGCCTTCTCTGCTTTCTCCGCGTCTTCGTATTCCTTGTCCCGCTGCTTCTGGAGCTCCTCGAGCTCTTTCATCTCTTTCTCGATCTTCTTCTGCTCTTCCTCTGCCTTCTTCTGCGCTTCCCAAATGTCCTCGATCTGCTTCACCCGGCGTTGCGCTTCGGCGACGTATGCAGGGGCTTGCTTGGCTGCGGCCGGCATGGCGATGAACTCCTCGTAAATGCTTTTCGCCTTGACCAAGTCACGGTGGTACTCCTGATACAGAACCGCCTTGTTGAAGGTCGCGGGGGAATAGGTCGGGTCGTCCTTGAGCAGCGCATCGTAGACCTGCTCGGCCTCGGCGAGGTTGTCCAAACCACGTGCGGCAACGGCTTGGCTCAAGCGTGCCTCACGGTTGTTGGGCTCGGTCTTGAGAATATCACCGTAGGTTTGGTAGGCCATCGCGTAATCTTGCACGTTGACGGCGATTCCAGCGACGTTGAACAACGCCTCTGTGGACACAGGGTCGAGCTCCATTGCGGTCTTGAAGTTCGCGTAGGCCAGAGCGACCTCACCGCGAGCCATCCAAACCAGCCCGAACGTGTTGTAGACCGCGCTCATTTGTACGGCAGTGATCTCGTGCTCGTTGAACTCAGCCTGCGTGATCTGCTTCGCCGCCAGCTGCGCCTCGAGCTCCGCATTGCGGTCGATCTCCTTCTGAATAGCCTGTTGGCACACCAACGTTGCGACCTCGAGGCTGTCGAGATCGTAATAGATCGCAGCGAGGTTCTCGTAGCTCGTGATGTTGTTCGAGTCACCGGCGAGGGCTCGGCGAACGTTCTTCACGGCTTCGGCGAAACGCACCTTGGCCTCGTCGCTGACGACGATGTCACGCTCGACGACCTCGCCTTCGTTGATTTGGGTCGATAAGTCTTTGCCGATGTTGTCTTTGGCGACGATCTCCTCGCCCTCGAGCCGATAGATCATGCCCAGGTCGAGGTTTGCCTCGACGTTGAAAGGATCGATCCCATTGGTCTCGTTGACGACCTTCATGAAGAGCTCTTTCGCCTTCTCGCGCTCTCCTTTCTGCAGGAGAATGACGCCGAGGTTGACGTTGGGCTCAGCCATGTCTGGGCGCGACTTGATCGCGTTCTCGTAGGAGGTGATTGCACCCGGGATATCGCCCGCCGACTCTTGGACGAGCGCCAGGTTGTACCAAGCTTCGCCAAAGGTCTCATCCTCATCGACGGCTTCCTCGAAGAGCTGTTTTGCCTTCACGGGGTTCGTACGAAAGATGGCGATGCCCTCTTCGAACTTCTTCAGTGCTTCCTCGCGGACGAGTTGCTGGGACTCTTTGCCCCCGTCTTTGTCGAGGGGATTTTCCGGCCCACTGGGCGGGCCGCATGCTATGGCCAGCATGGAGAGCACTATCAGGATGAAGGGGAGGCGCACGACACTCATTTCATTACCTCTTTCAAATCTCGGGCATAGCCCGTCGAGCCCGTTGGATTGCGACACCGGTTCGCGCTCACTCAGGGGCTTTGACACCCTCTGGGTCAACGTCCCCTTCGCCCTTGACCTTCTCCATCTCGTTGGATTGGAGATCGATTGCGCCGCGCTTCTTCTTGGCCTTGCGACCTGCTGCAGCTTCAACATCCACATAGAGCTTGGACTTGTGCCAGGTGACGGAGGCTCGGTCCGGCTGCGCCTTGATCTCGGAAGCCGACCGGTACTCTTCTGGCCGCAGGTCGAAGAGTCGCCTCTGCGCCAACGTCGTGTAGGTGCTGAACCAGCCCAAGTCGGCGGCCTTCTCTACTGCCGTGATGTAGTACCCGATCGCCTCGGTCTCGAAACGGTCGGCGAACTCCAACAGCAGATCCTCGTAGATGAGCGACTGGTCTTCGTCGAGCTCCTTTGGGATTGGAGCGTTCTGAATCTGGTCGGCCACGTCGTGATACATCATCCCGAGGCGACACATCGCCGCAAGACCCCACTTGGGGTTGTTGAACCTGGTGATGACCTCGACGTAGATGGGCTTGGCTTCTTGCATCAGCGCGGCCTTCTTTGTCAGCTGCCTCTTCAGAAAATTGCCAGACTTCGTCGCGCTCTCGATGGTCTCGTCCGAGAGGCGGATGGCCAGCGCCTCGAAGAAGATCCCTTCGCCGCGCATGAACCGAGCCTCCGCTGCGGCGTCGTTTGCCTCTTTGACCGCTTCGGGATCCGCGCCAGCCAACCACTTCTGGAAGGGCTTGCTGTCGTAGAGTTTCTCGGCTTTCTCGAAGGACTTCAGTCCGGCGTGACGATCTTTGTTTTTCCAGTAGCAGCGACCGATGGCGGTCATCGCGGCGACCTTTCGTCCCTCTGGTCCCAGTTTCGCGTAACGGCTCAGATACTCGTTGTAGCGCTCGATGGCTTTTTCGTAGAGCCCTTGGTCAAAATAGATTCGACCGGTGTTGAACTTGAGCAGCGAGATCTGCGCCTTGTCATTGGGGAACATCACGATATATCGGTCGTAGTCTTCGACGGCCTTCTCGTATTGACCCAAGCCGCCTCTGAACGCCGCGGCGTTCTGCAGCGCGGACATGGAGCAGACATTCTCCGAGGACTCACCGTCCGGTGCGCAGGCGGTGTCGTTCTTGGGGTATTTGTCGACAAACATCTCGTAGAACCGAGCTGCCTCCGAATACACCGCGATGCCGTGGAAGTTCTGGCCGATCGCGTAGAGCGCCTTCGGGGCGAGGTAGTCGTCGTCGCCGTGCTCTTTAAGGAGGCGGATGCGGGTCTCGATGGCCTTACCGACTTCAGAGGCGTTCTCCCAATCGACGCTCGCATTCCACAAAGCCTTGGGTGCGTAGGAGGCGGTCGCGTACTTTCCTGCGTATTCCTCGAAACACATCGCGGACTCTTTCCACAGCTTCTCGGTCTCTTTGTCGATGCAGAACTTGAAAGCGAGCTCGGTTTCCAGTGTCTCAAGGATGTCGTCGAGTGGCGGCCGATTGAGTTGCTCGTTGGCGCGGAACTTCAGGACCCACTCCCACATCTGCTTGTAGTCCTTTTCGATGCCCAATGAGTCGAGCAGAAGGTTCGCGGAGATGATGCCCAAACGGTTCTCCGAATGGTTCATCGCGATGTCCTCGAAGGCCTTTACCGCGGGCCCGAACTGATTGTGGTCGTAGTAGATCCGAGCTGCGGTGTACTTGATGTCGACGATGTGTTCACCGTCCGGCACGACCTCGGCATAACGTCCACACGCCGCGATGAGCTTCACCCGGCAGTCTGCGATCGTGAGCTCGGGGAAAGTCGGCTCTTCCCCCTTCTTCGGCTCCGGAACCACTGGAATCGGCGGGCACTCCGCGGTCGGAGTCTCTGAGACCTTGTTGTACGACAACACCGCACCGTAGGCGGCGTCGCGGCTGAATTTCCCCGCGGCATCAATGGCCAAGACTTGGTCGTAGCGCTTGGCCGCCTCGGCGTAGTTCTTCTTCCAGTAGAGCAATTCGCCGTAGTAATACATCATCTCGTAGTTGTCTTGAGCCTCCGGGAAGTTGTCCACGTAGGCCTTGTAGATCTCGTACGAGAGCGCGTAGTACAGGGGATTTTTCGTCGTTTGAGCGGTCAGGTGGTACCACTTGGCGGTCTCACGCGTGTACTCCTCCAGGAGTGCGTACGCTTCCTTGACCGCCTCTTCTGTTGCGCCCTCGAGCTTCTGCTCTCGCGCTGCATTGAACAGCCGCACTGTGCGGATAACCTCCTCAGCGGTCTGGTCTGGGACGTTCTTGGTCTCGACGTTGAGCATGATCTCGGTTTGGTAGCCGACGATCCGAAAGTTGGTCGAGTTGTCTTTGATCAGCTCGTTGTAGACGAAAATCGACTTGTCGACCTCGCCATCCTCTTGATAGAGCCGCGCCAGGCGCTCGAGCATCTCTCGCAGCTCCTCATCCCCGCTGGAAAACTTGCCGAGGTAACCCTTGGCCTTCTTCGGGCTCGCCTCGGTCCACAGGCTGTACGCCTTGACGAGGTCCTTTACGGCCTCCTTGCGCAGCTCGATGCGCCCGGTATGCGACTCACTGTAGGCCACGACGGACTCGAACTGAGCCAGGGCTTTCTTCGGCTCGCCGCGGTTGAAATAGCACCAGCCCATCTTGTACATCGCGTAACCAGCGGTCTGGGAGTCGGGAGCCGCCGCAATGGCCGACTCATACTGGGAGAGCGAAAGGTCTATGTCGTCGTAGAGGTAGGAATACTCGGCCAGTCCGAGGTAGGCCTCAGCCAGATAGTCCGTGTTCGGGTAGTCGCGAACCAGGTCTTTGTAGAATCCATTGGCATCCTCGGCCCGGCCCATTTCGCCGAGGTTGAAGGCGAGGTAGAAGAGCACCTTGTCGGAGTTGTCGTAAAGCGGAAACTCCTTGATGATGCGGGCGTACGTCGCGATGGTCTTCTCGCGATACTCCTGAGCGGTCTTCTCGTCTTCCTCTTGGCCTCGCACCAGCTCGGCGGCTTTCGAGGCATTGCCTGCGTCCTCGGCTTCGCGAGACTCCGTCAAACGGTCGAACGCCCTGAGGTCGTGGAACCGCGCCTTCTGCCAGTACATCTCCGAGAGACGTTCGAGGTAGAGGGGATAGTCAGGGTCGTCTTCATCTGCCTTCTCGACACGCTCTTCCATCAAGCGGATGGCCTTGTCTTGATATTGCAGCTTGGAGCGCTCCCACCCTTTGATGTTCGACTCACGTTCGAGCTTCGGGCCTTTGCCTTCTTCCTCGCTGATGTCGGGGCGCTCGACCTTCTTGCGCTCGAACTGCTCGACTGCAGCCTCTTCCTTCTGGGCGTCCTCGCCGTCGAAGGGGTTCCCCTGAGACCAACCCGCAACCGGGTAGAGCGCGAGCACGGCGAGAATAACCCAAACACCCCTCAGCGATGCGAGGGACAGCTGACCTGACTTAAACATAGAACTCACTCCAGATTTCTCTTCTTGCATGCCGTCGTTCAGCGCCCACAACGAGACGTCAAATAGTACCAGTAGTACCCGAGCTCATCTCGCCAATATTCGCCCCCAAAGGTCCAAAACAGATGCTCGTCGTCCGCCGCCATCATCTGGTTGATTTCTTTCTCGAACTCCTGGCGACTCGCCGGATCGGCTCCCAACTGCTCGGCCATTCCCGCGAACTTCTCAGTCGTCTCGATCTCGATGTCCAGGCTCTTGTTGATCAGGTCGCTCAGCTCGTCGACGACACGCTCCAGCCTCGACTTGGCCATGTTGCCTGCGGTCGCTGACGCGAACTCCCTCGTAAACTCGATATCCTGAATCAAGGACTTCGCCAAAGGATGGCTGGACCATCCCTTCTCAGCGTTCTTGATCTGCGCGATCTCCGCGTCCAACATATCGATATAAGCAAGCATCCGACTCAGCTCACGGTCCTGAAGAGCGGCGTTCACCACCTGCTTGGTCGTCGGATCGAACTCGCCCGTCCCCTCCCTGAGCTCCAACAGGAACTTGAACACATCTTCCGGCTGGATCAGATTGGTCAGCTGGCTCTCCAGCCGCTCTTTCAGCGGCGGATAGAGCTCCTTGAACTCTTCGAGGATGTACATGACGCGGTCGTAGTGGCAGTTCGTGAAGTAGATCTGCGCCTGCAACAGCATCGCCTCGGGATAGTACTCGTCGTTAAAGAACGGGCTGTTCAACGTGTGGAGGAGACCCAGCGACTTGTTGAAGTTGTCAACGCGATAGTACGTCCAACTCGCCTCAAAAAGGGAATCGAGCCAGATCTCACTCGATTGGTCGAATAGCGCGTAGTACTTGATGGCGGTGTTCCAGCTGCTCACGGCCTTGGGCCGTTCCCCGTCCACCCAGAGGTTGTGTCCGACCTGGTAGAAGACGCGCCCCAAAGACGCGATCGCTTTCTCCTCCATGCGCAGGTTGTCTGGGGTCGGGTTCGGCTGCGCTTTGACCCAGCGAAGGATGTGCTTGAAGCTTTCGACGGCTTGCTTGCCATCATACTGACGGACAAAGGTTACGCCCTCGATGAAGCGAGCTTTCGGGTAGAGTTCACTGTTCTCGTCCACATGCCCGAGGAAGAAGATGGCGTCGTTGAGCAACCCATTCGAGTAGGCGGCCTGCCCCATGAGCAACCCCACCTCAGCCAGCAATGATGGCTCGATCTGATCGGGGAACATGTTCAGGTAGTTGTCGTAGATGCGGGACGCCTTCGCCGGGTCTCCCGGAAGCTCGCGGGCGATCAAAACCAACCACTGGAGAGTCGGCATGAAAAATTCGCTGGCAGGCCCCTCCTGGAGAATCTTGTCGAACTGCGTCAACGCCGACTGGTAGAGCCCGAGCTGGAACAGGGTGCGACCAAGCTCATAGTGAGTTCGGCTGCGCAGCGCCTTTGCCGTGTCATCAGTGGCCTGAAGCACCTGATAATAAAGCAGACTCGCCTGGTAGTTCTGGTTCTGTTTGCTGTAGCTGTCGGCCTCGCTCATGGTCTTGAACGTCGGGGACGTCTCGTCGACCGTGTACTGAACCAGCGGCTGCGTTTCGCCGCCAAAGTCCATGTCACCGCCGCCACTGTCGCCGCCGTCGCCGCCGTCGCTGAAGTCCATGTCGCCCCCGCCGCCTTCGCCTCCTTCGCTGAAGTCGAAGTCCTGCCCCCACGCCTGAGCGGGGAACGTCAGCGCGACCAGTGCGGCCAGTACGAGGCGAACGGGCCCCCAAAAAGTATTTTCGACGGTCATCTGCTTTCCCCTAGTGAGAACGAAATCCGGCCGGACGTCGGTCCAATTCGCCCCTTTGGCTGGGCTCGTTGTCCCGCAAACGTCGATAAAGATTGGGTTTAGACCCCAGCTCGCTGGCCGCGATGCTATCCCGGCGCAAACAATCTGTCAACCCAACCCGGCCGCTCGACCGCCCGCACAAAGGGATTCCCGGCTCTCGAAACGATTGCAGCCTCGCCATCCCGGTTTTCTGACCGAGCAGTCACGCGACACTCAAAAATGGAGCGTCACGCTGCCGAGAATGTTCAGACAGCCGCTGATGTCTTCGGCCGGCAGATAGGAGTCGTCCAAGAGAAAGAGGAAGCTCGTCTTGGCGCCGACAGACAGGAAAATCAGCGGCCGAAATTGTATCCCTAGAGCGCTCGTGAACGACATCCGAGGCTCCACGTCCTCGACAAAGACTGGTCGTCCGCTCATCGAACGCTCTTCGCTCGTCAGCCAACTCAGCCCCAGCAGAGCGTCGGCGTAGAGGCGCAGATTGCTGGTCAATGGAAAGAGCACACGGCCACCGCCCGACAGCTCCATGAGGGTTCGCTCGAGAGCGAGGTCCTCGCGCAGGATGCTGAATTGGGAGCCGTTGAACTGAGCGAGGGCATACATCCGCAGCAAGGAACCAGGGACTTTGCCGCCGAACCCTGCGGTCGCCCCGATGGACATTCCAACCTGGTCGGTCTCGATGCCGAGCGGCATGCTGACGCCGAATGTGCCCTCGGCAATGAAGTGCGTTCCTTGGGCGGCGGCCGAGGTGGTGATTGCGGACGAGACGACGAGCAGGGCGAGGGCGATCGCACGACCCTGCCAGACCCTTCGTCGTTCGGCCCGGAGCATCTCAGTGCCGGGAAGCGAGCGACGCTCGAACAAACTGACCATCTTGAGTTCTCCTTCGCGGGGGTCGCGTTGCCGGAGGCCCGGTGCACGACGTATGCCACGCCCCGCCCGGCCTCAACCGACCCGGCTGTTGACCACGAAGTCGACCTGAACAACGGGCTTTCTGGGCGAGCAAGAACCTTCGCCTGAGACCACGAGGCCCAACGCCGTGAGCCGTTTGCCACATCGTAGGAAGCAAGCTCACAGGGTTGGGTCCCGGCCACCCAAGCGCGAAGGTCATTTCGTCATGACGAAGACGACCTCGACACGGTCGTTCTTGCCGCGGTCGTCTTTGGAGCTGTTGTCGTAGCGCGGCTTTTCTTCGCCGTAGCCAGAGGAGACACAGCGTTTCGGATCCACGCCCTTCTGGACGAGGTAGTCGCGAACTGAGTCGGCGCGACTCTGGCTGATGGTCAGGTTCTTACTGTCGCTGCCTTTGCTCTGGGTATATCCCTCGATCATGACCGTCGTCTCGGGGAAGTCGGTGGCGATCTTGACGGCCGCGTCGAGCATGAAGGCCTTGCCCTCCAACACCGTGGTCTTGTTCAGGTCGAATACCCTGGGCATCACGACGACGACGCCGCGCTGGTCTTGCAGGGCATCGACGGAGAAGGCCGATGACGCCGCGACGTAGAGGGCCTTCTCTCGTTCGGCGCGAGTGGCGGACGCTGAGGCCTTGTCGAACTCGGGTTTGGCGACGGCGTAGGCTTCCATATAGGCGACCTTGGCCTCTTCAGCGGACTTGAGCGCCTCGTCGACGCGGCCAGCGGTCAGATGTTCTTGGGTCAACTTCATCACGTTCTCGGCGAAGTTCCACTTGCCAGCGGCGAGCTCTGCGGCGTTGACGGCTTTGGCCTTTTCTCGTTCGCCTTCGGCGGTGAGCAGGACTTGGTCGACGGTCGACTGGCGCTTCATGGAGGCATTTTGATCGTAGGCCGCGACAGTCTGCTCGAGCTGCGCGATGCTCTTGTTGAGGCCGTCGATCTTGAGCTTGTTGACCTCGACCTCTTGGTTGGCCTTGGTCACTTTTGCCGCCGCCTCGTCGTAGCGAGCCTGCTCGTCGAGCGATTTGGCCTTGCTCTTGGCGGTCTTGTAGCGAAGCTGTCCGAGCCAGGCATAGTCAGCGGCTCGCGGCGCATCGCCTTCTTGCCAAGCGGTGACGGCCATTTTGTGAAACTTGTCTGCCTGCTCGAGGAGTTTTGGTGCAGCGGTGTTGATCTGCGCCGTGAAGGAATCATTTCTCATCTTCTCGAGCTCTTGGAGCTCAGCGGGCTTGGGGGGAGGGCCGCAGGCGACGAGGGCAGCGGTGAGCACCATCAGAAGTGCCAGCGACCATTGGGGGGCCGCGGCCAGCAGGGTTCGTTGTTGTGCCATGATCTCTCGCTCCGATTCGAATTGGCGATAAGTTTACAGAGACAAGCGCTCTCGCTCAGCGGTCAACCCTGGGCCGGTGGTGCCCATCGGTCGTGGCCAGCAGAAGAGGTCACTTGCCGTTTGCTTTGCCGCTGACTTGGTTCTGGAGAAGCGCTTCCTTGGCCGTGAGCTCGTCGAGCTCGTTGGAGAGCTGCCCGGCGCGGGTCTGCACCTCCATGAACTCCGCCTCTTTGGCGTCAGCTTTCGCCTTCATTTGAGAGAGCTCGAGCTCCATCTCGATGTAATCCAGCTGGACCTCGGCACGCCGCAGGAGCGCTTTCACAGCGTTGTATTCCTCTTTGCCGACCTGAACGAGCGCCTCGTCGAGCCAGCTCTGGGTCTGGTTCAAGTCGGCGGTCATTTGGGCGGCGTTCTCGCTGGCCCGCAGCTTGACGACCTTCTGGTTGTACTGGCTGATCTGCTCTCGATATCCCTGAGCCTCATCAGCGGCCGCAAGAGAGGGCAGCACCAGCAGCGTCAAGAACGCGCCGAGGATGAGCAGGAAACCCTTGTAATCACAGTGCAGTCGACGGCTCACCGTCACCTCCTTTGGAATGCAAATCCTCGATGGATAATAGCTATAGCTAGCCAGACAGTCTTCGAGTGCGGCCACCTGTGTGGTCCGAGCTTTCCGACCCACAGCGACCCGTCGCGGGGCTTGGTCGAACGCGGCCCGATGCGGCGACACCCAAACCGCCGTTAGTCTCAAAGATGCACCGCGCAGTGTCAACGATTGGATTTCGCGCGCTCGGCGACACCGGACTGTTTCGAAGGCAGCAGCGCACTATGCTGACCGCTGATCCCGTTCTCGCTCGCTGTCCAACTCAAGCGGTCGTCCTCTGCTTGCGCTCGCTTTCCCCGTCGGTTGTCTCATCCTATGATGCCCGCGTTTTTGGCTCCGATGTGCGCCCGTTCCGAATTGGCAAGGAGATCCCCGATATGTCGACGGAAACGAAGACCCCGAGCTCAAATTTTCTGACCGAACTCAGCGATTCGATTCGGACGACGTTCGAAGAGAAGCGCAGTTTGATGAGCTTCGACGAGTACTTCGAAGCCTTCCAAGCCGAGCCTCAGCTGCACAGCCGCAGCATCGCCCAGTACGTGCGCGACATGTTCGACTACTTCGGCGAGGACGTCGTCGACATTGGGGTCCGCAAGCAGCGCCGGTTTCGTCTTTTCGACATGGACTTCCTGGGCGGCAAGAATCGCCTGGTCGGGCACGAGGAGGCGCAGAACGAGATCTACCGAATCCTGAACAACTTCATTCGGGAGCGCCGGATCACTCGTCTGGTCCTCCTACACGGACCGAACGGCTCGGCGAAATCGAGTCTGATCAACTGCATCGTCAGGGGTTTGGAGCACTACAGCCGTCTCGACGAAGGACCGCTGTACCGGTTCAACTGGGTGTTCCCGACTGACAAGCTGATCCGCACGGCGATTGGGTTTGGCAACGAAGGGGAGAAAGCGAGCCGGGAGCCTCGTCTGGAGAGCTACGCTCACCTCGACGAGCTGCAGCTGGACGCCAAGCTGCTCGAGGAGCTCCGTGACAACCCGCTCCTTCTCATCCCACCGAAACAACGCCAAGAACACCTGTTGAAGATCTTCGGAAAGGAGAGCCGCGAGATCAAAGCAAAGGGCGGGAAAGCAGACTTCACGCTGTCAGACTACATTTTCGAGGGGGATCTCTCGCACAAGTCTCGACTGATCTACAACGCGCTGCTCACCTCTTATAGAGGGGATTTCCGAGAAGTGCTCAAACATGTCCAGGTCGAGCGCTTCTACATCTCAAAGAGCTACCGCCAATCTGCGGTGACGGTCGAACCCCAGCTTCGCGTCGACGCCGGCTCTCGGCAGGTCACCGCGGACCGCTCGCTGCAAGCCCTGCCCATCGCCCTGCAGAATCAAACGCTCTTCGAACCCATGGGGGATTTGGTTGACGGCAACCGAGGCATCACCGAGTTCAACGACCTCCTCAAGCGCCACCCCGACCTCAACAAGTACCTCATCGGCACCGTCGAGAAGGGCACAGTGCCCGTCGAACACGCCATCCTCGCCATCGACAGTTTTCTTATCGGCAGCGCCAACGAGAACTTCCTCGAGGCGTTCAAAGGACAACCAGAGTACGCCTCATTCAAAGGCCGTTTGGACCTTGTCCGCATGCCCTACATTCTCAACTACGTGACGGAGCAACGGATCTACGACCAGATGCTCGAAGCGACCGAGCTGCCGATTCACGTCGCGCCGCGCACGACTTATGTGGCGTCGCTGTGGTCGGTATTGACCCGTCTGATGCCGCCGGACGCGAAGCTCTACCCAGAGCTGGTCCGGGATGTCATGACGAGCCTGAGCCCGTTGGAGAAGGCGGAGCTCTACACCCATGGAAAAGTCCCGGACGGGCTCACCGGCGAACAAGCCAGAGAGATGCGGGCCCTCGTCGAGGACATTCACGCCGAGTATCAGTCCTCCCTTGAATACGAAGGGCTCTACGGGATGAGCCCTCGCGAGACCAAGAGCCTGATCTTCAGGGCCGTACAGCGAACCGAGTACGCCTGCCTGAGCCCGCAATCGGTCTTCGAGGAGCTGCGAGAGCTGGTCAAGGACGCGTCCATCCATCCTTTCCTCAGAATCAAATCTGACGGCCAATACCATTCGCCGGCCGAGTTCATCGATGTCGTCAAGCAGAAGTACCTCGATCTCGTGGACGGCGACGTGCGTTCGAGCATGGGACTCGTGGAGGAGGCTTCCTACGAGCGCTACTTCTCGCGCTATGTGTCCATGGTCTCACACCAGATGAAGGGGGAGAGGATTCTCAACCCGGTCACCGGCAAGACCGAAGAGGTCAGCGAGAGCTTCATGCACGAGATGGAGAAGAAGCTCGGCATCAACACCGACAACGTGCGCTTCCGCGATGAGGTGATCAGCGCTGTCGCGGCGTTTCGCATCGACAACCCAGAGGCCGACCTCAAGTACTCCGAGATCTTCCCAGAGCTCTTCATCGCCATCGAGCAGTCCTACTTCAACGAGCGCAAGACGGTGGTGAAGCGCATCGAACGTAACCTCCTGCTCTTCCTCCACGACGGACGTGACGCCCTCGCGAAGGACGACCTCACCCAGGTTGAGACGACCCTAAGCAACATGGAGACCGCCTTCGGCTACTGCAAGGAGTGCGCGAAGGACACCATCATCTACCTGCTGCGCGAGCGCTACTCGGAGTCCGAGCAAGCAAGTCACTGAGGTGCGCGCATTTCTTTCATGGGCCTGGCCGGGTTCACGCCTTCGGTGTTGATGGTTCGGCGCAGCTCGATGGGGGCAACCCTGGTGGGGACGGCCGCCGGCTCCAGCATCGGCGCAACGCCCTCGGCCGGTTCATCCTGGCCGGTGCGCTGGGGGGTGTGCGCGCCTGTCCCTCCGGGTGTGTATTGAATTCGGATGCCCACCGACCGCAAGGTCTGGTCGTCGGCCGTCGGTGCGGTGGCCCCTACCTGGTCGGTGGTCGGAGGAGTGACTGGTTCAGGCGACAGCTCCACGATCTTGAGGTCCGTCCAGGTTTCGATCTCCTTGACCAGACAGTCCATCGTCGCCGCATCTCCGTTGTCGATGCGGGTGACCGAATCCACCGAGGCTTCGGCGGAGAGCCGTACGGTGAATTCGTGAGTGAGCGCCTGGGTAGGGATCTCGGTCCCTTTGTGGAAGCAAGTCAGGAACTGGGCCTCGGACTCCCGCAGGGCCTTTGACAGGCTGGACGGGTCGACCGCTCTGCCCTTTTGCGTGAGCATCGCTCGCACTCTCGGCGAGGACATCCGTGGCGTGGGCTGACTGGTCTTGGAGGTCGACTTCTCGCCGAACTCCATCGTCCCGAGCGCATCGAGGTTGTGGAAATCCCCCCCCGAAGGGGACCAGGACGCGTGCCGAGTCTGCTTGTTGCCGTCAGTCTCCTGATAGTCGACTCGGAAGAAATTGACCCGCCAGGTGTCTCCGACCTTCGGTGATGCGTTCGCGAGCTTGATCCGTTCGATGGCGTTGGGTGTGTTCGAGAGGTTCTGGAAGGGGATCTTCACCTCGACGGTGTATCCAGTGTCGTCGAGGGTGTTGTCGTCGCTGTTGAGCGAGCCACGGCGATCGACCTTGGCCTCGAGGCCGACAAAGGTCGTGTTCATGGCGATCTTCCACGCTGGAGTGCGGTGGGTCTCGAAGTACGCGTCGAAGAGGGGCGTTTGACCGTTCTCGCCGTCGCCTGGGCTGAGCTGCAGTTCCCAGTAGGTGCCGTTGTCGTTGTCTGGGTTGAGGTAGATCTCGACGCAGTCCTGCTCCCAGAGCGTGTCGTCTCTCTTGGTGAAGCGGGTGCGGATGTCCTTGTCGCGAACGTCGAAGCCGAGGTAGAGCGCCTCTGCGGTGTAGATGGCCTTCGCGGTGGTCGCGAAGTCGACTGGCTTGCCATCTCCTGCGGCCGTGAAAGATTGAGTCCGCCCGGCAATTCGCCAGGCCGGGTCGGTCAGCAGTCCGTCCATGACGGGGGCCTCGTCGAGGTCGACGAGCGGGACGACGAGGTTCTTGTCGTTCTTTGTGGAGGTTTGGCCAACCTCGAGCTTGCCGTCCTCGATGACGGTGCCTCGGCCTGGGTCGATGATGCTCAGCCGCTGACCGGATTGCTGCTCGAAGAAACCGAGCTGGAACTTGCCGCCCGAAGACGAGAAGCCAGCCTTGAGCGTGACGGTCTGCGCGTCGGTGACGTACTTCCCGGCCTCCCAGGTGCTGGTCTGATAGAGGTTGTCGACAGGGTGGTGATCGAGGTTCTGGAAGGCGCCGCTGCCGATAGGCACGAGATGAACGAAGGCTTTGTAGTTCGTGTCTGTCTTTTCGAGGCTGTGCCAGTACCACGTGACGGTGAAGTTCTTGCCGGTCACGAGGTTGCGAGGGGAGAGGTCGTAGCCCACGAGCTCGATCAAGGGGCGATCTTTCAGTCCGAAGGTCGCCTCGACCACGGTCGATGGGGTCGGCCGCTCGTCGCTGACGTTCTTCTTGACGCGTTTCCACTGCTCTTGGGTCAACGCGACAGTGCGCTCTGCTCGCTCTTGGCAGGAGAGCAGGCCGCTGGCGAGGAGGCACAGGGCGACGACAGAGCAGGCCGCCTTCGTGAGAGGCCCCATTGGTTTCGATTGCAGTCTACTCATCATCGCAGCTCAGGCTCTGTTCGGGTTCAGTGGCGAGCCGTCTGGGGCAGACCAGCTCGAGTCCCACGTGGATTGGCCGCAGCCCCGTGAAACGACCCGCGTTTGTTACCAAAGTTCGGGGCGTGGGTACAGGAACCACGCCGTCCACGATGGCGTGTCAATCTGGAGTGTGCTCGCGTCGAGCCCGGGGGAGTGCCTGCGCGCGAGCGCGAGCGCAGGCACTCCAGCTCGCTCGTTTCGAGCGAGCGCCGTGCTGCGGAGCGAGCGACCTAGCTCTAGATGAACCAGTTCTGCTGCCGCGTCTGTTCGAGGCCAGGCACCACCAACGAGCCGCTCGAGGGCAGCCGAGAGACCTCGAGCCCTTGTGAAAGCACTCTGGCCGACCAGGTGACCAACCTCCCCTTCGAGTCATCGAACATCGCCAGCGGAATCGCCAACACCAGGCTGCGCCTGAGCGATGCGCTCCCATGGCGAGCGACGGCGGGCTCCGACGAGGCGTTCGACAGTTTGAGCAGCAGGTCGATGGGGTGCTCGGACGAGTAGGCGACATCGAGCACTTGGTCGCCGCACGCGACTTTGAGCCGCAGCTCGAAGTCCACACGGCGCTCAGGGTTGCGATCGAAGCGCAGGTAGAGGTGCTCGAGGTCTCGCCCGAACTGCACATCGGTGAACAGCCCCTGCGCTCGAAACATGCTGGACTGACCGCCCGTCGGACGATATTTGCCGGCCTCGAGCCAGTCGAAGTAGTTGGCGCACTCCCCGTCGATCCGAGGAGTGATGAACGCTCCAGGCGCCGTGAAATCACCGTGCAGCTCGTCGCCCGCGGTGCTCTCGATGGCGCTCGCAAGCTCGGCCGGAGGGTCAATGTGCAGCAGGTTGCAGGCGCGCTGAAGGTTGGATCGGAAGAGGAGGTCGAAGATGCTGTCCTGGTCGCTGGTGAAGTTGGGGCCGTACCACCAGAACCAGTCGCTCGCCTCGGCGCGGTCCAGGCTCTCCATCACGCGCTCGACGACCGCTGCGTCTTGCTCGCCGCCGTGCAGCTTGGCTTGGACCAGCTCACGGACTTGCCCGAGCAGCTTCCACGCTTGGTTCTTTGCCGGATGGCCGATCCAGATGTGGAAATCGGCCTCGATCCAGCTCCCAGGGTGGATGCGTTCCAGTCGGCGTGCTGGTGGGCTCCCTGCGAGGTACAGACTGGGTAGGACGGTTTTCACACTGGCGTGCACGCTGAGCTGGCTATAGAGCGCCTCGAGGAAGTCCCGTCCGTCGTTAGGGTAGTACTCCCATGGGTTCTCACCATCCAAGACGATGGTCACCAGTCGGTCGGCTGGCCTGGCGCGAAGGGCGCGACCGCCAGCGCCCTCGATTCGGGAGATCAGGTCCGCTGCGGCTTCTCGGGGCGGGTTGTCCCGATATTGGAACCCGATGAGGTCGCTGATCTCCGTGTCTCGGAACAGAATGTTGAGCGGGCCCCCTGTGCTCTGGATCGTGTACGGTCGGTACACCACGTCATTTCTGGGCCCCTCGCCTCCTGGGCTGCGCAGCAGGATGTGCTCGTCGGTAGCGATCCACTGCAGCCCGGCGCTCGCGATGAGGCCGATGGACTCGTCGCTTACCGCCCCTTCTGCCGGCCACATCCCTCTTGGGCGGCGGCCAAAGGCCCGCTCGAAGACGTCGAGGGCGCGGTGCACCTGCCTCACAGCGTCGCTCGGCCACGCAAAACGGGGTGGCATCGAGCGATCCACCTCCAGCCCGATCGCCACGTTCGTGTCGCAGAGCAGTGGCAGAATCGGGTGGTTCATGGGTGTCGTCGTCAGCTCGCTCTGCCCTCTCTCCGCGAGCTTCTTGTAGAGCGGGAGGATGCGCTCGCAGACCTGCAGCTGCAGCTCGAGGATTCGTGCCTTCTGGGACTCGCTGAAGAGCCGGCCCTGGGCGAGCAGCTCTCCGATCTCGGGAAGCGTCTCGCGAGCCGCGAACCCGAACCAACTCAAGTTAAAGAGACACTGCAGGTCTCTGAGCTCGTTCACATCAAAGGTCGCGGCGAGCTTCGCGGGGACTTTCTTGTTCCCGCGGCCGCGCTTGAGCAGGAGCTCAGCGTAACGGCTGTGGGGTTCGACCAAGCGAGCCCAAGACAGGCTGAAGAAGTGCTCGAGGATGAAGGCCCGCTCGTCCAGGTCGAGCAACTCTGCGGGCTTGCTGGAGAGCCGGTACCACTGATCTCGCACCTTGCCGTCAGCGAGCATCTGGAGTTGCTGCAACAGCGCGCCGGAGAAGTTGAAGACCCCGTGCACTTTCGGGAAGCGCTCGGCGATCCACGCCATATCGTAGTAGGCCTTGATGGCATGCAGCCGAACCCAAGGCAGGATAGGGGCCTCGTCGCCAACCCAATAGGGTGGTTGGTGCATGTGCCAGATGAAAGCGACTGGCGTCGTCGAGGGGTCTGCTGTCATGACGTGCTCTGTCGTGAAATCTGGCCGGCCGAGGCTCGCCCGTTCAGGTGCCAGTCGAGAGTGGAGCGTGACCGCTCCACCCTCGCACCTCGAGCGGCGACGAATCAGTCGATCAACGTGTTCTTGGCGACCACCACGTGCCCGACCTCGTCGACGAAGAAGCGCGCGCGGTCGGCTTCGATGTCGTAACCGATCTCTGTGCCTGGTGGGATGCGGACGCCCTTGTCGATGATGGTGTTACGAATCCTCGTGTGCCGCCCGATGTCCACGCCCTCGAAGATGATGGACTCCTCGACCTGCGAGAAGCTGTTGATGCGGACGTTGGGGAAGAGGATCGAGCGCTCGATACGACCTCCCGAAATGATGCAGCCATCCGAGACCAAGGAGTTGGTCGCGACGCCGATGCGCTCACCGGTGGAGTGGACGAACTTCGCAGGAGGAATCTGGGCGCGGTGCGTTCGGACTGGCCAGCGCTTGTTGTAGAGGTCGAAGGTCGGGCTGGCGGAGACGAGATCGAGGTTGGCGACGTAGTAGGCGTCCAGCGTCCCGACATCCTTCCAGTAGCCTTTCTCGTTGGCGGGCTGGCCAGGGATGATGTTGGTCTCGAAGTCGTAGGCGTAGACCCGCGAGCGCTTGTACATGTCGGTGATGATGTTGCGCCCGAAGTCGTGGATGCTCGACTCCTTCTCGGCATCTCGTTGCAGCTCGCGAACCAGGACATCGGTGTTGAAGACGTAGTTTCCCATGGAGGCCAGCGCTCGAGTCGGGTCCGAGGGCATGGGTTTGGGCTCCGGAGGCTTCTCTTCCCAGGCGATCATGCGGAGGTCCTTGTCGACCTCGATGACGCCGAAGCCCTTCGCTTCCTCGAGGGACACCGGCTTGGCGGCGACCGTCAGGTCGGCCTGGGTCTCGATGTGGAACTTCAACATCTGCGAGACGTCCATCTTGTAGACGTGGTCGGCCCCGAAGACACAGACGTAGTCTGGCTCCTCGTCGGTGATGATGTTGAGGTTCTGATAGATGGCGTCCGCCGAGCCTTCGTACCACTTGGGACCCAGGTTCTGCTGCGCAGGCACCGCCTCGATGTAGTGGTCGAGGATGCGCGCCAGGCGCCAACCTCGGTTCAGGTGGGTGTTCAGGGAGTTCGACTTGTACTGCGTCAACACCTTGATCTTGAAGAACTTGGAGTTGACGAAGTTCGAGAGAACGAAGTCGATCAGCCGATACCGTCCGCCGAAGGGCACCGATGGCTTGGCACGGTCTGCGGTCAACGGCCACAGGCGTTTCCCCTCTCCACCAGCCAGGATCATCACTAGGACGTTTCCCATCTCCACAACCTCTAATTGCACAAAGGAATGGTCGATTGAGGTTCGCTCGCTCCGCGGCATCGCTTCGAGCGAGTGAGGTGAGGTGCCTGCGCTCGCGGTCGGCGCTCTCCTATCGGGCTCTCGTCCTGGTCAGGTGTCTACCCACGACTCGCGGTGCGCCGAACCCATCATCCATCGGCTCTACCCAACGTCTTGTGATTTGGCACAGCCACTACTTCGCCCGCCGTTCGCCGTCAAGGCTCTGCTGGGTGGTCACCAAACGCAAGCGCAACCTGGCTTGTCAGAGGAATTCGCGTCAGCCAATATCGCTCCTATCGGGGCTCAGAGCATCATCGCGGCGGCGACCGCCGCGAGCGTGAACAGTATGGCGAGGATCAGCAGCGGCTTCGAAAAGTCGGCCTCGGCCTCCTCCTCCTCTCGCTCGAAGGCCTCTTCCGCGTAGCTCTCCAAGGCCTCGAGAGAGCTCTCGTCACTCGCCACAGGGCTCTCGGGCGCAACCCTGACGATGGGCTCGTCGCTGCTGGTCACCACCTCGACGTCGAGGGTCTGAGGCTCCATCGCAGTAAAGGCACGCAAGTCCACTGGGCCCTTCGCTGGTGCGGGCTCGAGGTCCAAATCAAAGGCCTCCACATCGACCGACAGAAGCTCGTCCTCGTACACTGCAGCGGCATTCGCGGAGAGCATGGCGGCGGCGTCTTGTCGCTCACCGCTTCCGCCTTCCTGCTCGGTCATCCAGTCCAGATCGCCGCGCGCTCTCGCCTCCTCGATCGCCTCTTGGACGACGTCGATGGGAATGAGCGTGCTGATCGTCATCGGGTCGGCCGCCTCTGGGCCGACACTCAACGCCCTGACCTCGACGCTCTTGATGCGCTCCCATTGATTGGGGGCGTCGTCGGAAAACCAATTGGACGGATCTTCCAGCCCGCCGCCTTCGACGATGGGGATCACCATGGACTCGTCCAGGGAGATCATGCGTTCGATCTCCTCCTGCACCATGTCGTCGATGCGTCGATAGTCGCTGCCAACACCGAGCTCGCCTGAGCCTCCGCCGGCGGCCTCGAGGCTCGCCTTCGCGAACTCACCGATGTCCGCATTGGTCACCCGGAAGTTGTTGTCGAAGAGGACATTCGTCAGCTCCGCCGACATCTCCGAGGCCTTGTGATAGCGCCGGCCGCGGTCGCGGGCGAGGGCCTTCTGGACGATGTTGTCGAGGTTCTCCGGCACGTCGGGGTTGATGGAGCGCAGACGTGGAATGACCGCCTTGCGCACCAGCTCGAGAGTCTTCGGTTCGGTCGCGCCCGCGAACAGTCGACGCCCGGCGAGCATCTCCCACAGCACGACCCCCAGGGCGAAGATGTCCGTCTGTGAGTCGATCGTCTCGCCGTAGGCCGCCTCCGGCGAGAGGTAGCCGAACTTGCCCTTGATGATGCCGGGGTCGGTGTGCTCCAACTGGCTGCGCGCCTTGGCCAGACCAAAGTCGGTGATCTTCACCTCGCCCTGCAGCGAGAGGAGGATATTGGGCGGGCTGACGTCTCGGTGCACAATGCCGAGCGTGCGTCCAGACACGTCCTGCAGCGTGTGCGCGTAGGCCAGCCCTTTGCACACCTCGATGGCGATGTAGGTGGCGTGGCCGATGGGCAGACTCTTTTCGCGGCTGAAGAGCTCCTGCATGACGGTGCGCATGTTCACACCGTCGACGTACTCCATGACGATGAAGTAGGTGCCGTCGGTCGACCCCAGGTCGAAGACCTGCACGATGTTGGCGTGGTTGAGCACGAGTGAGAGGCGCGCCTCGTCCAGGAACATGCGGACGAACTTGTGCTTGCGCGTGAGGTGAGGCAGGACGCGCTTGATCGCGACGACCTTCTCGTACCCCTTGATGCTGGTGGCGACGCCCCGAAAGACCTCGGCCATCCCTCCGGAATCGATGCGCTCCAACACGCGATATCTTGATTGCTGCATCCTGCTCGGGCTCACACTGTGTACGGGATCTTGCAGCCTTTGGTGATGACCGGCGGCTCAAAAGCCAGCCGTAATCGGTATATCAGCGGCCCATCACCAGCGCAAACTGCGATCGCGCGTGGGCACGCGAGAAATCCGAGCGTTCGCTGAACCCACGACGCGTAGGGGCGGCCGGCGGCCGCCCTAATTCGGCGATCGGCGCTAAAACCACAGGTCCCAGAGCTGCCCCTTTCGCCACAGACAGAGCACGTCCATGGTGAAACCAATCGTGCTGTGCAGGGCGATTCCCAGCCAGAAGCTGCGGTGCTTCAGCGCTAAGAACCCCAACACCACGCCGGTGAGGATCGCGCCCAAGGCCTCTGGAAACGGCTTGCCAAAGTGCACCATGGAGTAAGGGATCGCCATGATGAACACCGCGTAGAGCCCGAACTTCGGCGCCAACCCGAAGACCATGAAGCCTCGCCAGAACGACTCGCCCGAGAGAAAGACCAGGATGTAGGACAGCTCGTAGACGAAGAAGACCAGCAGAGACTCGTGCGCCCAGTCGTAGAGTGGGTAGCGCTCCTGAAACGACTGCAAGCTGCTGGCGTAAAAGAGGACGGGCAACATGATGCCGAGCAGCCCGAGGTAGATGTAGAGCAACCCCTTCGTCCCTGCCACGCGGTAGCCAAAGTCTCTGGGCCGTTTGCGGAAGACCAGCACGATGATCGTCAAGGGCAGCAGCATCCGGGTGAGGATCGAGACGCCGGCAAGAAAGTAGTAGCCCCACAGCTCGCTGACTCGCTCCTCGGCGCCGGCCAAAAACCTCGGCGCGATGACCTCTCTGAAGAAGGGCAGCCGGCCATAATACCAAAGCAGGGCCAGGAGCACGACGGAGGAGAGCAACACGACGAGGGTCTGGCGGTCGAGCGTCGGCGTGTTCGCCGGGCGCGGCAGCGCCTCGACCAGCGCTCGCCGGGCCCGCCCTTTCCACCCAGTCTCGGGCTGCTCTAGCTCCGCAGGACTCATCAACGGACGACGGGCTTGCGTCCTCGACGACGGCTCGCCTGGGGTCGCTGAGGCCGTCGGCCCCTGGGTTTGGGCTGCAGAGGCGTGCGCCGGCGGCGGCTCGTGCGCCGGGGACGAGGCGCAAACTCAGAGGCCGGCCGGCGGTGCGGCTTTGCCGGGGTCTCGGGCTTCGCCACAGCGGCGACGGGCTCTTTCGGGCGTTGGTGCAGCGCGGCCGCCAGCTTGCGGTGCAAGCCGCCGAACGCCGACCCACTCAAGCCCAGGACCACGTCTCCCGCCTCGAGCTGCTCGAGCAACGCGGCGACGATGTCGTCGACGGAAGGGATGAGCCAAGCTTCGGTCCCACCGGCCTGTAAGTCCGCGACGACCTTGTCCAGATCGATGAGGTCGCTGCTGGGCAGGGAGTCCTGCTTCCAGGGCGCCGAGAGGATGACTTGGTCGCAGCCGGCGAGCGCGATAGGGTAGTCGGCTTGGAAGACGGCTCTGCGGCTGGTGTTGCTCTTGGCTTCGAAGATGCCCCACAGGCGCGAGGTGGGGTGGCGATCGCGAATGGCTCGGACGGTCTCGCGCACCGCGGTCGGGTGGTGGGCGAAGTCGTCGTAGATGGTGATTCCGTCGACCACGTCGATGAGTTCTTGGCGCTTCTTGACGCCCTTGAAGGCCGCGAGCGCCTCGGCCATCGACTCGAAGCGCAGGCCCAGGCTCAGGCCCACGCCGAGCGCGGTGAGCACGTTGTAGACGTTGTGCGTGCCAGGCAGCGGGCTCTCGAGGGTCCCGAGGCGAGTCGCCGAGCGCTGCACATCGAAGGTCGCGCCACCGCCCTCGACGAACTTCAGGTTCTGCGCCTTGAGCTCGACGCCCGTGCCGACGCCGAAGCCGTGGACGGAGCAGGCCGCGCTCTTGACCACGCGCCGGATGTTGGCGTCCTTGAGGTTGGCCCAGATGCGGCCAGTCGGGGGCAACATCTCGACCAGTCGCTCGAAGACCTCGATGATCTCTTCGACGTTCTTGTAGATGTCGGCGTGATCGTACTCGATGTTGGTGATGGCCAGCGTGTTGGGCGCGTAGTGCCAGAACTTCGGCACCTTGTCGAAGTAGGCCGAGTCGTACTCGTCCCCTTCGACCACAAAAATATCGCCTTGGCCGAGCTTGTAGTTGCTGCCGAAGTTGCCGGCCACGCCGCCGATCATGAACGACGGGTCGTAGCCCGCGTGCTCGAGGAACCACGCGACCAACGAGCTGGTCGTAGTCTTGCCGTGGGTCCCGCTGATCACCACGCGCTTCTTGGACTTGAGCAGGAAAAGCTCACGCAGGGTCTCGGGAAAGCTCACCGAGACGATGCCCAGCTCGAGGGCCGCCAGCACCTCCGGGTTGTCGACCCGACAGACGTTGCCCACCACGACGAGGTCGGGCGGCGTCTCCAATCGCAATAGGTTCTGCGCGTCCCAACCCTTGAGAATCTCGATGCCTTGCGAGGCGAGCAGGTCGCTCATGGGCGGATAGGTGTTCTGATCGCTGCCCATCACCTCGTATCCCGCCACGCGCAGCATTCCGGCGAGCGACCCCATTCCGGTGCCGCACACACCAATCATGTAGATTCGCTCGATTTCTTGCGGAAATAAAGGGGGGGGACGTCGCTCAGCTGCGGTCATCTCGGTCGGCCTCGGTCACTAATTGGGCGATGGGCGTCACACGGGACTGTCGAAGGGGTGGTCACGACCCGCGGCGCGGCCAACAGCGTAAGGCGGTCGGCCAGCAAACAACAGGGCCTTCGGCGTCCCACTCGCACAGCACAGACGCCGAAGACCTTGATATAGCAGAACCCAAAGCTCGAGACGACCCCTAGCGCGGAATCAAAGAACTTCTCGACGCCAACGCAGCACCGGCTTGCGGTTCGCGGTCGTCTCGTCCACGCGCTTGCGGAACGTCCGGTGCGGGCTGGAGGTCAAGGTCTTGGGCTCGGATTTAGCCTCGGCGTGGATCGCCAACATGGCTTCGATGAACTCGTCGAGGGCTTCCTTCGGCTCGTTCTCGGTGGGCTCGATCATGATCGACCCACTCACGTTGAGCGGGAAGTACATGGTCGGCGGGTGGTAGCCATAGTCCATCAGGCGCTTGCACACATCGAGGGTCTTCACGTTGTCCTTGAACGACTTGTCGCAGAAGACGGCCTCGTGCATGCACGGCACGTCGTGGACGGGCGAGTAGACGCCGCGCAGCTTGGCCATGATGTAGTTGGCGTTGAGCACGGCCAGCTCGGCGTTGCGCGCAATGCCCTCCGCCCCGATGGCCCGCAGGTAGGCGTAAGCCCGCACCAGGATAAGGAAGTTCCCGAAGAACCCCTTCATCTTCCCGACGCTCTGCGGCTGGTCGTAGTCCAGCGAGTAGGTGCCGTCGTCGTGCTCGACGATGTGCGGGACGGGCAAGAAGGGCGCCAGATCGGCGCGCACGCAGATGGGACCTGCGCCCGGTCCGCCGCCGCCGTGCGGCGTAGAGTAGGTCTTGTGCAGATTGAAGTGCATCGCGTCGATGCCCATGGCGCCGGGCAGGACCTTGCCTTGGATGGCGTTCATGTTGGCGCCGTCCATGTAGACCAAGCCGCCGCGCTCGTGAACGATGGCGCAGACCTCGGCGATCTGCGCCTCGAACAGACCGAGCGTGTTGGGGTTGGTCACCATCAACCCGACACAGTCTCCGCCCATTGCGCGCCGGACCTCATCGGCGTCGAGAAGCCCTTGCGCATTGCTCTTGAGCTCGATCGACTCACACCCTGCCAACGCTGCCGATGCCGGGTTCGTCCCGTGCGCCGAGTCCGGCACGAGCACCTTGTTGCGATGCCCCTGCCCGCGCGACTCTTGCCACTTGCGCATGACCATCAGGCCGGTGAACTCGCCGTGCGCGCCCGCCGCCGGCTGCAGCGTACAAGCCGCCAGCCCCGAGATGGCACAGAGCTGCTTTTCGAGCTCCTTCATCAACTTGAGCGAGCCCTGCGTCCATTGCTCCGGCATGAACGGATGCTGCCGCGCAAATCCCGGCAAATTCGCCAAGACCTCGTTCACCTTCGGGTTGTACTTCATCGTGCACGACCCCAGCGGGTAGGGGCCGATCTCGATCGAGTAGTTCCACTGGCTCAGCCGCACAAAGTGGCGCACCACCTGGGGCTCGCTCACCTCGGGAAGCTCGGCGAGCTGCGCTCGGAACATCTTCCCGAGGAGAGACCTGGCGTCGACCGCAGGCACTCCGAGTGGTGGGAACTCGATTCCACGGCAGCCAGGCTTCGACTGCTCGAAGAGCAAGCGCTCCTCATGCACAAAGGACGCGGTGACGTGAGTGGTCGGCTCGAGTCGGGGGGTGGACTCGCTCATTGCTGCTCCTTGTCGTTGCCGAGCGTACTGGTCGGCCAAGCATACTCTCTATTGGACGGATTTCAGCGACGAGGTTTCCTGCAGCCCAAGCGGCGGCGGGGCACCCCGGTGCCGCACCCTTATCGAACCGTCGCGCTCGCCCGTCAACCCCCTGATTGGTGAGCGTTTGCTGGGGTTCGTCGTTGGGTGAGGTCCAGCTTAAGATGAGTCGTTTCGATGGGTTTGAGGGCTCAGCGCATCGACCTCAAGGGGCTCCAGGCCGCAGGCAAGGGCTGAAGAGTCAAGGTCTTGGTGGCCCTCGGAGCAGGTGGCACGTAGAAGCGCCCTGCAGACTCTTTACGCGAGGTCTCACGCAGCGAATCGGCCAAGTTTTCGGTAGCCGCGCCGCTCGACGGATATAGGCAGCGCCTGCCTCCCACACAGTCGGCGTCGCTCTGGCACGCGTAATACCGGTCGTTGAGTCCAACCTCGGTGCAGGCGAGCAGAAGGGACAGACTCGACATCAACAACAGCAAACGACGCATGGTGGCGCTCTCACTTGGGGGTTCGCAATTCGGAAACCGCCAGACTAGGCAGGTTGCCCTCTCGAGTCTTTCCGGCTTTCCGGCTTTCCGGCTTTCCGGCCTTTCTCGGCCTTTCTCGGCCTTTCAAGCGACGACAGTGGGGTCCGCGCGCAGCCTCACAGGTCCGGATCGACCTCGAGCCCCTTGGGCTTGATCTTGGGCTCCGTCTTGGGGGAGCCTCCCTGACCATGGGGCGTGCGTTCGGGCCGCATGCTCTTCAGCTCTGCACGGGCCTGCACCACGTTCGAATCGTCGGGGAAGCGCCGCAAATACTCTTTGTACAGCAGTCTCGCTTCGGGGAAGGCCTCTGCACCCCGCTTGGCGCGCGCGGCTCCCAACATGGCACGAGCTTCGAGTTCGGGCTCCCTTTGCAGTTCGCGGTAGAGCTCAAAGGCGGCGTCGAACGCTCCGAGCTCGAGCAGCGCCCAGCCCAGGCCCTCTCGGGCTTCCGTGTGTTCGGCGTCGATGGCGAGGACCTCTTGGAAGGCCTGCTTCGCGGCCACGGCGTCGCCAGCGTTCTGCATCCGCAGCCCAACGAGCAGGGGCTCGTCGATGTTTTGCGGGTGCGTCTCTTGCCCTGTGGGCTCCGTGACCTCCTCGCCAACGGTCGAGTCGGCCGGCAACGAGGTCTCTTTGGGTTCAATGGCCTCTGGCGCAACCACAGGAGCGCCTGCAGCGACGGCATTCTCGGTAGGGGCGCTGTCGCTCTTCGCGTCGGTCGGCGCCGTCTCATCTCCCATCTGGGCGAGCAACACAACGACCGCCCCGGCGATCAACAGAACCAAAAGGCCAACGATTAAGCCCAGCCTGCTGTTCTTGACCTGGCGTTCGAACTGGTCGGTACCCCCGACGACATGCGGCGCGGTGGATTTGTCCCCAGGCGCAGCCGCTCGCCAGTTCGCGGCGCTCTCACCCGTGTTCTGTGTGAAGGCAACCTCGCCATCGATGAGGTCCTGGGTCTCGCCTGATGCCAGGGCGTCATTCGCGAGGATCGGGATGTTGTAGACGTAAGACTGGGTCATCGCCCCGTCGAGATCGTTCAACGCGTCGCCAGCATGTGGATAGCGACGCTCCAGCGACTTGTCGGTGGCCCGTGCCAAGATGCGCCCCAGCGGCGATTTGGCGATCGAAGGAACGATGGGAATCGGCTTTGGCGAGCACTGCTCCATGATGATGGCAGCGATAGAGTTCCCGTTTACGACGGTTCTCCCGGTCAAGACCTCGAGAAAGACCAAGCCCCAAGCGTAGATGTCGCTCTGCGGCGTGGTGCTGTGTCCAGTCAGCTGTTCGGGCGCCATGTAGTAGGGCGTCCCGATGAATTGCCCCGTCGCCGTCAGCTTCTTGGAGGGGTCGTCTTGGTCGCTCGTGGCGAGGCCCGCGATGCCGAAGTCCAGCACCAGCGCGTTGCGGCGCGCGCCGGTGGTGGTGATCATGATGTTGTCGGGCTTCAGATCTCGGTGGACGATGCCCGAGTCGTGGGCGCAGGACAGCGCGTCGAGGACCTGGCCCATGACGCGGATCGCATCCTGAGCCTGCATCTGCCCTTCTCGCTTCAGCAGGTCCGAGAGGGGTTCTCCCTCGACGAACTCGATGGCGGCGTAGAGCTCTCCGCCCACCAACTTCCCTGTGTCGATGAGCCGCACGATGTTGGGGTGCTTGAGTCGTGCGATCACCTGCATCTCGCGGACGAAGCGCTCCTCGATCATCCGTGCCGCGCTCGGATTTCCCATTCGCTGAGTGTGAAGCACTTTGATCGCGACGTTCTGCCCAGTCGAGAGCTGCTCAGCCTTGAAAACGACGCCAAAGCCGCCTTCGCCAAGCATTTTCTTGATTCGGAACCGTCCGTCGACGACCGATCCCTCGACCAAGCTTTGTGTGTTCAGTTCTGCCGTCATGGCCTCTCACTCGAATGCATGTGCTCCCGTGCCTTCGAGGGTTAGGGCAAAGTAGAGCCACCGTCAATGTACCCTGCACAAAAACCTCATCTGCACTTCGACCTTGTGAAGAGGCGCAGCGCGGACCAGCACAGTCTGCATCAGCAATCAGGTTCGAATCTCAAGGGCCTGAGGCGGTCGCCGTCGTGACGATTTGCCGACGCGCCCTCGGCGAACGAGGTCGAGCTGCCCCAAGTGGGCCGCGACCGAGAGACAAGGGGTGTCGCCGTCACCACCGGTCGTGCCCAGGCTCGCCGCCGCGGCGAGCGCCGCTTCCAGCCTGCCATCGTTGCAGGCGCGTGTTCGCGTCCATCGGAACCTCGCGTGCGCCTGAAACGGCGCCGTAACCAGTTCGGCAAGTGTGCTCGCTCAGCGGCCGTGCGGCGACTTGAGTGCGATCTCCATGCAGGAGTCAATCTGGACCAAGAGCCCGAGGGGAGACTCGCTGCGGCAAGTGTTGGCGTCGTCGCCGGCTTTGGCCAGGCATTGTCCGCCCTTGGCGCTGTCGAGCGCTGGGCAGCCGGCCACGCAGTCTTTGAAGCTCACGATGGCGCCTTGGGTACAGCGCAGATGCTCGATGGCGCCCTTGGGGTGCACCTCGTAGGCGACCTTCGCGCAGTCGATTTCCTTGAGCAGCTTATACTGCGATTCACAGTCCTCGCGACTGCCGCCGAAGACGTTGTCGGTGTAGCAGTCGCAGAACTCCTTGAGCATCTCGCGCCCGTCGCGCTCGAGGTCGGCCATGGCCGCGTAGATGGTGTCCGGTGGGTTGGCCACTGGCTCGGCGAGCTTCAGCGCCGGCAGGAAGGCGCCCTTGGCCAACGAATCGGTTGCGCCACGCCGAGCGCGCTGCTGAAGCGCCAAGAACTCTTCGGTGGCGCCTGGTTCTTCGGTGAGCGTCTCGGCACCGCCAGCGGCCGCCGGCTTCTTGCCCAGGAACTTGAGTCCGAGCAGCACGCCGGCCGTCATGAGGAGGACGATGGCCAGGCCGAGCGTGGCGTACAAAACGACCTTGCTTCTCTCCGGAGGGGCGAGCGCCTCGAGGTCCAGCGCCTCGATGGCCTCGAGCATCTGCTCGGCGCTCGTGTAGCGGTCTTCCGGATATTTGGCGCAGGCCTTGAGGATCACCGGCCCAAAGGCGCTCTTGCGCAGCTCAGTGGAGATGGGCACCGGCTCGTTGAGCTGCTTCATGGCTACATCCATGGAGGTCTTGCCGGTCACCGCCCGACGGCCTGAGAGGCACTCGAGCAAAATGAGTCCCATGGAGTAGACGTCGATGCTTGGGCTGGCCTCGTCTTTTTGGATCTGCTCTGGCGCCATATAGGCCGGGGTCCCAAGCACCACGTGGGTCTGCGTCAGCGCACCGCCCTCGCCGCCTTCGCCGTGGGCGAAGGTGGCGATGCCGAAGTCCAGCACCTTGACCAGCGGCCGGTCGGCGGAGCCCGTGAGCATGATGTTGGAGGGCTTCAGGTCGCGGTGAATGACGCCCCGTCGGTGGGCCGCGATGAGCGCCTCGAGGGCCTGGCAGATCACGCGCTTGACCAGCCCAGGCTCCATCGCACCCTGGGTGATACGCTCGGCCAGCTCGGTGCCCTCGACGTATTCGAGGATCATGACCCAGTCGTCGTCGACCTTTCCGGAGTCCTTGAGGGCGACGATGTGGGGGTGATTGAGGACGGCGATCAGCTCCATCTCCCGAGTGAAGCGCTTGACCTGGGTCTCGAGGTCTTCGGAGCCCTCGCGCAGGTCCTGCTTGAGCATCTTGATGGCGACCAGTTGGCCCGTGTTGAGCTGACGCGCCTTGTAGACCACGCCGAAACCACCGGCGCCGACGCGCGAAAGGATCTCGTAGCGGTCCAGCACCAAAGTCCCTGCCGGCAAGGCTCCCAACACTGCGCTCATACTCGAGGACGCGTTCGAACTCATGGTGACCCCTCAGCGCAGACGTTCAATCAGCGCACGACGCAGCGCTTCCCAGTCTTCTCGCGTCTCGAGCGGGCGCGTCTGGGGCGTCGCCTTGGGATGCCCACCCCCGCTCCCTGCGGCTCGGGTCATCGGCGGCTTGTCATAGCCACCGCCGTCCACGTCGACGAGGAGCGCGTTCGAGAACGCGAAGGGCTGCGTGTTGCTCCAAATCACAGGGACCATGCTGGGGGCGCTCTTTCCCTCGACGGTGACCACGTAGTAGCTGTCGGCTGCGGGCGCGACCGTAAAGGTCACCTCTTTGCGGTAGCGCAGCAGGCGGGTCGGTTCCGCCCCAGGGCTCGCCGAGGGCAGGAGGTCGGCGTCCGTCAGGGTGAAACTTGCGACCTCGAGGGAAGTGGGTTCCGTAGTGTTCACTTCCCCAGGCAATGGGGCCGTGTCCACGAGATTGCCGTAGAGCGTCACCGTATCCACCTTCATCCACAGGGGCGTCTGGACCTCGACCCCAATGGTCACCTCATGGTTTGCCCCCCCGCTGGCGAGGAGCCCGGCGGTCTCGACCCGCTCGCCAGCGGCGTTGGTCGCCCATAAGCGCACGAACGGCCCGTTGCTGCCGAACGCTTGGTTGGCGTTGGTCTGGCTCACGAAGGTCGCTGCGTCCATGGTCGAGGGGGTGTCGCGGCCTGCGCCGACGTGCACCCACGTGCATGGGCTGCCACCGAGGCTGGAATAGACGCGATGGCTGTCGCTGGTGGCAGTGATGGTGGGGACGAGGCCCTGCGCGACCATGGGGAACCAGCTGTTCATCACGCCCCAGAAGCTGTTCCGGCTGTATCCGTTGTAGACCTCTACGGCCGTGAAACCCTCGTCGAAGAGGCCGGTGTCTCCCGTCACGGGAGCGGGTTCGGCCGGAGCGATGCGGTGGAGGGTCGGGTCGGCGTGCGAGGTCAGGGTCCTCGCGTCGAGGTAGATGGCCGAAAAATAGCCGCTCTGCGGGTGGTTCACCTGGATCACTTGCTCACCGGGGTTGGCTGTGAAGGCGGCGAAGATGTCTCTGGGGTGCATGGCAGGGCCGTCATCGACGGCCCAGTCGATGGCCCCACCGTTGCGGTCGTTGGGAGCGTGCTGCAGCGGGAAGGCGTTGAAGTGTCCGTAGGTGAAGGTCGTCAGCTCTTCGCCGACCATGGTCGCGAGCTGCCCCTCGGCGCCCAGCGCGCGGACGTAAGGGCCGTAGTCGGTCACGAAGTCGTGGTCGGTGGAGATCAGCACGTCGACGCCTGCGCCGAGGAAGGACAGGACGCGTTCGCTGTTGGCCACCGGCGCGTCGGGGGAGTTGACGGCGTGGACGTGGAAGTCGGCGCTGAGGAACTCACTGGTGTCGACGGCTTTGTAGAGCACGGCGTTCACGGCGGCCTCACCGCCCTCGGGCACGGTCACGACCTCGCCTCCGGCATTGGGTCCCTCACCAGCGGTGCCCAGCGGGTAGACCGACCAGGTCATGCCGTGGGAGACGAGCACCCGGTAGGTTCCCGGCACGATGGGCCAGTCCATGTGGCCGTCGACGCCGATGAAGAAGACGGCGGCGACGTTGGCGCCGATGCCGTCGAAGGTGACGTCGCGCAGCTTCGAGTTGGTCGGGCGAGGGCAGGTGCCGTCGCAGAGGATGGTGACGCGGGCGGGGAGCGGCGAGTCGTCGATGCCGTTCTTGACGTCGAAGTGGATGAGGCCTGGCTCGCCAACGGGGAGAGAGAGGTCGAGCGAGTCGCCAGCGGCCAGGTCGAACGGGACCGGGGCGGCGGCGGCGCGGTCATTAGCGTCGGGGAGCAGGGTGTAGCTGCCGACGGGCAGGTCTCCCTCGACCCAACCGTCGACGTCGCTCACAAAGCGCGTCTCGGTGCGGCCCGCCACTGCGCTGAAGACGCGGACGGCGGCGACCGGGACCCCAGCGACAGCGAGGCCAGCACCGTCGACCACTCGAGCCTTGACGTGTCCCGTGGCCTGGCCGCGGAGCGCAAAGAGTTCGTCGGTGATGGTGGAGAAGTCGGCGCCTCCGGCGTAGATCCGCCGCGACCAGACCGTCGAGCGGCCGACCTCGAGCTTGACGACGCCGGGTTCTCGCAGAGCCTGGGGGCCCTTGTTCAACAGGGCGATGGGGTCGGTGGTGCCGAGGAGAATGGCCGCCGCGCCGCTGATGGCGAGGTAGGTGGCGTCGGGCAGGACCTCACCTTGGTCGTCGAGGCCCCGGATGCCGGGGACGTAAGCGTGGCTGGACTCGTCGGAGATGAAGGCCAAGTACTCCATCTGCTCGGGGTTCATGTCCAGGTAGCCGAAGCCTTGCAGCCCCGAGGCTGGATTGAAGAAGCGGCCCAGTCCGCCGGAGTCGATCAGGTCACCGCCCAACACATGCTGGAAACGGTCGCCGTCGTTGCGGGCTGCGGTCAGGTAGGACAGATAGTTGTCGCCGGGTCGGGCGATGTAGTAGTGGGTCAGCGTCAGATGCAGGTCTTTTTCCGGTGAGAACGGAGTGTTGACCAAGAATCCGACGTACTCCTTGGCGAACGCCTCGAGGTTGAGCCAGTCGGACAAAGTGTCGTGGCTGGTGACGGCGAGGATGGCAGCGCCGCCGTCCGAGCCGTCGGCGACGATCTCGAAGTCGGCGTCGCTGCGTGGCGCGACGGTCCGGCCGAGCTGCATGAAGAAGCAGATCTCGCCTAGGTGATCGGGGGTCCCGGTCGGCGACTCGCCGAAGTAACTGACGTCGATTGGGCTGCCGCCGTAGGGGCAGGGGATGGAGTGGCGATCGACCCCCTCGATAATGAAACGGGCGACGCCGGTGTCGACCATCCAGTCGCCGACCTGACCGCGCGCAGCGGGGCCCTGGAAGAGCTCGCTGGCGTCGGTGATCTGGTGAACAGAGGCGGTGCCTTGCCCGACCGGTTCGCCGATGGCGTCGCAGAGGTCGGCCAGCACGCGGGTGCCCGGCGCTCCCTGCGCGAACGAGCCCATGCACTCGGTCTCGATGACCTCGGGGACGAAGGGCAGCTCGGTCTCGTCGGCCTCTTCGGGGGTGTCCGACGAGTCCACGTCGGCGCTTACGTCGTGCGCAAGATCGGGCAATGCGTCGTTCACTAGGTCATCGAACCCAACGGGCTCGAGCTTGTCGCAAGCGCAAACCAGCGACAGAAAAACGGCACAGAGCAGCGTGAGAGCGAAGGGGGGCGAAACGTGACGGCTCAAGGTGCACTCCAATCGCGCGTAGGGCCGCGAGGGGGCTCGCTTCGAGCCCCCTCTGTTCCGGGTCATGCGCGAAAATCCGATTGCGAAGACTCACGCCAAGCGGCGAGAGTCACCTAGACGATTTTGACAACGTTGCCACTCTACCGAGGACGCCGCCGTAGAAAAAGAAGGATGAGAGGCGCGGGTTTAGATCGCGCATGGGGACCAAAGTGGCTCGCTTCGAGCCAGCACGGTTCCGAGTCGCGCGCGAAATCCGACCGGATTTCGCTCGCTTCGCAACACGGCGCTCGCTCGAGACGAGCGAGCTGGAGTGCCCGCGCTCGCGATCGCAGCATCAATAGAGGCCGCGCCAGTTCGGATTGATTCGGGCGTTGAGGATGTGGTCGCGCCACTCGCCGGCGATCAGGAGAAGGTTCGCAGCGCGGCCCTCGACGGCAAACCCGAGCTTGGCCAGGACTCGCGCCGAGGCGACGTTCTCGACGAGGTGGTTGGCCATGATGCGGTGGAGGTCGAGGACGTCGAAGAGGTGAGCGATGGCAGCGCGTAGGGCCTCGGTCATGAGACCCTGGCCCTGTTGGGCGCCGTCGCAATCGTAGCCCAGATAACAGGCCTGCATCGGGCCACGAACGATTTGGGTGAAGTTCACGGTAAGCGCTATGGGCTCTGCGCCGTGTAGCCTTCCGACGAGCCGCACCGCGACGCCGTCTTCGAGCTCAGTGCGGGCAAGAACAATGCGCTCGGCCCAGAACTCTCGGGTGTAGAAACCCGCCGGTCGAGACGGGCTGGTGGCGGCCAGATGCTCTTTGTTGCGCAGGGTGAACTGCCGCATGGCATCGGGCTCGACCGTGGAGAGGTGAACCAACTGCAGCCGCTCGGTCTCTAGGGACCAGAGAGCGGGGGTGTTTATCGGGTCATTCATCGGACCGAAACCCGTGACTAGTTCGAACGCCGGTAGAGCGTGATGGTGTCCACGGTCACTTCCTTGGTGACCTTGATGCTCTTTTTGAGAGTGGGCCGTCCCTCCGCGGAGACCTCGATCGAGAGGGTCGTGCCGATGGCCGCCCGGACCTTGCAGACCCCCGCCTTGCAGCTCGACTCCTTGGCGCCGCTGACCTTCACCTTGCAGGTGGGAGGCTGATATTTGAACGAGAAGCGGGTGTATTCGCGGGCGGTCTTAGCTGGATCGTCCTTGTCCGGACCTGTCTTGACCGGGTCGTTCTTGACGACAGGGTCTGTCGTTACCGGGTCGTTCTTGACGACAGGGTCTGTCTTGACCGGGTCGTTCTTGACGACAGGATCTGTCTTGACCGGGTCGTTCTTGACGACAGGATCTGTCTTTACCGGGTCGTTCTTGACGACAGGATCTGTCTTTACCGGGTCCTTAGGGAGCTCCTTCGGGATGGGGGTCTTCGCCGCTGGCTTCGCTCGCGAGCTGCCTTCGACAAAGCCGTTGGCGCAGGAGATGGAGCCCTGGTCGGTGGCGAAGTAGATGGTGCTGATGCGATCGAGGGAGTCCGACGACATCTCTAGTCCATGACCGTTGCTTGCGGTGCTTGGGTCGGAGTGTTCCGTGGCCTCCGCTGCGCCCGAGGCGTCCTCGG
Organism: Deltaproteobacteria bacterium CG_4_9_14_3_um_filter_63_12; assembly: GCA_002789955.1. GTDB lineage: Bacteria > Myxococcota_A > Bradymonadia > UBA4248 > UM-FILTER-63-12 > UM-FILTER-63-12. Next base: position 12,431 of record PFUG01000212.1, on the reverse strand, counting down.
ACTGCGTGTCTTTTCCGCGCATGTGGCGCGTGAGGATGAGGAAGGCGACCGCGGCCAGCACGATGACGGTGAAGACCATGCCCAGGAGCAGCCAGGTGCGGGCGTCGCCGCTGCTGCGCGGCTGGGACAGGACCATCATGTTCGGGTTGGTGTCTCCCGCGTTGACGGCGTCCTGTGGGTAGATGGGGTGGCTCGGAGTTGCGGTGTAGCCCTGCTGCAATGGATGTTGGCCATAGCGCGAGCTGATGTCGTTGCGCAATCCGTTGTTGGTCACCGAGTTGACGGAGCCAGGCTGCGGTGTGGCGTCGAAGGGCATCTGGTGTGGGAGCCCGCCAGGTCCGGCCTCTTGCTTGTAGGCCTCGACGTAGGAGTCGTTGGCAGTCGGCATCGTCGCCACGTACGGTTTGGCGTCTGGAACCCCGGCCTCCCAGTTTGTCAGCGACTCGAGGACGGCTTCGGCGGTCTGGAAGCGGGTCTCGGGGGTCTTCTCCAGCAAGCGCTCGATGGTCGCGACGAGGTTGGGGTAGCGGCTGAGGAAATCGGGCAACTTGGGTGCAGGCTGGAAGAGGTGTTTGGCGATGGTGACGTGCAGCGTCTCGCCGTCGAAGGGGCAGTATCCGGCGAGCATCTCGAAGGCGATGCAGGCCGTGGCGTAGAGGTCGCTCGCCGCGGTGAGGGTGCCCGAGCGGAACTGCTCAGGGGCCATGTACTTGGGGGTGCCGACCACGTCGGCGGTGCGGGTCATGTCGTCGTCGAAGAGCTGGTCGTCGGCCTCGAGCACGGTGGCGACGCCGAAGTCGAGCACTTTTACGAAGTCCCGTTCGCCGTGCAGGTTGCACAGCATGATGTTGGCGGGTTTGAGGTCGCGGTGCACGATGCCGTGCGAGTGCGCCTCAGCCAAGCTCTTGAGCACTTGCCGGAAGATCGGTACCGCTCGATTGGGCGGAATCTGCCCCTCACGTTCTAGGACGGCCTTCAGCGGGACGCCGTCCACGAACTCCATCACGATGTAGAGCAGGCCGGTCTGGGTGCGGTTGAACTCGTAGAGCGTGACCGTGTTGGGGTGGCGCAGGCGAGCGACCAGGCGGGCCTCCCGCTCGAACCGGCGCACCGCCGAAGCGTGCAGCTGGCTCTCGGGCGGCAAGACCTTCATCGCCACGTCTCGGTTGATCCCGAGCTGGCGCGCCCGGTAGACGACACCCCCGCCCCCACGGCCGATCACGGCAGCAATTTCGTAGCGCCCAGCTACGATTTCGCCCGGAACAGGGATAGGAGGACTGTTGTCGTTCATCAAATCTCACGCGAAATTTCGAGCGATCTGGAGGCAACGATAGCTGCCTATCGTGACTCGCGCAAGCTGAGGTGTTTACCCTCCGAGACGATCTGAGACCAGCCCGCGGCCTGCTTCGCAACGGTCCTTTCGTGGGTCCATTGTCCGCCTTCGTAGCGATGGATCACCGCCTCGGCGCTGGCCAGGTCGCAGCTGACATAGCTCAGCTCGCCGAACGCGCAGCCTCCCCCATTGAGGTAGATCCCCCCTTCTGGGAAGAAGGCAGCTGTGGCCAAGTGCGTGTGTCCCATCATGACCACATCCGAGCGCTCTCTGAGCAGCAGCTCGCGGGCCAGCCGGATGGAGCGCTCCCCATGAAATTCGCCGCGATAGACGACGCCACCGCTGGGCGTTCCGACGCGGGCTGCGAGGCGACCGACGTCGACGATGGAGTCCGCGACCTTTCCGAGATGGGCTCGTCGCAACCAGGCCTCGACCCAGGCGCCGGTCGGAGCGACCCACGGGAGCTGCTTGAGCCAGCCGTCGAGCTTGTGGCCGTGGGTCACGGTGATGACGCTACCTCCCAGCTCGAGGCGCAGGTGCTCGGGTACACCCAGCAACTCGGCGATGGCGCGATCGTGGTTCCCATGCACCAAGAAATAGCCGGCACCGCCATGCAGTCGTGCCGTCAAGCGCGGATACCGACGCCAGGTGGCCTCGAGCTCGCCGGCCCAGTCAAATGGCTGGCGAGAGTGCTCCAGGTTGTAGAGATCGCCGACCACGAAGATGTGGTCGTGCCGCGCCTCGAGCCTGTCGAAGAGTCCCAAGACGAAGGGCTCGTCGAAGGTAAACTCCCGGCAACTGCGATCGCTGCAAAGGTGTAGGTCGCTGATCACCGCGATCTTCACGTCGTCACCTGTTTGGCGGGTCGTTGCCGTCGACTACTTGTTGAGACCGGCGAGGAAATTGGGATCGGCCTTGGCCCTCTCCAGGGCCTCGACGAGCCGCGGATCGTCGCTGTCCTCGAGCCCCGCCATGGCGTCGGCGACGTCTTGGCTGATGGTCTTCTGGGCCTCGACCATTCGGTTGAACTCGTGGGCCTGCTCGATGGCTTGGAACTCGATCTCGGGCGGAGTGGTCTGCCGCATGGTGGAGGTGCGGGCGCCGGTGTCGTCCTTGATGAGCACGCTCTCCATGTTCACGCCAGTCTCATCGAAGACCTTTTGGCGCTGCTCGGGCGTCAGGAGGACCTCGACCTTGGGCCGCGGTCCTTCCAGAAGGGGCGAGGCCAGCCCCTCGGTGCCGCCAACGCTGGCGACGATGGCGTCTCCTGCGGCCACAGCGGTCGCCTTCAGCTTGGCGGCCTGAGCCTCGATCATCGCGAGAATCTGGTTGAATTGCTCGGGATCACTGGTCTTGTTCAGCTCTTCGATCATCAGCTGAAGGGCTTTCTGCTCTTCCTTGACATCTTCGACTCCTGGACCGGCCATAAAACCTCCTCCTCACTCTCAGACGGATAATTCACTCGCCGGCAGCGGCCTTCTTTCGTTTCTTGCCTTTGGGATCCCAGGCCTCGACGGCAGCGGCTTTCGCGGCCTCGAGCGCAGCACCCTCCGCTGCATAGAACTCGGCGAACGCTTCCGCCCTCGCTTCAGCGTCTTCTTCGGCCTCCTCGGCGAGCTCATCGGCGATTTGCGCCGGGGTCGCCTTGTTCGCGTCCTGCCAGGCGGCCAAGGCGATCAGGTAGGCGTGGTAGTCCGCGTCGTACTTGTTGCGCTCCTCGGCGTCTCTCAGGGCATGCCACAAGACGTCGTCGGGGTTGCGCTGAGGCATCCCTTTCTCGAACGCACGGCCGTCGTCATCGTGGATGTCCACCCAAGCCATCTCGCGGCCAGTCCGCTTGCGAACGTCTTCGCGCTGAAATGGAGTCAGCATCACGCGACAGCGGTGCGTCGGCTGTTCGAGCGGCGTGGGGGGCTGCGGGGCGTCTTCGAAATCGCGAATAATGGTCATCTGCAGGAGTTCTCCCGGATTGCTGCAGGGGGTCTTCGCTTATTACCCGATGCTCCACCATATTGCGAGAACCTCAGTCCAGAGTCCGCCGCAGTCAATATGCTGAGCGGATGACCAATTTTCGCACCGCAACGCAGCGAAATAAAGCGAAAATCCTTCCTGGAAGAGCTCGGGGTGCAGAGAGTTGTCGCCGTGCCTCTGGTTCTTGGCGTGTTGTCGCGCTCTAGAAACGACGGTAGTTTCGCCTGATGTGAGCCCGATGAACGTGTCGACGATGAGGTTTTGCTCGAGAGAGCCGTCGTCCCACTTCGTCGGCCTTCAACGAATGCGGTTCGCGCCGACATCGAATGCCAAGCGGACGACCGATTTTCGCACCACAACGGTTCGAAATAGAGCGAAAATTGGTCGTGGTCAGCGAAGCCTCAAATGAGAACCATGGCGAACGAAGAAGACGAAGGCAAAGGAATCTACGAGCAGTTCTTCGAGGACGGGCAGCGGCAGTTCGAGGTCGCCTACGAGCGGGGTATGCTGCACGGGGTCTTGCGGCGCTGGGACGAGGACGGACAGCTCCTCTATGAGGCGACCCACGTCGACGGAGTCCTGCAAGGTCCCTATCGCCGCTGGTACCCCAGCGGAGAGCTCTTCGAAGAGAGCGCCTACCAAGACGGGAAGCTGCACGGCGACTATGTCCAGTACAGCGAAGAGGGGGATGTCCTCGTGGAGATGGAGTTCGACGCGGGAGAGCCAGTATTCGACGAGGCGACCCTTGCGGCCATGGAAGCGGATGACGACTGAACTCGAGCGCGTGGCGCTTCGAGCAAACCATCAAGAATGGCCATAGGCTACGCCGGCAAGTGTTTCTCTCAGTGAATCAGCGAGTGAAATGGAGTAAGAACCGTGGACGAGACGACTTACCAGTGCAACCAAGTGCCTCCCAAGGATTACGACAAAGTCACGTCGTTCTTGGCCCGTGCGCCACGATACCCGACCTTGCTCATGAAGCTCGCGGCCCTCGACCTCGAAAATTTCGACGGGTGGTGGCATGCGGCCTTCGGCAAAGGCGGAGAGATCAAGGCGCTGGCGGGAGTCGAGGGGACGACGGCCAACATCTATGGCGAAGACGATTCCGCGACCCGCACCTTGGCGCAGGCCATGGCGCGCGCTGCTGGCAGCCGAGCGAGCACCGGCGGGACCCACATGCTCTTCGGTGAGGTGGGCTTGATGGGCGTCTTCTGGGCTGGTTTCCAGAAGATCAACCGCAAGGTCGTCGGCGACAAAGAGCGCACGCTGACCTCGCTCAAGGCCGCGCCCGAGACCAACAGCGCCTACAGCGTAGAGATCGCCACCGCCAAGGACCTCAAGCTCGTGTCGGAGTTCGCCGCCGAGCAGTCGTTGGAGCAGTGGGACGCAGATCCTCGCCGAGCCTCACGTGAGGCGCACGAGAAGCGCTGTTTGCAGTCCATCGAGCGCGGCGAGTTCCTGATCGGGAAGCAGAAGGGCAAGCCCATCTTCTTCGGCGAAGCCAAGAGTCCCGAGCCTGGCGTGATGATGCTCGACCGCGTCTACATTCCCCGGCCGCTGCAGCGTCCTCGCCTGGTCTCTGGCATCCTCGGTCAAGCCGGAAACCTGCTGTTGGAGAAGGGCAAAGAGGTCATCATGTTCATCGACAGCGACAAGGAGGTTTGGACCGAGGCGGCCCAGAGCGTGGGCTTCAAGTCCGAGGTCCGCTTCCGCCTGATCCTGCTGCGCTGAGCGAGGAGAACGGGGCGCCCCCGCGCCGCCCCGCCGATCTGGGGTTATAGCCTTGCTTGCCCCCGACCGATTTTCGTGTCGTTTCGAAGGCTTGCGGTGCGAAAATCGGCCGTCCGCTCGGCAATTTTCTCACCAGCTCTGGCCGGGCGGTGGGTATCGATATTCCGGAGCGTCGAGCACCAACACCCAATCGTTGCCTGGACCTGAGGTCGGGGGCGTGTATGTCCTCGTGTTCTCGCCGCTGTGCCGCTGGAGCTCCCAATAGGCACCGGTGCGGGGGCTGTACCAGTAGCCATCGACCTCGGGCGATGAGAGCAGGGAGACGTCCAGCGTCGCCTCGCCGCCCTCGGGGAAGTAGGCGAAGAGCCAGTGATCGTCTTCCATCGTGACGCTGACGTGCTGCGCAGGAGCGCTGGGCTGGCCGACCACGAGCTCCGGCTGCGCCGTGCGACCGCGGAACGGGCGTCCTTCGAAGAGCGCGCGGAGATAGCCCATCTGGCGCGCGCCTGGAGCGTCGAGTGCGACCTGCCAGGGCGTTCGAGCGCCCGTCGCGCTCGAGTCCGCACTGGTCCAGAACTGACTGACCTCGTTCGAGCCATAGGCGTAGCCATGTCCGCCGGAGAAGACCGAGCGGTAGGCCGCCTTGCGGACTTCCCAGTCGCCGAGTCGTGGGTTGTCCATGGACCCTGCGGCGGGAATGTCCTCGAGCCCCCCGCCCAGCTCCATGCACGGCCGGTGACTTGGAGTCTCGAGCAGCATGTCGGGCTCGATCAGCGCCCAGCTCTCTGCGTCGGCGACCTGGCCCGAGTTGACACTGTTGAACCCGAGCCACTCCTCGGCGTGGAACCAGGTGCTGGAACTCTCGCCAGGGCCAGGGAAGAAGGTCCGGATGCCGGTGCCCCCCGTGCGCAGGCCCATCCCGAGGTTGTGCCAAACGTCGATGAAGCCTTCAGGTGAGGTGCCCGCGCCGAGAATGAAGACCGCGTCGTCTGAGTAGCGAGCACCGACGAACTCGCCCAACGTCGTCGCCAGGTCCCGCGTCATCACTGGAGTCGCGCCGTCGAGATACTCTTGGTAAGGGACCACTTGGATGGCAGGGAAGAGCCCACGGGCCTTCATCTTCGCCATCGCCGCGTCGACTCGCTCGAAGTACGCTTCGTTGAGGGAGAGCCCGTCCGTGCCAAAGGGCTTGATGCCATCTGGCGTCGAGCCGTCCAAGGTGGGCAAGAGCCCGAACTGAATGACGGTGAACCCCTTGAGGGCTCGGTCGTTGAGGTATTGGTCCATCTCCGTGAGGCTGAGCTTCTCGAGCAGGGCCGTGGCGTTGTCGGAGAGGTAGAAGAACTGTTCGCCGTTGTCTTTCTCGAGCTGCCGCTGGCTGTAGTGCACATGGAGGTGGTTCCACTCGGACACGACGGCCGAACGCAACGTCACGGAGTTGCTGAGAGTGCGGTTCATGTCTCGATCGAACGCCCCGATCGCGTAGGTGTATTGCGCCCCGTTTCCTAGGCCTGTGTCGAAGTAGGACAGATCCTCGGTCGTCGCGATGCGGCTGCCGCTGCGGTAGACCCAATAACCCGAGACCCCGCCGATGTCCGCGGCGCGCGTCCAATCCAGCTGTACGCCGTTGGGCAACACCTTGGCCGTCAACAGCGGCGAGCTCGGCGGCGTCACGTCCTTCACTGGCGGCGGCTCTTTGGCGAAGAGGCTGCCGGCGGCGATGTTTCGTTGCAGCTCGGCCAGGCTGAGCGCCCGACCATAGATGGCGACGAGGTAGATCTCCCCAGCCCACGAGCGGTCACCGCTGGTCTCGTCGCCGATCGTCAAGGCGAAGTCGGAGCCCCAGTTCGAGAACGTCCCGAGGCGGCCTTCTACGAGGGTCTCCACGGTGTTGCCGTCGGCGTCCTCGGTGCGATCGTAGAGCGACTGGGCCACGCCATTGCGGTAGAGCTTCAATACCCCGTCGGCGAAGGTCAGCGCGTAGTGCGTCTCCTGTTTGGCCGTGACGGCCTTCGGCGCGTAGAGCGTCGGCATGCCGTTGGCGGTGACGCCTGGGTCGTCGGTTCGAAGGCCGACGGCAAGGTCGCCTTGGAACTGCCCGAGCGTGACGTTGCGGTTGTTGCCGTCGAAGGACAGGGTGAGCATTCGCGCCGGGCCCTCGACCAAGACGTCGTCGGGCTTGCACCAGAGCTCCAAGGTGAACTCATGGCTCTCCTTGATGGCGTCGTTGATGCGGTGCGGCAGCTCGAGGGACTCAAACCCGTTGTCCCGCCACTCCGACTCCCGTATGGCGAAACCGTTTCGGTGCTGCAGACGCTCGAGATACTCGGTCTCGCGCTGGTAGAGGTCGATGGGGTCGCCCGTATTCGCCCGGTCGTAGGCGATGCGACTCTGGCTCTCGGAGAAGGTGTAGAAGGCCAGCAAGCCGTCACTCACTCGCCCTTGGTTCGAGGTCCCATCGGGTCCCAGCTCTGTGGCGTCATCTGTTGGTGTCTGCGTCGACGGGCCGTCATCACAGCCCAGCGCAAGGGTCAGCGAGAGAGCGACGAGAAACAAGGTCCATTTCGGCTGCCCTACAGGTCTGAACATCTTTGCCTCATCGTTACCAACTTCTCCTCGAGCGTGACCCCCGAAGACTAACTCCATTGCCCCCGTGATATCCAGTCCAACGTGATAGGATCGATAAGATCCAAACCGGGCACATGGGGAACAGCTCAGACCGAGAACAAAGGTCCAAGTCCGGAGTCCGGAGCCCGTCGAACCGTCGATAGCCAAGACAGCATCGAGCTCATCGCCGAAGCTGCAACTGCTTCGGCCGAAGCAAGTTCCAGACTCCAGACTCCAGACTGGTCGGAACCGAGTTCATGGATTACGGACACCGTGAACAAAGGTTCAAGTCCGGAGTCCGGAGCCCGGAGCCCGGAGCCCGGGGCCCGTCGAACCATCGATGGCCAAGGCAGCATCGAACTCATCGCAGCAGCAACTGCTTCGGCCGAAGCAAGCTCCAGACTGGTCCGGAGCCCGTCGAACCGTCGATGGCCAAGGCGAAGTCGAGCTCATCGCGACGGAGTTCTTCCATCATTGTCGCCGTTGGCCGTTGTACGCACGCCGATCGAGCGTTAGCTTCCTTGTGCCCAACAAAGCGCATCGCCAGAGGTTCGAATGGCTCGAGTTCTCCTGCTGACCCCCCGACTCCCACAACCCCTGGGCTCGCCGTATCTCGGTCAGCAGTATGTTGCCGCCGCCCTCCTTCGCGCCGGTCACGAAGTCCGCTGCCTCGACCTGGCCGCGACCCACTGGGAGGCGGTCGGGCTCGACTTCCTCGACGCCGCTCACGCGTTCGCGCCGCAGCTGGTCGGCTTCACCTTGTTCACCATCAACGCGCTGGAAGGATATCGGCTGCGCCAGACCCTGACCGACCTCGACGCTCTCTTTGTCGCTGGCGGCCCGCACGTCGCCGCAGCGCCCATCGAGCCCCTCGACTTTGGGTTCGACGTCTGCGTCCCGGGCGAAGGCGAGCACACGTTGGTCGAGCTGGCCGCGTCCCTAGAGCGTGGTGGGCCGCTCGAGCACGTCCCTGGCGTCATCGTGAACAAGCCCCAAGACGCCGGAGGCCCGGCCTATGGGCCTGTGCGAGAGACGATCGCGGAGCTGGACGCGCTGCCCTTTCCGTCCGAGGCGCTCGGCTGCTACGACCCGCGCTGGTACGGCGTGGAGACCTTCGGCGCGGTGTGCAGCCTCATCAGCAGCCGCGGTTGCCCGGCGCGCTGCACGTTCTGCGCGAACCACGTGACGGGGCGAGTGTTTCGCTATCGCTCAGTGGAGAACGTTCTGCTCGAGATGCGCGAGCTCAGCAGCCGCTTCGGCGTGCGCCATTTCCCCTTTCACGACGACGCCTTCACCGCCCGCGCCGACCGGGTCGAGCAGTTCTGCGAGCAGCTGCGCGCCGACCCAGCGCTGCGCGGCGTGACCTGGGGCTGCATCACGCCGGCGAACATGGTGCGCGCCGAGCTCCTGAAGAAGATGGCCGCGGCGGGCTGCGTCTCCATCAACTTCGGGCTCGAGAGCGGCTCGCGCAAAGTCCTCAAGGCCATCAAGAAGGGGCTCGCCCCCGAACGTTTCGTCGAGTCGCTCGTGGCGGCCAAGGCGGCGGGCATCCGCACGGTGGTCAACGTCATGTTCGGCTTCCCCGAGGAGGGCGCCGAAGAGCTCGAAGAGACCTTGCGTTTCATGGAGGAGCTGGTGCCGCTGACCGATTTTTTCAACAACCGCGGGGTCCTCATCCCGTTTCCGGGTACACCCATCTACGAGCAGTTTGCTCAGGCGTACGGTTTCGAGCGGTGGTGGCTGGAGCTTGGGCGAATTCCGCCCGAGACCTCGTTCACGGGGCTGAGCGGTCAGGCCTTGCAGGGCTGGCTCGAAGCAGACCCGACCCTCGAGGTCAACTTCTTCCACTATGACGCAGCGCGCCGGCGGCGGATCGAGGAGTGCGTGCGCTTCAAGGCGAGGCACAACGCCGACACCATCGCCCGGCAAAGCTGAGGCGCGCTAGCCCTTCAGGGCCGCTTCGACGAAGTCTAGCCGATCGTTGCCCCAGAAGAGGCGCTCGCCGACGAAGAAGGACGGTGCACCGAAGGCGCCGCGGGCTACGGCTTCGTCGGTCGTGGCGCGCAGGGCGTCTTTGGCCGGCGCTTGTGACGCGAGCGCCAGCAGAGTGTTGCCGTCCAGTCCCACCTCATCGGCCACCGCTCCGGCGACCTGCGGGTTCGAGATGTCGCGGTCATGCACCCAATAGGCCTCGAAGAGCGCGAGGGCCAGGGGGGCGATTCCTTGCTCACCCTTGTCGAGCACTGCTGCGGACAAGAACCGTTGCGGCAGGAGCGTGTTCAGCGGGAAGCGCGACGAGAAGGTGAAGGGCACGCCGTAGTGGTTGGCCCAGTTGCGCAGGTCACTCAGCATCCACATTGCCTTGGCTTGGACGGCTGCGGGCATGTGATTCGAGGTGGCCTTGAAGACGGCGCCCAGCAGGAAAGGCCGCCAGCGCACCGTCGCGCCGGTTCGGTGGCCGAGGGCCTCGAGCTGAGTGGCGGCGAGGTAGCTGTAGGGGGAACCCACGTCGAAGAAGAACTCGAGCTCGGCCATGATTTCTCTCCTCTCGTCCCTTGAATTGAGCGTTACAGGGCTTCTCCTAGGACTTTGGAGTTTGGAGCGCAATCCTGCCGCGAAAGAGGGGGTTGACAAATTGGTTGAACCAGATAGGTTCGGACTGGTTCAACCAATTTGAGGCCAGCGGCGCGGAAGAGTCCGCGAGGTGCGGACGAGCAGCCGCCACAGGACGAGTTTGATGGGGCACTCCATGCCAGAGCGCAACAAAAATGACAATTTGGCGCTGTCGATATACGAAGACTTGCTAAAGCGGATCCTTTGCGACGACCTCAAACCGGGCACACGTTTACCGTCCGAGAGGGAGCTCGCCGCCCACTACCAGACCAACCGCAACACGCTGCGCGAAGCGCTTCGCAAGCTGGAGCACGCGCACCTGGTTTCGGTGCGGCACGGCCAGGGCGTGACCATCTTGGACTTTCGCAAGACTGCGACGGTCGAGTGTCTGGGACCCTTCCTGATGCAAGCCCGCAACCCGTCGGAGCAGATCCGCACGCTGTTGGATCTGCTCATGGCGCGGGTGCAGCTCTTGGAGATGTCCGTGGCTCTGGCGGCTCAACGCGCCAAGCCAGAGGACATCGAGCAGCTCGAGCGGTTGGTCGAGCTCCAGCTGCACAACTTCGAGACGGACGACCGCGAGGCGCTGATCCACGACGACGTGGAGCTGATCAACGCCTTGGTGGACGCTGCGCATTCGCTTACGGCTCGGTGGATCGCGAACACGCTGCTGGAGGTCTACCGCGGTCTCATCTCTCGAACCCAGTCGCTGTGGGTCTCTGACCCGAGCTTTCCGGACTACCTGCGCTGTCTGCTGCGCTGCATCTCGGAGAACGACCCCGAGGGCGCGGTCTCGGCGACGCGCACCTATTACGCGAAGATCGACCGCGTGCTTCTGACTCTGCTCAGCCCGCTTCTCGAGGCGGGCCGCAAGAGCAACCCCGGCCACAGTGAGGCCGTCTGACCTCAGGCCTGGCCGAAGACATCGAGTGACCGCCGCCGCGGTGGTCGCTTGCGCATCTGCAAACCAGTGACGCGACCGCTTTCGATACGCGCTGGAACCACGAGGAGGATGACATGAGATCACTGGCTACGACGCTCTTGGGCGGGCACTGGGCAGCGCTGCCCAACCTGCCAAAGAGCCTGAAGTGGGGCCGCAAAGGCGACCACGCCAAGGCGAGCAGCGGCGAGGATTCGATGGCTGCGGACCGCTCATTGTGGATGCCGTCCTTGGGGACCCTGGAGCGGCACCCGAAGGACGGTTGGCGCTTCGCCGATCCGGTCGCCCTCCCCAAGACGACCCAAGTGGCGTTCCGCGCTTTGATCAAGGCCATCTGCCCGCCGCCACCGGCGCCAGGCAACGCCGCCATGTTCGCCAAGATCGAAGAGGACGTCCTGCGGGCGTTGCGCTACATGCACCCTCTATTCGCGGCGAGCCTGTTGATCGCGGTGCACGCATTGGACCTCTCGCCGCTCTGGAACCTGAAGGGGTTGCGCCGGCTGCGCGCGCTCGATCGAGACGAGGCCGAGGACTTCTTGAACGAGGTGGCGAAAAGGGCTCTGGGACGCCAACTGGTGTTCGCGGCCCGCATGGCCATTCTCTCGCAGTACTTCGACAGCGACGAGGTTCAGAAGGCGATCGGCTATGAGCCCACCGAGTTCATGCAGAGCCGATTGAACCTCCGTACGCGAATGATGGCCGGCAGCGAGCCCGCCCCCAAAGAGCACATCGGCCCCTACTCAGAGGAGGCGGCGTCATGATTTTGAATTTTTCGAGCTACTCAGAGCGCAGCGAATATTCGGCAGATGTGGTCGTGGTCGGGACCGGTGCGGGCGGCGCGGTCGTTGGCGCCGAGCTGGCCGAGGCCGGTATGGACGTGCTCATGGTCGAGGAGGGCTCCTGGCACCCAACCTCGAGCTTCAACCCCTACCTCAGCGAGTCCGTCCCCAGACTGTACCGAGACGCGGGAGCCACCATCATCGTCGGCAGTCCGCCCATCCCCTACCTGGAAGGGCGCTGTGTGGGCGGTTCGACCGTCATCAACGGCGGCATGTCCTGGCGCACGCCCGAGCCGATCCTGGACGAATGGGTGCGGCTGACCGGCGACGACAGCTTGAGCTCACAGGGCCTCGAGTCCGAGTTCGAGCGCGTCGAGGAACGGGTCTCGGTCAAGCACCAGCACCCAGTCTCCGTCGGCGACGACAGCCGCTTGATGGCCGCCGGTGCCCGCAAGAT
>PFUG01000250.1:4289-4780 GCA_002789955.1 Deltaproteobacteria bacterium CG_4_9_14_3_um_filter_63_12 | reverse complement strand
GTCAGCGAGCAGAGTCTCCTCGTGGTCGACTCGAAGGGGGAGCGCGTCGCTGGCCACACGAAGCCCTTCAGTGAGCTGGCGTTGCACCTGGCGATCTACGAGGCGCGGCAAGATGTCGGCGCGGTTGTGCACGCCCACCCGCCGTATGCGACCGCAATGGCCTGTTCGGGTCAGGGGCTGGACCGACCGTTCATCCCTGAGGCTGTGGTGAGTCTCGGTGAGCGGATCCCGTTGGTGCCTTTCTCGGGCGATGCCGTGAAAGCGCTGGCCGACTATCTGCCCTACTTCGATGTGTTGCTGCTCGAAAGCCACGGCGTCATCGCGTACGGCGTCGACGTCGAGCAAGCCTTTTTGAGGCTGGAGCTCGTGGAGCACCTAGCCGGCATCACGACCCACGCCAAGGCCTGGGGTGGCCCTCGAACCCTCTCGGCCGAGGTCGTGGAGACGCTGTTGGCAAAGCGCAAGAGCGCCGGCCTAGGACCCGAGGCTCG
>PFUG01000250.1:656-4268 GCA_002789955.1 Deltaproteobacteria bacterium CG_4_9_14_3_um_filter_63_12 | reverse complement strand
CGCTGCGGCTCCGCGCGCAGTCGACCAGCCCATGCTATCCACCGTCCCACCGCACACCAACGTTCGGGCTTCGCTCGAAGAGGTAGGGCGCGAGGAGTTGAGTCGCGTCATCGCGGAGGAGCTCGCTGCCCTCGTCACTTCGAGCTGACAATCTGGGGTGACTTGCCTCGCTTGCCCACCACCGCTCGACGTTTCGTAGACCAGCGACACCTCTCAGGAACCGCTCGACGGCCTGCGGTGGCCGAGTTAACATGAGCGTTGTTGGGCAATTGGGACACCGAGAGACCAGTAAGACGCTGGCACGCTGGATCCAGCTCGACAGCACAACGTTCTTCTCCACAATGACTCGAAGCCTCTGTGGTTTGGGTCGCTTCCGCTCCAGAAGGAAATAGCCTGTGGAGGCTGAGTCAAACGGGCCGAAGATCCTCGTGATAGAAGACGACAAGCGCCTGCTGCGGGCCTTGTCGTATTTCTTGACCCAGAAGGGGATGAACGTCGCCGAGGGCACTGACGGCGCCGATGCGCTGCAGGTCTACCTCGCCCACCGCCCCGATTTGCTGATCATCGACAACTCCCTCCCCAACAAGATGGGGTACGAGATCTGCAAGGAGGTTCGTGCGGCCGGTGGCGAGAACCTGCCGATCATTATGATCTCGGCGTTCATGAAGGTCCTGGGCGTCGATGGCGCTGAGGCCGAAGAAGACCACCTAGTCGACGCGTTCCTCCGCAAGCCCTTCCAGCTCAATCAGCTCTGGAACGTGCTCAGTGACCTGAAGACCGAGGACGGCTTCGAGCGACCCCAGGTCAAGGACAAGGCCTCCCAGACGGTTTCTGGCCGCCCTGGTGAGGTGACCAACTTCGGCATCCCCGTCGAGGGCTCCTGCGAGGAGACCCCGTTCATCGAGATCCTCTCGATTGCCTTGACCAACCAGGCCACGGGAATCCTCACCCTCAAGGAGGACAACCGGGTTCGCAGGCTATATCTCGCCAACGGCTTCCCAGCCTTCGCGCGCAGCAACCTGATCTCCGAGAACCTGCTCCGGTACCTCCTTCGCATCGGCGAGATCACCGCCGACACCTACCGAACCCACCTGGCAAAGATGCAACAGGAGCGCTGGAGACCCGGCGCGATCCTGGTCCGCGAGGGAGCCATCTCGCTGACCCGCTTGAACCGCTCGCACCGACTCCTCGTCGAGGAGATTATCCAGATCTGCATCAATTGGAGCCGTGCAGCGTTCGAGTTCAGACCCTCTCTGGTGCCCATCGAGCAAGCCGTCGTCTACGACATCAATCCGTTCAAGATCGTCGACCGCTGGCTCGAGCGACATTTCACCTCCAGCCAGCTCATCGATCGCCTGCAGCCCATTATCTTGGGTGAGCTGCGTTGCACCGAGCACTTCGCGAGCTGGCGGCACATGCTGGAGTGGGCCCTCTCGCTCGACACCGAGTTCGAGACGAACCTCAAGCTCAGCGTCGCCTGCATCGATCTCATGGACATCCCAGAGGAGCGCCGCGCTCTGCGCGCTCGTCTGCTCCAGTCCTTCCTGTTGCTCGGCGCCATCCAGCTGCACGATCCCAGTCGCCGGTTGCTCCAATCGCCCGAAAAAGCCGTCCGCGCCTTGATGCGTCCTCCCGTCGAGGAGGAGGCCGAACGCGAGCGCTCACAGAAGATGCTGCAGGCTGTCCCCGACACGCCGCCGCCGCCGCCCATCTCGAAGATCGAGATCGTTCAGCCCGACGTGAAGAAGACGAGCTCCGACGTCAAAGACAAGCGCTCCGACGAGCAGTTGCGTCGGATCTACGACGTCGTTCTGCGGGACTACCGGCGGGTCTTGGACCGCACCAGCCCGTTTGAGGTGCTGCGCGTCTCGAGCAACGACAATCTCGACGTCATCCGGCGTCGATACGAACGCTTCGAGCGCTTCTATCGACCCGAGAACTTCCAGCGTCTGGGCGACTCCAAGCTCTATCAGCTGGCGATCGAGATTCGACAAGCGCTCGCCCGCGCCATGGCCGAGATCGAAGCGGGGGTCAGCTCGTCCCCCGGAATCTCGAACATGAACGCGAACGTGTCGTTCGGCCGCGGTCTGAGCTGGTTCGAGCCGGAAACCAGCGATCCGTTGGCGCAGATCTTCTTCAACGATGGGCTCACCTACCTGAGGATCTCGGACTTCGAGGAGTCTGCCAGCCATTTCCAGCGCAGCATCGAGCTCGAACCACAAAACGGCATGTTCAAGACCTACCTGGTCTGGACTGCCTTCTTGAAAGGCGATCGGACTCAGCAGGCGGCGGAGACTGCCCGTCGCGACCTCGAGGAGCTTCTACTGGCCTACCCTGAAGAGGACACGGTCTACCACTTCCTCGCCCACATCCACCGCGAGGAGGGCAACCTAGAGCTGGCCGTGTCGTTCTATCGCAAGGCCGCTGAGATCAACCCGGACAACCGCTCCGCTCGACTGTTCTTGCAGAGACTCTCGGGGCTGCACGACTGAGGGCCGTCCGAAGGTTTCTCGCGTGCGCGGGGGACTCGAGCTGGCTCGAAGCAAGCCGGCTGGCGTGTCTGCGCGAGATCACCACGGCAGGTTGAGGACCATTCCAAACTCCCGGAGTCGTGTCAGGATCCGCATCATGAGGTCGACGTCGAAGTTGCTGTCGGCCGCAAACTCCAACAGTCCGTCGACGGTTCGAGGCTCGGCGAGCGTCTCGAGAATCCACTGCTCTTCTGGGAGCGGCGACCCAAAGGCGAAAGGAATAGTGCTGTTGGCGACGAAACGTGCGCCCGCTGGGGTCGCCAGGTGGGGCAGACAGTCAGGGAAACGCCGATAGAACTCGTAGAGCGCCGAGTCGAGCTGGATCTGCACCAAGGGCCTCGTCTCGAGCAGCTTCTCGATGGTTGGTGGCAGCTCCAAGTGCAGCGAAAAGGCTGCGTCGAGCAGCGTGCACGCGTTCCATAAGTATTGTGTGACTTGCCAGTGCAGCGTGTCGAACAGCTCTTCCTGCTCGACGACTCCGTTTGTGGACAGCAGCTCGAGCAGTGGCAGGTCTTCGGCGTCGGGGGAAGCGAGGAGCGTCCCCATTTCGGAGGCCTCGACGATGCCGGCGTTGACCAAGAACGAGGGCAGGTCGGTGAAGCCCTCGACGGGACTCGGTTCAGCCCAAAGGAGCATGTCGCCGTTGACGATGATGCAGAACTTTCGGTCGCCCTGTTCCACCTCAACCGCCGTCCGTACCCCACGCCTGGAGGTGTGTCGTAGGATGTCGATAAGCGGCCAGATGCGGGTCTGCCCAGTCACGAGTTGGTCGTGCATCACATGAGCGGGTATGGACGGGGCTGGGGGCGGAGGGGCCTCCGCGACTGGCTCCTGTGGCACGGCTGCAGGTGCGGCGGTGACGACGCTGTCCTCGACGGCGAGCACGAACTCCGCAGGGAGCTCTTCGATCTCCTCGGAGCGAACGAAGTCCTCGTCATTCTCGACTTCGACTCCGTAGTCCTCCTCTTCTTCGTCGTCCACGTCGAGCTCTTCCTCGTCTTCGTCCTCGTCTTCATCGAGGTCGCCGTCGTCGTCGTCCTCCTCCTCATCGAGGTCTTCCTCGAGGTCGTCATCGTCGTCC
>PFUG01000250.1:452-594 GCA_002789955.1 Deltaproteobacteria bacterium CG_4_9_14_3_um_filter_63_12 | reverse complement strand
GTCTTCCTCGAGATCTTCGTTGAGGTCTTCCTCGAGATCTTCTTCGACATCTTCGTTGAGGTCTTCCCCGAGATCTTCGTTGAGATCTTCCTCGAGATCTTCTTCGAGGTCTTCCTCGAGGTCGCCGA
Source organism: Deltaproteobacteria bacterium CG_4_9_14_3_um_filter_63_12 (assembly GCA_002789955.1). Lineage (GTDB taxonomy): Bacteria > Myxococcota_A > Bradymonadia > UBA4248 > UM-FILTER-63-12 > UM-FILTER-63-12. Next base: position 466 of record PFUG01000250.1, on the reverse strand, counting down.
AGTCTTCGGCCTCT
>PFUG01000250.1:0-347 GCA_002789955.1 Deltaproteobacteria bacterium CG_4_9_14_3_um_filter_63_12 | reverse complement strand
TCAGCACGGTAGGGCAAGGCGTCGCGCGTGCGCACCTCGGATGGGTGCGAAGGCTCCTCGATGAGCTCGATGTCCCCCATGAGGAGCTCGATCTCTTCGGCCACATCGGGCATGTCGTCGTCGAGGAGGACCTCGATGCTCTCGATCCCTTCTCGATCTTCGGAGAGTTTGAGCGACACACAAAAGTCCCCAGAGACCTCGGCTGAGATGTCGATGGGCTCGATGTCAATGGGGACTCTGGCGACGGCGCGGGCCGGCGTCGGTGGATCGTCTTCGACGACCTGCACGTCGTCGGCGCTCAGCTGCAGGGGCTCTTCGTTGTCCTCGACACTGGTCCGCGCCTCGAA
>PFUG01000069.1 GCA_002789955.1 Deltaproteobacteria bacterium CG_4_9_14_3_um_filter_63_12 | reverse complement strand
CTTCTTTCGCTCGTTGAAGCTCCACAAGGCCAATCGTGCTTCGCCGAGCTCGAGGACGGCGGGCGGGTTGCCCGGGGCGCCGAGGAAGATCGGCGAGTCGGTGGAGGCCTTGGGGTTGCGCTTGCGACAGCGCGCATAGCTGAGCTGGTCGAGGCTCAGCAGGGGGGTCTGAGACATCTCGTCCCCGGCGACGAGCCAGTGTTCTCCGTCCAGAGCGACGACGCGCAGGTTCGAGGGATCGGCGCGCAGCTTCATGCGTCGCTGTAGGTTGCCGAGGCTGCCGCCCCAATCGTCGATGGGAGTGAACTTGACCACGTCGAAGGTCGGCAGATCCGTGCGGAAGTTGCGGTCCCAGACGCTGATCGTGCCTTCCGAGTTGCCGACGACGACGTGGTCCGTGGTGGCCAAGAGGGTGTTCGGATACTGGTCGTCGACGCTCTTGAGCCAGCCTTTGAGGGACAGGTCGCTGGCCCTGTAGAAGAGGACGACGCCTTGCTCGTCGAAGCTCATGAGGATGCCCCGGGAGAAGGCGATGGGCGGAATGATCTTGGGGTTGTGAGCCATCAGGGCGAGCTTGTCGCTGCTCCAGACTCGAGTCCCCAAGGCGCCCCCGGCGAGCAAGAACTCACCGAAGGGATCGAACTGCAAGGCCTCGATCTCCTCGCCGTTGGTGGACCAGAGGGTCTTGCTCTTGGTGAACGGCTCGCGGAAGGCGACGAGATCGCCTTGAACCCTGCCGACGACGAGCTGGCCGTCGGGCGACATGGAGGCGCCGTTATTCAAGCCAGGCAACGTGGCGACCTTAGTTTGGGTGCAGAGGTCGTAGAGCTGGTAGCTCTCGAACTGCACGCCGACCCGGCAGCCGTCTGCGGAGACGGTCAGGCCGAGGTCCGGAATGTCGTCGAAGGTCATGCGATCGGTTCGCTCTCCCGTGCTGGGATTGATGCGCTCGACCGCGTCGTAGGTGAGGCTGATGAGATCCCCTCGGGCGCTGAACAGCATCTCGAAGGGACGTTCTCGACCGGTCACTGGGATGGAGAGCAGCAGCGCACCCTTGTTCGGGTCGCGCAGCTCGATATGGTCTGCGTAGGCGAGGGCCACCGGCGAGCCGTCGATGCCGACCGTCGCAGCGAAATACTGGCTCAAACAGCGCTCCGGCCGGCGCGCGGCGAGGTCCCACCAGCAAATCCGCTCGTCCACCGAGCGGGCGATGACCGTTGGGCCGACCTCCCTCAGCTCGGCGATGCTGCTCGGGTGGCGCAGCACCTTGTTCCGAAAGGCTCCTATCTCGGAGCTCCAAAAGAAGAGCTGCCCGTCTCGATCGGCGGCGGCGACCCCTTCTGGGGCTATGGCGATGTGGTGAATCGCGCGCCGCACGTGATCCTGGGCGACCACCTCTAGGGTGGCGAGGGACCAGACTCGGAAATCCCCATTGAGATCGCCTGAGTAGAGGGTCTGGCCGTCACCGGAGAGCGCCAGCGCCCCGATGCTGGCGAAGTGTTCGTAGGCGAGTTGGGTAATGGTGCGGCTGGTCAAGTCGACGAGGCTCAGGTCGCCGTGGTCGGTCCCAACAACGAGCTGGTTCCCCGAGATGGCCATCTCGGTCACGCGATGGGGACCCAAATAGAGCTCCTGGCGCGTTTCCCCCGTCGCTCCGTCAAGGAAGTGGACGCGGCCGTCGTCATAGGCCACGGCGAGAAGCCCTTCGAGTCCGGCGAGGGCGACGGGATCGCTGCTCGCCTGGTTGCGCCACAGGAGCGTTCCGGTGGACATCTCGAAGCCGATGAGGCCTTTGTCCGTGAGGGCGAACATGCGGTCGCGGTCAGGGCGAGTCATGAGCCGAATGTTGCTGCCACGCAGGATGTGTTTGGGCTCGCGCACGCCTGCGGCATAGACGATCAGGTCCCGATCGCTCCACTCGAAGAGCCAGCGGCCATCGTTGAGGAGGCGCACGCTCGCGTCCTCGCGCTTGCGCTCGTCGACGCGCACCTGCTCGCCCGTCGCGGACCAGACGCTGACGCGGCCGCCGCCAGAGGCGAGCAGCAGTCCATCGGGGCCGAACGCCAGGTCGTCGATGGCCCCGCCGTGGGTCGTCGACTCGGCGCCGAGCAGGGCGACGAGGCCGTCGATGTGTCGCTCTGGGGCGATAAGGTCGACGTGCTCGAAGGTCTCTTCACGGCGAATGGTCAGCTTCGAGAGGTCGCTCGGACCAACGTTGACTGGATCACTGGGGGTTTCGCTCAGGGCTTGTTCGTCGGTGCGCGGGACGGCCATGCTCAACGGTTTCGAGGTCGAGCCAGCGTCGGTCGCCGTGTCGATCGAAGCCCGGTAGGTCACCCCGTCGGTTCCCGACTGACAAGCCATCGCGGCGAGAGCGGCAGACAAGAACACCATTCGGAACCCGCTTTGAGCCAAAACTCGCGGGTGCACCATGGACCGGGCAGCTAGGCCAGGATTCAGGCGTGCTCGAGCCGTTTGCAAGAGACCCTTCCTTCTCCGACGACTGGTTGTCGTCGCCCTATGATCGGCTGAGTCCCCGACGCTGTCGAGGGAAAGCGTCACACCGTCTGGCCCGACCTCGGTCAGTTCGGATCTTCCTCTTGCAGGCCCATGAAGTGGCGCAGGTCTGGCCGCATCCAGGTCAGCGTCACCGAACCGAGGGCAAGGAAGTTCGTGACGCCCAGAACGATGTAGAATTGCGTAGGGAGCATCAACATGAAGGGCAAGCCGAGAATGTAGAAGAAGCCTGCGAAGACGAGGCGACGGTCCAAGAGCACGGCGGCCAGGCCTCCGGCGAGCGCGAAGAGGATGAGGCTGTGCACATTGACGGCCTGCATGTCGTGGTTGAGCTGGGCGCTGGCCAGGCGATCGGCGAGGAAGCCGCCAGCGGTCACGAAGAGGGCGCGGATGATGCGGCGGTTGGCTCGGTTTTTCTTGAAATAACGGCGCCCGACGAGCGCCCCGACGCAGACCGAGAAGGCGAAGAAGACCGAGGTGAGGACGCCCCAGCTCGTGCCGGGCTGGAAGACTCCGAGGTTGCTGAGCACACCGACGGTCAGTGGTATGACGGTAAAGAACACGGTTAGGCCCAGGAAGAGGAAGCCTCGAGCGCGGGCGCTGACGTCGAGATCCGCCTCGTGCTCCATCTGCTCGAGTTTTTCGAACCGTGCGGCGTCGAGCTCCAGGGAGCAGAGGAACGTGCTCACTCTTTTGAGCAAGGCCGCGGGTGGGTCTTCAACCTCTTCGAGGAGATGGGAGGCTGCATGAAAGTCCCCGAGCTTGAGCTCGAAGTCGACCATGAGGAGGGTCAGCTCGCGCAGCGCGGACTGCGCTGCGACGTTGTCCGGCCAACTTTTGAGCGCCCGCTGGCAGGCGAAGCGGCACTCGGCGGAGATGCGCTGGATGGGGGCGCGTGCGACCTCTTCGGCGGCCACGAGGACTCTCAGCTCGACGAGCCGCTCATGCACCTCCGCGACCATGTCGGCCGAGCTGCGGTGCTCGAGGAAGTTATCGACGGCTTGGCGCAGGGCCGCGACCGTTTCGTAGCGGTCGGCCCGGTTCCTGGCCATGGCGCGCAGGGCGATCCGCACGAGCTCTTGAGGGAGCTCGGGAGCGTAGACTTTGGGCGCGCAGCGGAAGGCTTCGAACATGACCTCGTAGATGGTGTTGCCATGGTTGGGGGGAGCATTGGTCAGGAGCTCATGCAGGGTAGCTCCGAGCAAGAAGACGTCGGTCTGCGAGGTGATGTCGCCGGTGTCGGGGTCGACCATCTCTGGGGCCATATAGGCGGGAGTTCCGGCCGGCTTGGAGATCTCGGAGGCGAGGGGGAGACGACCGCGGTCGCTCTCGTTGGTGCTCACGGCCACCCCCCAATCCAGCAGGTAAACCTCGCCGAAGGGGCCGATCATGACGTTCTCGGGCTTGATGTCCCGGTGGATGATTCCGCGGCTGTGTGCAAACTCGACCGCATTGCAAACCTGCAGGAAAATTCGCAGGTTTTTCGCGAAATCCTCAGATGACCTCTTAGGTCTTGAAGGTTCGAAGCTCTCCAATCGCTTGGACCATACGACGCCGCTGATCCGCTTCATGACCAGCAGCGGGCTGCCGTCGGTCTGTCGCCCGAGCTGGTGCACGGGGACGATGTTGGGGTGTTCGAGTGCGCCCATCAACCAGGCCTCTCGGAGCAGACCTGTGACGGCTCTGGGGGAGGTCCCTTGCTTCAGGGTCTTGATCGCCACCTCTCGACCCAACGCCGACTGGGTCGCGAGCTTGACGATGCCCATCCCACCTTGGCCAATGGTGGCGCCGATCACCAGGTCCGCCTGGAGGGAGTGGCTGCCGGGCTGGTCGAGCGGTGGCAGCGAGTCCGTCCCCACCAGCGGGCCGCCCAGAGAGCGGCCGATGTCGGGCACCAGCGTCGCCGACGCCTCGACGGTCGCGTCTTCTCCTCCAATGTCGAGCGTCCCCCACAACGTGGCGAACGTCTCTTGGAGAGTCTGGTCGTTCACAGCGGTCTCTTCGTCGAGGTCATTTTCCATTGAGTCGTCATCACTCGTCTTGACGGAATTCCTGGCCAACACCCAACTCTTGGGTGGGCCCCGCAATTCCATGGGGGGCGACGAGGTGAAGTCGATGAGCGGGGCTCACCGCTACACTGCGCTGCGGAGGGCGCAGCACTACGAAACCGTCGCACACTGCGCCCCTACGGCCGGTTTGGCTCAGGTCACCAAATCGATGTGCTCGACGTGCTCGAGTGGCTCGTTCAGGTACGGCGCCCCCGTGTCCGCGAAGCGTTGCGGCTCGTCCGTGACGAAGTAGACCACCGAGGCGTTCGACTCGGTTTGCCTCAAGGCTTTTTGGCGTCGCAACGCCTCTTGGACATAGGCCGCCGTCGCCGTCGCCGAATCGAGCACTTCCACGCTACGGCCCATCAGCCGCTGCAGAGTCTGCGTGATGGTCACTTTGAGCAAGGGATAATGGGTGCAACCCAAAATCAGGGTGTCGATGGCGCTGCCCTGAAAGGCCGACAAGTACTCGCTCGCCACCGCCTCGACAATGGGCCCTTGGGTCCACCCCTCCTCGGCCAGCGGCACGAAGAGCGGACAGGGCTGCTGCAGCGGCACAATGTGGGTCTGCCCTGCCCTCTCTATGGCCCGCACGTAGGCGCCGCTGCGCACCGTCGCTCGAGTGCCGATGACCCCGATGTGTCCGCTGCGACTGCTGGCCACGGCGGCGTTGGCGACGGGCTCGATCACTCCGATGATGGGGATCTCCCACTCGTCGGCGATGCCCGGCAGCGCATACGCCGAGGCCGTGTTGCAGGCGACGACGACCGCTTTCACGTCGCGCTCGACCAAGAACCGCACCGCCCCGCGCGCATAGCGCTGAATGGTGTCCGCGCCTTTGTTGCCGTAGGGCACCCGGGCGGTGTCGCCGAGGTAGAGCAACGACTCGTTGGGCAGCACCTCGCGAAGCGCGGCGAGCACCGTGAGGCCTCCGACGCCGCTGTCGAAGACTCCAATGGGGCGGTGATCGGTCATTTACTCGACACCCAATTGCTGCATGAGGAAGACGTACTTCAGGCCGGCCTTCATGGCGGCTTGCTTCTGGTTGGTGACGCCGCCGTGGCCGCCTTCGATGTTCTCGAAGTAGAGGATGTTCTCGTGGCCTTGGTCGAGCATCTTCTTGGACATCTTGCGGGCGTGGCCTGGGTGGACGCGGTCGTCGGCCGTCGAGCTGGTGAAGAAGATCGGCGGGTAGACCACGTCGGCTTTGACGTTTTGGTAAGGTGAGTACTCGAGGATGTACTTGCGCTCCTCGGGCACGTCGGGGTTGCCGTACTCGGCCATCCAAGAGGCTCCAGCCAGCAGCTTGTTGTAGCGCATCATGTCGAGCAGCGGGACCTCGCAGATCACCGCGCCAAATAGGTCGGGGTGTTGCGTGAACTCCACCCCCATCAACAGACCGCCGTTCGAGCCGCCACGGATGCCCAGCTGCGGGACGGTCGTCACCTTCGTGTCGAGCAGCGCCTGCGCCACAGCCGCGAAGTCGTCGTAGGCCAGCTGACGGTTCTCCTTGAGCGCCGCCTGATGCCAGCGCGGACCGTACTCACCGCCGCCCCGAATGTTGGCGATGACGTAGACGCCGCCCTTCTCGACCCAGAACTTGCCCTCGAGCGGCTGGTAACCGGGCGTGATGGAGATCTCGAAGCCGCCGTAGGCGTAGAGGAACGTGGGCAGTGGCGTGCCCTCGACGAAGTTCTTGGGCAGCACCAGGAAGTACGGGATCTGCGTGCCGTCCTTGCTGGTCGCCCAGCGCTGCTCGACCTTGACACCCCAGGCGTCCCAGCGAGCCGGCAGCGACCGGACCGGGCTCAGCGTGCGGTCGGTGGCGGACCAGTAGTAGAGGGACTCTGGGGTCGTCGGGTCTTCATACACCAAGAAAAAATTGTCCTCGTACTCGCTCGACCCGGTCAGCCAGGCGACGCCTGCGTTCCCCGGCAAGTCGACGTCGCGGCTCTGCCATTGGCCGTCGAAGCTCTGGACGATCGTCACGCGGGCCTTCACGTCCGCCATCAGGCCGAGCACGATCTGGTCGCCGGCGATGTCCAGGCTGTTGAGCGAGAGGTGGTCGGTGGGCTCGAAGATCAGGGTCGGCTCGAGCTCGAACTCGACGCCCTCCGCCAACCCCTTTCGGGCCGGCTTCAGATTCACGGCCACGACCGAGCCTTGCTTGAAGGTCTGGCGGCGCGTCACCCACTCGTTGCGCAACATCAGCAGAAGATGGTCGTCGCCATAGAAGCCGCGCGGCTCGACGTCGTCCGGCAGGGGCAGCTCGAGGGTCGTCGTCAAGTCCTCGCTGACGAGAAAGAGCTTGTTGGTGTAGAATGTCATCATGCGGGTCAACATCACGGTGCGTTGCGCCTTGCCCGTGTTCACCCAGCCGTAGGCGATCATGTCGTCCTGCAGGACCTCGAAGAGCGGCGCGGCGTCCATGTAGGGCGTGCCGCGCTTCCACACGCGGAGAGTCCGCGGGTAGCCCGAGTCGGTCATGGTGCCGGCGCCGAAGTCGGTCCCCAAGAGCAGCGTGTCCTGGTCGAGCCAGGTCGGCTGCGACTTGGCCTCTGGCAGCTCGAACCCGCCCTCGACGAAGGTCTTGGTCTTCAGGTCGAACTCTCGGAAGACCGCAGCGTCCTTGCCCCCGATGGAGAGCTCGAGCATGCAGTGCTCGTACCCGGGCGCCAAGCAAGACTCGCCGTGCCAAACCCAGTTCTGGGCCTCTTGCTCGGCGAGCACGTCGACGTCGAGCAGGGTCTCCCACTCGTCCTTGGAGGCGAGGTAGTCGGCGACGGGGATGCGGCGCCAGAGGCCGCGCACATTCTTGTCGTCGTTCCAAAAATTGTAGACGAAGCCGGCTTTGACCGTGCCGTAGGGGATGCGGTCCTTGGCCTCGAGGATCTCCAGCGACTCAGTCTCGATGGTGGCGAAGCGCGGGTCGGCCTTGAGCACACCGAACGTCCGCTCGTTCTGCGCCCGAGCGTAATTCAGTGACTTTTCGCCCTGAATCTCTTCGAGCCAGAGGTAGGGATCGTCTTCACCTTCGGTCACAGTCCCCTCCTTCGCCTCGCCGGTCACGGTCTCGCCCTCGACGGTCTCTGGAGTTGGCGGCGGCCCACACGCGGTCAGGACGGCCAACGGGACGAGTAGGAGTAGGCAGGACAGGCGCATGAGTTTCTCCTTGTTTTCTTGCCGCAGTGGGGCCCGAATCGCCGGCCGCAACGAGCCCGCTCGCCATGTTCGCTCGAGCCGAAAGACGAGCCGCACTGTCCTTACACAACTTGGCGCCGCTTGCCAACCACCGATCGCGCGCGAACGCGAGCCCGAATCCGCGCCCAGGGCGTTGCCCTGGGCTGGTATGGTCGGCCCTTTCAGGGCCGCGCGCGGCTGCGCCGCGCAGGCGCGGAGCGCCCTGGAGTTTGTACAGATCTTCCTGCTACGCAGCCGCAAATAATGCTGTGTCGGCGCTCCGCGCCTCGAGCGAGGGGGCTACCGTACCCCCGGCAGCAAGCTGCCGGGGGCCTGGAGTTTGTACACTTGTGGGATCGCGCGGGCGGGCGTCGGTTGCCCAAGGTTGCACCTTGGGCTGGGGAATGTTCGGCCCCCGAGG
>PFUG01000667.1 GCA_002789955.1 Deltaproteobacteria bacterium CG_4_9_14_3_um_filter_63_12 | reverse complement strand
CTCCACTCGGCAGAGAGGCCTCGATGACCGTTTGAATCGTGGCGTTGACGGCCAAGATGTCCGCGGCCGCATCGCTCAGACCCACGGAGACCAACCGGCCGTTGGTCGCGCTCTCGTTCTTGATCCCGAGGTTGGTGCCCGCCTCGGGCCCATAGCTGTCCCCCCCCGTTGATTTGTTGGTGTCAAAGGTGGCGAGCCCAAACCGGGCGGTGCCGCTGTTGAGGTCCAAAATGCCGTCCTCGAGCTGCGGCATCGAGTTGGGTGTGTCATATATCCCTTTGCTGTTACAAGAATCAGTGCCCCGCTTGCAGCAAAAGTAGTGCTCTGGATCATAAGTCCCAGTGAGCGCCTCACGGGCCAGAATGTAGCGTGACTTGTTCGAATAGGATGCTCGCTCTGTGTCGTTCGGATACTGTGTGTCGGGGTCTTTGGCATCGTAGGCTGCGCAATTGGCAGCACACGCCAGATTGTTAGCGTCACAGTCTCCACCACTCGTCTGCCAGTTCATCGAGCCGGAGCTGTCCACCACGATCATGACTGAGGGCTTGAGCTGCAAGCTCTCGACGCCTTGGGCGAGCAGCGTCGTGGGCAACAGGAACAGGGAGAGGCCCAGGAGTGAACCCCCGAGAATCATCGGTCTGAAATGTTTTCGCGCGGCTCTATACATGGTCTAACCCCCTAACTGCCTATAAAAATGACGGTGTTGGCTTTTTCGCGGCGTCTCGGTTCACTCGATGACAAGAATCTCGGACCTACACTCTTCAACCTGCGTGCCACTCTTCTTCCTCGCCGGGTCTTTGCGTCCATCGACATCGAAAGACCCCGGACGAACCGCACACTTTGCGGCAGGAAAAGCCTCGGCTCGGCGAATGGCACCGACTTCGCCGCATTGGCACCCTTTCCTCCCGCTTCCCTATCGTAGCGGCCACAGCAGACTTTACACCCCACAGCAGCACACTTTTTGCGACCCCTGGAATTTTCTTGTGAACCCCCTGCTCCGAAGCCGCTCTATGGAACCCAAGAATAGGTCGGCCCAGGGGACAGGTTGTACAGGCTGTACATCGTCCCCCCACCCGCCATCGCCCCGCACAACCCCAATAACACCGTGAGCGCGATGTGGCCCTGTTGGGTCTCGCACAAGTCGCCGTACTCGCCGCAGGAGATGCCCTCGTAGGCCGCATAGCCGGCGAGCGCGCCGCCGACGAAGCTGCCCGCGGCGACCCAGCCGGCCACCTCGGGCTCATGGACCGCGAAGAGCAGCTCGGCCTCCTGCCAGTCTGGCACCGCCTCCCAGTGCGCTCTAAACTGACTCATCTCGCCGTCGGTCGTGGGCAACCGCTCCGTGTCTTCAGGCGTGAAGAGGATCCCGTCTCGAATCAAGTCGTCGACGAGGTCGCCGACGCCCACGACGGACACTCGCCGCGCGCTGACGTCGAGCTGCCCCGCACGCCCGTCGGTCACCTGGATGCGGCCGGTGGCGGGCACCAAATCGAGCTGGTCACGGCGCACCACGACCTTGCGCTCGACGCAGCCAGCGAACAGGCAGAGGCTCACGAGTCCCGCTGCGAACACGATCAGGGATCCTCTGGTCACAAGAAACCTCCTCCTAGACGGGCCAACGCCATAGCGATAGCAGGGAAGGGCGCGCAAGGCGAACGGCTTTTCGCCGAGAGCCCACTCAACGTCGACCCCATGAGCGCACGACGAAGCAACTCATCAATCCAAGCTCTCTGCGTCTCCCCGTCTCTGCGTCTCTGCATTAAAGATCGAAGGAATATCAGCGACATAACGCCAGAACCCGAAGATTTACCCGATGACGAAGGTCTCGAGGATCATCACCAGGATGCCGGTCAGCGCGCCTCCAGCGATGACGCCAGCACAAATGGGCTCCATGTTCTTGACGAGGACGCGGTTCGTCCAGCCGTCCTCGTTCTTCACCATTCTCCCAAGCAGCCAGAAGATGAACGAGCCGATGAACATGGCTAGGCAGGTGTTGAAGGGGATGACCGTCGCCAGACCAATGCCGACGCCAGACAGCCAGAACTTGCCCTTGGTCACGGTCTTGATCGCCTCCAAGACGATGCCGATGATCGCGCCGATCAGCGCCGCGTACTGCGCCGAGGTGGAGAGGTTCGAGAGGCCGGTGGTCAGGATCTCGGCCACGGCGCGCCAGATGGTCGCCGCGGGCATGGGATACTGGTCGGTCACGAGGTTCTGCGGACCGTTGTGCATAAAGGTCATAAAAAATATGGGGACCGCCACGGAGGCACCGGCGAGGATGCCCAGCACGTGTCCGACGGCCTGCTGGCGTGGCTTGGCGCCCAACATGTAGCCGGGCTTGATGTCCATCAACAGATTCGACGCGTTGCTCGCCACCTCGCCCGTGATGCCGGCCGTCATGAGGTTGGTCGTGATGTTGCCCGGGGCGAGGGCGCCGTAGGTCAGCTGCGTTAGCTTGCCCAGTGCGCCCGTCGGCGTGATGGAGGTCAGCGCCGTCGAGCTGGCCGCGATGAGCGTGAAGACGAAGACCAACGGGATGGCCAAAAGGCCCAACCAGAGCTCGACGTCGAAGATGGCGTGCGCGAAGAGGACGACCGCCAGACCGACCACCGGAATGCCAATCACGAAGACCTTCATGGGCAGCTCGATGTCCTTGAGGATGTCGTGATCGACCTCCTTCTCGACCTTCTTGCCCATCAGGCCTTTGAACGACGCCAGGATCATCTGCGGCTTGGAGAAGAACGAGAAGAGCGACGCCGTAGTCATCATGGCCACACCCGCCCAGAGACCCCACAACGTGATGGCCTTGAAGCCGTAGTGCACAGTACCATCAGCGGCGGCTTTGCCGATGATATCGCCGCGGTTGATCATGATTGGGGCGAGGATCAGGTAGTTGATGACCGCGCCGACCATGATCGAGACGCCGGTGCGGATGCCCATCAGGCCGCCAGCCGCGATCATGACCACGTCGCTGTCGAGCTGTACGGTCAGGTCGCGTAGGGGGACTCCGCCGATTGGGAGCTCACCGATGCGGCTGAAGAGGGCATGGAAGGGCTTGAAGAAATCGAAGTGGGCGAGGTTCTCGAAGAGGCCGTCCAGCGTCTCTGGGAAGGTGAGGAACTCGGCCTTGAGGAGGCCCAGGAGCTTGCTGCTCTTCAGAATGCCGATGAGCGCCGCGCCCCCGCCAGTAATGACCAGCAGCTTGGCTTTGAGGAGGCCGTCGGCGGCTTCCCCGGTGTGCAAGGCGTCCATGACGACGCCAGCCGCACGACCTTCCGGAAAGGGGTGCTGCTCGTCATTGATGAAGCGCCGCTTCAGCGGGAAAGCGAAGAGTACGCCCAGGACCGCCAGGCCGATGAGCCAGACGAAGATGGCCCACATCGGGATGGTGGTGTTGGTCACCATCATGTAGGCCGCCAAGCTCGAGATGAGCGGCGCCGTCATGTAGCCCGCCGAGGTGGCGATGGACTGCATGCAGTTGTTCTCGAGCATCGAGAACTCGTTCTTGAGCCCGAAGCGCGCAAAAACCTTCCACATCGCGAAGGCCAAGATCACCGAGGTGATGCCCACGCCCAAGGTCCAGCCGGTCTTGGCGCCGACGTAGAGGTTGGTCAGCGACAGCAGTCCGCCCAGGATCATCCCCGTCAGGGCGGACCGGACGGTCAGCTGGGGCATGTCTCCCTTATAAATGTTGTCGAACCACCAGCGGTCCTTCTGCGCGATGGACCAGGTGCGGATTTGTTCCTCGGTGAGCTGTTTCAAAGCCATTCGGATTTCCTCGCCTCGAGTTTTTGAGCAGCCCGGCATGTAGGCGATACCAACCGCGTCGTCAACAACTCCGTAGGGGCGCAGTGTGCCTCGCACGCTCGGGTGGCCCGTCGGGGCGCTGCGCTGCGCTCCTACGGCGCTCCTACTCTACAATGCCACTGTGACGTGAAGATCCGTCGCGGGCCGTCGTCTTGCTCCCGTACCGTTATCGTAGGAACCTGACGCCCTTTCCCACGACCCTGGACGGCTCCCTCGCCTCTCCAGCCAGCCTCACAGCGGAGATCCTGTCATGCGCACGCCCATTCCCTTCGTCCTTTTGCTCGCGCTCCTGCACACGAGCTGCGGTGTGGTCAGCCAAGCCCTCGGCATCGAAGACCCCGCGGGGCGCCAGGCCGTAGACTCGGTCGAGCTCTCGTCCTTCGAGTCCGCGCTCCTCGCCACCTCTGTCGACGCCGCCGACCTGACCAAGACCGTCAACGAGATCGCCGACGACGCCGCATTGGCTGGCAACACCATCTTTCAGCCTTCGGGCTGTGCCATCGTCAACGCCAACGGCGCCACGGTCACCTACCAGTTGACCAACTGCACTGGCCCCTACGGGCTCAATAGCGCGACGGGGCAGGCCATCGCCGTCTACACGCTCAGTGGCGACACTTTGAACGTGAACCTCACGGCTACCAATCTCTCCGTCGAAAACTCCACGCTGAGCATCAACAGCAATGCCACCTACAGCGTCACTGGGACGGAAAAGAACCTCGTCGTGCAGACCAGCGGCGTGGGCACCGGCGCCAACGGCACGGTCGTGACCCGCGCCGGCCAGTACACCGCCGACTGGGAGACCGCTACTGGCTGCATGCGCCTCAACGGAGCCTGGACCAACACCATCGGTGAGGAGGCCTGGGGCACCAACGTCACCAACTACGAGAAGTGCGGCCTGGGCTGCCCCAAGTCCGGTGGCAACATCATCTTCGCTGGCACCTCCGGCACCACCGTTACCGTTGAGTTCAACGGCACCAGCGCCGCCAACGTGCTCTCGAACGAAGGCAACATCTTCGGCACCGTCTCCCTCGAATGTAATTCGTAGGTCCCCTCCCCTTCCCTTCCCCTCTCCCACGTCGTGAGCGAGGGGGCTTTCGAGGTGATTCTGGCAAATTGAGGTTGGCTCGACGACCTCTTGTCGAGACACAAACGTTCATGCCCCCCCAACCGACCCCAGCAGCCGGACTCCTCCTCGGGGGGGGTCGGGGGGGAGGGCCTAAGGCGTCATCGGCTCGCCCAAAAACAGCCAACGCAAGTAGCCCTGACACGCCTTCTGCGCCAGCTCCGGGTCGCCAAGGGTACTCTGCAGCCGACGCAAGAAGTCCTTGCACTCGGGGTCTGGCAGGCCGGAGGCTGTGAGGTCGGTGAGTAAGCCGTCGAGCCGGTCCGAGAGAATTTCCGCGCTCTCGACCCCGTCGTTGACCACCTCCAACGCGACCTTGCCCACGAGCAACCGGCGTGTGGCGGGGTCCTCGGGGGCGATCCTCAGGAAGATGCCCAGCAGCTCGGAGATGGGCTCCTTCATGGCCATCGGGTTGCCGCTTTGGGCCAGGATCCCCAACAGCGTCGACCGCATCTGAATCTCCTCTTGCACCGGGATGCGTCCCGCGCGGACCTCGACGCTCAAGGCGAGCCCCTCGGCGGCCAGAGGCTGGGCGCCGTAGGCCGCCCAGACTGGGAGCATGAGCGCCACGAGATCCGCGTACTGCAAGGGCGCGCGGTCCTGTGCGGTGCTCTCGAGGGCGGCCTGAGCCACCTCGAGGGCGCGGTCTGCGCGATCAAAGCCAAGCAGCGACTCGGAAAGAGAGCGCGCGAAGTAGAGCGCCTGGCCATCGAGCCCGCTCGCCGACATCGACTGCAGCAGCCCACGCGCCGCGTTGGCATCGACGTCCTTGCCTTGCGCCGCCTCGAGCAGCAGACGCCAGGACTCGATCGAGGTCTTCCATGTCGCGTCCGGCGGCACGACGGTGGCGGCCAGCGAGGCTCCGCGCGGGACGTCGCCGCCATAGGACGCGACGAGGTTGGACTCCAAGAGGTCGAGACCTGGCCAGTATTCTCGGTCCAGTCCCGCCCGCACAGTGTCGCAGCGCGCCACGAGCTCGTCGGCCGAGAGGTTCGGGGCCGCCTGCAGCAGCGCCACGACAGGCGCCAGCTTCTCGAAGCCCAAGCCCTCGAGGTAGCTCGGCACCACAGGCTCTGCGGTGAGCGCCTCGGAGGCGGGGTTGAGGGAGATGGCGGCGCGCGTCATCTCCTCGAGCGCCCGTGCCGACCACGGATCGCTCTGCAGCCAGGCCTGGGCGGTCACCCAGAGGCCGAGCTCGCCGTAGAAGCGCTCACGGCTGACGTCGAGCAGGGCACCCTCGGCTCCGAGGGCGCCGAAGGTGCCCGTGATAATCAGCCGGAAGTCGCGCTCGGCGGCGATGACCTGAGCGCCGGCCACGACCCGATCACCGGCGCGCATGGCGTAGGCCGCGTGGGCGAGGTGGGCCACCAGTGTGAAGTCCGGCCGAGGGGCGCCGAGATTGGAGACACCGCAATCGATGCGCTCGTCGTCCTTGGAGATCGTCGTGAACCCCATCCCCAGCTGGAACGACCCCTCCATGCTCACGGGGAGCAAGGTGTTGGCGAGGGTCTGGCTCAAGTCGAGGTTGGAGATGGAGGTCCCCTTCTGTGAGGTGATGACGCACCGAATCTGAGAGTCACCGTAGAACTTGGCGTCGGACTCCATGAGCGCGTGGTAGCGGTTCAAAGTGGCGTCCGCCTCGGCGTGACGGCCCTCCACCTCGAGCATCCAGGCGGTGGCGGGCAACAGCGCATCGACGGGGTGGGCCTTGCCGCAGGACAAACCCTCCTCGCCATAGGCGCCCAGCCGATCGATGACGGCGAGGGCGTCGGCGTGTCCCCCTTCGTCCGAGAACGAGACCGCCGCCTGCATCACGAGGGGGAGGTAGGCGATGTCGTCGAGGTAGCTGTGCTGCAAGGCGCGCTCGGCCTCGGCGAAGGCGGCGGCGCCCTTCTCGGGGTTGAAGCGGTAGGCGATCAGGCCGGCGATCGAGAGGGGGTAGGCTTTGAGCGGGCCCTCGATGGAGGCCGTGGCGGCCAGGAGGTCGTCGGCGAAACGACCGGCGGCCGCCGAGTCCCCATCGAGGATCGGCTGCAGACCGACCTCGGCGAGGGTCTTACTGAGCGTGAAGAGGAGCCCCTGCAGGCCCTCGTGTTTCGCGCCTTCGAAGCGCGACGGGTCGATCCGAGCCAGGGCGGTGCGCAGCGTGGTGTCGATCTCTGGCGCCAGAGCGCGCGCGATGGTGAACGCGTCGTCGTCCGAGGCGAGTGCTCGCGCGCCCAACTCCTGTGCGGAGCCGAGCAACGAGAGCAGCTCCCACAGGCTCCCCTTCGCGCCAAAGGTGTCGAGGTTGCGCTCCAGCGCGCGGTCCGCCACTTGCCCAGCCCGCGCCAGCGCCTCGCTCACGGCCCCTTGGTCCTCGAGCCCGTTCGCCCCGAAGGCGTAGACATCCCAAGCCAGGAAGCGCGCCGTCTCGAGGCCGATGGACCACCAGCCGGTCTCCTCGTCGCCCGCGACGTCCGCTCGCTCGACGGCGACGCGAGCCGCAGCCAGCGTCTCTGCGGTCGGGTTGGCCAGCGCGCGAACCAAGGCCGGCACCGCGCCGACCAAGGCGACAACGGCGTCGACGTGGGCCGAAGCGCCAGTGTTCTCGAGCAGCTTCTGGGTGTTGCGGGGGAGGACGGACTCGAGGGTGGCGAGGGTGGCCATCACGTCGTCGGTGCGCTCATTGAGCGCCTGGAAAGCGGCCAGCAAAGCGTACGCCCCAAGCTGCAACCCGGGCGCCACCTTGACGATCTCCGGGGAGTCCTCGCCGACCTCGACGAGCACCAGCGGTTCGAGCCGTAGGATGGCGCCGTTGAGGGCAATCTCCACCCCTTGGTCGCCGCCGAGCATGAACTGTGCGGCGCGAATGGTGACCAGCAGCACCGAAGACACCGCCTGGTCCTCAGGGGACTCCGTGAGGCGAGTGCGCACGCGCTCGAGTCCATCGACAAGGCTCGTCAACACCTTCGGCAGGTCGACTTGGCTCTGCAAGATCCCCACGCCGAGCTGGGTCATCATGTGAGCCAAGACCCACTCGGGCTCGCCGGAGCCCGTGCGCTCCGCGCTCGCAAAGACCTCGTCGAAGAGCACGTCGAGCTGAGGATTGGGGCCGCAGGCGGGACGGAAGCGATAGGCCTCGAAGAGCCGCTCGGCGTTGCGGCCAATGCTCTCTTCACCCGTGTCCACTTGGACGTCGCGCAACAGGTCCGCGACGAGGGCGTCGCAGAGCGGCGCGATGGCGCGCCGATCGGCGGACAACCAGGTGGAGGTGCGCGCCCGCTCTAGCCCGGAGACCAACGCTTGGCGCCGGAACCAGGCGTTCTCGGGGCGATCGACCCAAACCATGTAACGGGCGACCTCCTCCCGCTTCACCCAGCCCTCGTCGTTCACCAAGGCAGCGGCGACGTCGTAGATGAGCCAACGGTCATGGCCGAGAGACACCAGCTGAGCCGAGAGCGTCTGGAGGGCCCCGGCCTTGCGGTCGTCGAAGTCCGTGTCGCAGAGGCTGGCCGGACGGCTCGCGGCGTTGCGCACCACCTCCCCCAAAGCCAGCAGAATCGCGGCTCGGCGGCCATCGAGCTGAGCGGCAAGGGCGGTCAGGTCGGTCAAGTAGGCCTCCCGCTCGACCGCATCGAGCCACTCCACCGGACTGGAGGCCGGGGCGCCCGCAGAGATGGCGTATTGGTTGAGTTGAATGAGGTGCGCGAGGTAGTCGCGAGTCAGCGCCTCCTGCCCCTGCAGCTCGGCGTTCAGGCAGGTTGTGTCCAGGTCGACGCGCAGCTCCTCGGAGTCGTCGTTGAGCATGGACGAGCCCAGGTTGTCCTTGACGAAGAGGATGGCGCCTCGCGTGCTGCAAGGAGCGGCCGACTTCGGCAAGAGCACCAGCGCCTCGGCGAGCAGCCCCTGCGCTTCCAAGAGTTGCCCGCGGCGCGCCAAGAGGTCGGCCTGACCGACGAGGATGGCGGCGTCCCAGGCTGCGACCTCGCCGTCATCGACCAAGCCAGCGACGGAGAACCCGAGGAGCCGCTCGAAGAGCGGCGCCGCGGGGACGACTCGCGCTTGGCCACCTGGTGTCCAGGCGGCCGCGACGGCGCCATTGGCGGCCGCGAGCTTAGACGCGAGCGAGTCGCCGCCCAAAGGATGCTCGAGCGCGGAGATCTCGAGAGCCACACGCGTCATCGGCGTCTCGGCGAGGTGGCTGCCCGATGGGGGAGAAATTCCTTCGGCAGCGCCGAAGAAGATGAGCGCATTGGGGCTGAGCTTGCGGACGGGGACGTCGAGGTCCTCCTGCAGCTCGAAGGTGGGCAGCAGCGCCTCGGGAATCCACGGCGAGTTGTTGAGCCACAGGGCGCCGCGGATAGCGTCGCCGCGACCGCTCTTGGGGACGTCGGCCGCGCGGGCCAGCATGACCTGACCGGCGTTGACGGTGTCGCCGAGCTCGACCGCGATCGACAACGCTCGCAAGCAGTCCAGCTGCGACTCTCCCGCCGTGCAGGCGCGGACCGCGGGCGGCATGTCCGACGGAGGCTCCATCAGGGGCGTCAGAGTCGCGGTGCCCACACATCCGACGAGGAGCAACGAGGCGAGCAAGAATATCACTCGAGAAAAACAAGGTTGGGTCAGGTTCATCGCCCTTCTCTTGGGTGCGGGTTCGGAGCTTCGCGGCGTGCGGGCCGCGGCCATGAAGAAACACGGCGTTTCTACACAATTTTCCGGCGCTGAGATAGCGATCCAGAACGGCCCTGACTGCACCGATCCGGCCGGCGTGAGAGCCCGCAAGACGAGTGTTCGAGCGGTGTTGCGTTGCCGCACCAAAATCGTCGGGCACCCGTTGACTCCTCCCATGAGAGGTCAAGGGTGCCGTCACGAGCCCAAGGACCTACGACCCCAGCACCGTTGCGGGTTCTGAGCTCCAGCCAGGGGCGCGTCGGCGTCTTCGGCAACAACACGCTCACCCGCTGGGGCATCGAAGGCCTCATCAACAATTGCCCCACGGGCACCTACCGCTCCCCCTTCCTCCTCTCGGCCGACGGCGGCAGCACGCGCACCCCATTCGGACTCGGCGAGACCCTCGCGTCGCCCGACGCCGGCGCGTTCCGCACCATTATCTTCGACTGATTCGACGCCCCGCGCAGCAACTGCAGGATCAGCTGCGGAAATTGCAGCCGTGCAGAATTTGCGGAGCGCCAGAGTCCGCCAGTGGCGGGGTTCGCACACCGACACGCCCAAAGCCAGGCGGTGCGCCGTCGTGCCGGTGTTCGTAGGCCTCGAGGCCAGCGCGCGTCGCCCCTTTTTCTTGCGCGCCAAGGAGCCGATACCCCTTGGGCAAGGTCCCTCCAGCCGGGCCAAGGGACCGCTCGTCCGCCCTTGGGTCGAAAATTTGTTAAGGATTTACGACGATATGGGGGAAGCCGTCGGGCCCGCTGGCTCGACCTGGCACAGGAGTTGACTGGGCAACCAGGTCGAGGCTTGATTGATTGAATTGGCTCCTGCTGTCTGGGGCTCACATTGCTGCGGAGGAATGAGAGATGAGACGATTACTAATGGGGTTTGTGATGGCTTTGGTGATGGCGTGGGGGACCACGAGTTGTGTCGAGAGCGGCCCGAACGCGGACGACGCCACGCTGTCGAGCCAATCTGCATTGGCGCAGAACGACCAGCCGGGAACCGAGGCCGCGGCGGAGCCCACCGCCGATGACATCGGCTGCGCCTGCAAACGCGGTGGTCAGGGTCGACATTTTGTCGACGCCGACGGTGACGGCATCAACGACAACTTTGTCGACGCCGATGGCGACGGGAAGTGCGATGTGGGCGGCGGCGACGGGAAGAGGAACGGCTCGGCTGGCGGCTGCCAGGGGGGCTGCAAAGGCGGCTGCAAAGGCGGCTGCAAGGGGCATGGCAGAGGGCAAGGCATGGGCCACGGGAAAGGCCAAGGCCAGGGCCGTCACTTTGTCGACGCCGACGGCGATGACATCAACGACAACTTCGTCGACGCCGATGGCGACGGGAAGTGTGACGTGGGCGGCGGCGACGGAAAGGCGAACGGCGGCGGAGGCAGCGGTTGCCAAGGCCACGGCCAATGCGGCGGCCGAGGCGGTGGCGGCTTCGTCGACGCTGATGGCGACGGGATGTGCGACCACAAAACGCCTTAGCGCTAGGGATTCACTGGGTAAGATGGGGCTGGCGCTTCGGTCGAGGTGCCAGCCTCTCTCTTTGCTGGGGCCCGGGGCGTCTCTCCCTCAGCCGTTCGCCCCTGCTATCCATCGCCAACATGGGGTAAACCTCTCTGACCCCAGAGGCCGAAGCTGGCGAGGGGCAAGAGGAGCCGACCGATGAACGGAGGATACCTGCATTTCCAAGTGGGAGCGGCGGTCTTTCTTCTCCTGCTCTACTGGATTCTTCGTCGCTATCCGGAGATCAAGGCCCGGTGGTTGACGGGGGCCCTGTCGACCGTGTTGGCCATCCTCTCCCTCTTCGTCTTCATGCTCACTTACAAAGCGGAGTTGGACGAGCAGAACGCTTCGTTGTCGCAAAAGGCCGAGATCGTCCTCAGCGCCGTCAAGGCGGGCATCAGCGTGCACGTGCGGCGTGGCACGCAGTATATGGGGGAGCGGCTCTCGATCTACTTGAATGAGCTGTCGACGAACACCGATGTCGAGGGCATCGCCTTCAACGCGGGCTCAGAGACCGTGATGACCGCTGGAAATCTCAGTCATTTGGCCCCCCCAGAGGAGTGGACGCTCGCCGACGGCGGCAACGACTGGGGTCGCACAGGCAATCACGCCACATTCTACATAGACGTGACGAGCTTCACGACGGACCATGAGGTGCCAGTTGGACGCGTTCCGCCCAACCAGAGATGGTCGGACCTGCCGCCCGGACCTTACCGTCTCGCCGTGCTGATGAACGTCGAACGAGTGCTGCACGCCAACCGAGAAGCACGTTTGCAGTGCCTAATCTCCTGGCTTCTCAGCCTGGTCGCCATCGTCCTGGGAGCGATGGGCTTCCTCTCGTCGCAGAAACGGCGCTCTCTGGAGACCGAGCTCGCAGTGACACAGGAGCGAGCTGCCCAGCAGGAGCGGCTCACCCACCTGAGCGCAGGCTTGGCCCACGAGACCAAGAATCCGCTCGGAGTCGTGCGGCTGCTCGCCCAATCCATCGCCGGTTCCGAGCAGTCGAGCCCGCGTTCCAAAGGCATGGCGAGGGACATCATCGACGAAGTGGACCGCACCGTCGGACAGCTCAACAGCTTCATGACCTTCGCCCGTCCAGCCGAGCCAGACCTCGCCATCGTCGAGCTCGACGCGTTTTTTGCCCAATTGCTCCCTCTGTTCAACGCAGAGGGTGACGGGAAGGTCGAGTTCACGTATGAGAACACCGGGGCGTCTGTATGGGCGGACTCAGAGAAGCTCAGGCGAATTTATCTCAACCTCGCGATCAACGCGATCCAGGCTTGCCCCTCGGGCGGCCAGGTCACGATTCGAGGAACCGAGGATGACGCGACGATCGCCCTCGAGCTGCGAGACACTGGCGTGGGAGTCAAGCCAGAGGATCTCCCCAAGCTGACCCAACCCTATTTTTCGAGATTCAAGCGCGGGACGGGATTGGGGCTCTCGATCGTCGACAAAATGGTCAGGGCCCACGGCTGGTCCTTGAGCTTCGAGTCGGAAGAGGGGAAGTCGACGACGGTGCGCATCAACGGAATTCGGGTAGCAAGCAAGCATGATGAAGAAGAACGTGATCGCGGTCGTCGAGGATGATTCCGGGCAACGTCAGCTCTTGATCAGCGCGCTGACCGCAGCGGGCTACGAAACGATTCCTTGTGGAACGGGTGAGGCGGGGCTCGAGGCGGCCCCCTTGGCGCAACTGATGCTGCTCGATGTCCGACTTCCAGGGATCAACGGCTTGGAAGTGCTCGAGCGGGTCAATCAGTCCCATCCACAGCTCTTGGTGATCCTGCTGACCGCCTACATCGACGTCCGCGAAGCCGTAGTCGCGATCAAGTCCGGCGCGCTCGACTACTTGGAGAAACCCATCGACCTCGACGAGCTCGTCGCCGCCGTCGACGACGCCCTCGGTACCAGCGGACGCCTCGTCAGCTCCGAGGACGGCTTCGAGCTGCCCAACGACATCATCGTCGAGAGCGCCGCCATGCGGCAGCTCTTTCGCCAGGCCTACCGGGCAGCCATCTCGGACGCGACCGTCCTTATCCTCGGGCAAAGCGGCACCGGAAAGGACGTCCTCGCCTCGTTCATCCACTCGCAGAGTCAAAGAGCGCGCGGCCCTTTCGTGCGCGTCAACTGCGGCGCCCTGCCCGAGCACCTCATCGAGAGCGAGCTCTTCGGCCACGAGCGCGGCGCGTTCACCGGCGCGAACAGCTCCCACAAAGGCCGCTTCGAAGAGGCGGACGGCGGCACTCTCTTCCTCGACGAGATCGGGGAGCTGCCGTTGCAGCTGCAGCCCAAGCTGCTCCACGTCCTAGAAGGCCAGCCCTACCGCAGGTTGGGGGGCAACAAGGAGCTCAAGTCCGACCTGCGTCTGGTCTCGGCCACCAACAAAGACCTCGAGGAGAGCGTCGCCGCCGGGACGTTTCGCGAGGACCTGTACTATCGCCTCAACGTCGTGGCTCTGCAGATACCGCCCCTCAAGGACCGACGCGACGACATCCTGCCCCTGGCCGAATGGCTCATCAAAGACCGCAAACAGCGCCTCTCCCCTGCCGCCGAGCGCACCTTGATGCTCTACGACTGGCCGGGCAACGTCAGAGAACTCAAAAATGGGCTCGAGCGCGCATCGATCATGGCCAACGGCTCTTTGATCTTGCCCACCGATCTGCCGGCGAAGATCCAGAACGCGCCGACCGCCCCGGCCTCCGGCACCGTGCTGGTCGGCAACATGCAAGAGATCCAGCGCCGGGCGATCCTCGAGGCCCTCGAAAAGACCGGCGGAAACAAGACTCGCGCTGCAGCCCTCTTGAACATCAGCCGGCGCAACCTCATCTACAAGTTGCGCGAATACGGCTTGTAAGCGCGAGCACACCGCCGCGAAACAGTTGAGCTGAGCCGCGACGTTCGATAGACGTGCGATCGGATTTCACGCGTTCACGGGTCGCTTACTTCGAGCCACCTCAGTTCTGAGACGCGAGCGAAATCCAATCGTTGGCCGTGAATTGCTGTCGGCCGAGGCGAGGCTACAAAGACCAAGGAGAAAGTATTGAATTTGCAAGGCCGGGTGCTGCATTTGTTCGATGACGTCGAGCTCCTGCGCGAACAAATCGCGGGCCAAAACCTCACGGGAGAAGACGGGACCTATGTCTACGGCGTCAACACCGACGCCATCATCTCCGGTCAGGCCTGCACCCTTGGCTATACCCCCGAAGTTCTCGGGCCCCACTTCTTGGTCAACTTTCTCGACGAAGTACGGGTCGCCGCGATCCAGTCCGGCGGCTTCGAGGTGGTCGTTGGCGGCGAGGCCTACGGCAGCGGCTCCTCTCGTGAGGTCGCTGTGGTGGCCCACCAAGGAGCTGGCATCCGCCTGGTCATCGCGCGCTCGTTCCAGCGCATCTTCCAAGAGAACATGGTCTACGCTGGGATGCCCTTCACCACAGATCTTGGCGTGCTCGAACGCCTCGAGGCCGGGGAGGACGTAGACCTCGCCCGCCTCGCCGACGCTCTGCCGCCCTTCTTCAAAGCAGTGGCGAGCGACGGTGGCCTCTTGGCCTATGGCACCAAGCTGCTCTCCGGCGAGGTGACACCATGTTATCGGACCGACCCTAGTCCTCGCCCGCTCAACGTCGTCGAGAAGCTCATCGCGTCCAAGGTCTGGCGCGGCAACGCGCTGCACGATGGCGTGGCCGCGGTCGAGCCTGGCGAGCAGGTTCTGGCCCGGGCGGCCTTCCGCGGCCTGCACGAGTACACCGCGGGCATGGTGATGACCCTCTATCGCGAGGAGTGGGGCGACGCGTCGGTCGCGTCCCCTGAGCTCGCCGCCGCCTTCGAAGACCACTTCGTGCTCATCGATCACCCCGAGGTTCCTGCGGCGGTGAAGAGCGAGAGGTTGGCGCCAGCCATGCGTCTCACCGAGGAGATGGTCGCGGCCTGCGAAGCCAATGGCATTCGGCTGCACGGACCTGGCCGCGCCTACGCGGCAGGAGTCTGCCACCGCATCGTCGTCGAGCAATACGCACAGCCTGGAGACATCGTCGTCCTCACCGACTCCCACACGCCGACCGCTGGCGTGTTGAACGCCTTCGCGTTTGGCATTGGCTCCACCGCCATGGCGTTTGCCTTGCGCACCGGGTTGGTGCCGGTGACGGTGCCCAAAGTGGTTCGCGTCGAGGTCTTTGGGATTGCCGAGGGCTACGTGAGCCCGAAGGACCTGATCCTCCACATCATCGGAGACCCCTATTTCCGCGAGGAGCACTGGCGCAAGAGCCCAGCAGACACCTGTGTGATTGAGTTCGGAGGCGCGGGGCTCGAGCAGTGGACGGTCGACGAGCTCTCCGTGTTGACGAACATGACGGTAGAGGGCGGCTTGATGACGGGCGTTGTGGAGCCCTGCCCCCCCATCGCCACGTTCTTGCAGCAAGAGCGCGGGATGACCGCCGAGGCCGTGGCGGCGCTGATGGTGCACGCCGACGCAGGAGCGAGCTACGAACGGGTGATTCGAATCGACCTGGCAGAGGTGCCCCTGACCGTCGCGACGCCAGGAGATTCGAGGAATCGCTCCCCCCTCTCAAGCCATCGGGAGGTGGCGATCCACAACGTCGTGATCGCCTCCTGCACGGGCGGCTCGCTGGCCGACCTGCGAGCGGCGGCCAAGGTCCTGTCTGGTCGAACGTTGGCAGCAGGGGTTCGCCTGACCGTCACGCCGTCGTCCACCAGCGTCGCAGAGAGGGCTCGCGATGAGGGCCTGATGGCGATCTTCGAGTCGGTGGGCGCAGTGGTCACTGCACCGGGCTGTGGCTCCTGCATCGGCAACGGACCTGGAGTGCCGCGCGAGGGAGAAACCACGGCATCGACGACGAACCGCAACTTCGCCAGAAGGATGGGGGCGCCTGGGCCGGTGTTCCTGGTGTCCCCAGCGATCGCCGCAGCGAGCGCAGTGAGCGGAGTGTTGCGAGACCCCCGAGACCTCTAACAGCGCTTGCGATGATCCTAGGCGAGTTAGGAAAGACGACCGGGTGTCTTCTTGGCTAGGCGAGATTGGGAGATAGTAGTAGAGTGACCCCGCCTAGGCGGGGGGGTGTGTCCCCATGGGCACAGCACTCGCCCCCTTGGAGCTGATGAGCTTTCGGCTCAACGGCTGCAACGGATCTTGGTTTGGAACAGGGGCGATGCGTGGCGCAGCACCTTCTACTCGTTGACGACAACAGCCTGTTGTTGCGGTTCATGTCGCAATTATTGGGCGGCGAGTTCCCCCAGGCGGAGATTCGTCCCGTGGAGACCTGTGCCGAAGCGCGAGCGGCCGCCAAGGGCTGGGAGCCAGGCGTCGTTCTGCTGGACCGAATGCTGCCCGATGGAGATGGCCTTGTGCTGCTCCGGGAGCTCAAAACACGGTTTCCGGCGATGCTTGCTTTGGTGATCACTGGCGAGATGGAAGAAGCGACACCAGAGGATGTGCGAGAGGTCATCCTCAAACCCTTCGACGCCGATGATTTGGTCTCGAGTGTTCAAGGTGCACTCGAGGCTCGGTACTGCAGCGCAAAGGAGCTAGGCCCCTCGAGCTCCCAGAGCCACTCTCTTCACGCGATTCGAAACCAGCTTTCGAGTTTGATGGCGGGGATTCGGGCGTTTCAGGGAGACGTGGTCGAGAACGCAGGGGATGCTGAGGCCTTGTGTGAGATTGCGAAGCGATATGGGGACCGTCTGGTCTTGCTGGTACAGGAGACTTCGGAGTGGGTCGACCAGGCTGGAGTTATCGAGGGGACGACCGATATTTCGCGCCGCAAGTTGTCGGAATGACGCTAAAATCGGTCATGTGCAAGCGAGGCAATAGACCCTACTGTTCGCAAGAGCTGAAGGTTGATGACGAACTCGAAGGATAGATTGCTGCTTGTCGACGACCAACTCGAGATGGTCTGGGATCTCGGTCGTTGTTTGGCGCGCGCAGGCTTTGTCGTCACGACGTGTGGGGACGCCTCAGAGGCTTTGCCCCTGCTCGAGGCCAAGACGTTCGACATTCTGGTGACCGACATCCAGATGCCCAATCTCAATGGTCTGGCCTTGATCGAATGGGTTCGACAGAACCGCCCGAGCATCAAGACCGTGGTAATGACGGCCTTTGGCTCTCCTTCACTCAAGGAGGTCGCCTTGTGCAAGGGGGCGATCCTCTACCTGGAGAAGCCCATCGATCCCGATCTCCTCGTCGAGGTCCTGCGGGCGTCAGCTCATTCGAAGAGCTTCACGGGTGCGGTCAATGAGATCGAACTCGTGGACTATGTCCAGCTGATGTTATTAACTCGCAGACAGTCGGTGCTCCAGGTCACGAACGTGAGCGGCGAGGAGGGGTTCTTGTTCATCGACCGTGGGAACGTCGTCCATGCAACGTGCGGCGATTTGGTCGGGGAAGGAGCCTTCTATTTCTGCCTCTCGTTCGAGGGCGGAAGCTTCAACACCTTGCCATGGCGTGAACCGGACGCGGTCACGATCACGATGCGGGGTGAGAATCTGCTGATGGAGTCTCAGCGTCTCAAAGACGAACGTGGTGCACCTCGAGCCGAAGAGCCGAGCCTCGACATCGATCTGGCGCTGGCTGGGTTCGATGTTGGGGAAAAAGGGGACCGTTGAAAGAGCCTGATCGAACCATTCGAAGTTTCTGAACGCAGGGGAAAACGATGGCTGAAACTGGATACGAATCGGACGACCCCCGAGTCATATTGGAGACCTTGGTGGATCGTTCCGGAGCGATCACGACATTGCTGATCACGAAGGAAGGGACAACCGTCGCCGAAGCCGGGCAGACTGACTACCTCAACACCACGGCCATGGCGGCGCTTGTCGCCGGGATGTTCTCGGCAACCCGAGAGGTGGCCCGGATGGTGGGGGAGCGGCAGTTCTCGATCCTGCTCCAGCAGGGTGAGAGCCGCCACATCCACATCTCCCTGATCGGTGACAGCGAGATGATGGTCGTCGTCTTCGAGGACTACCAGCGGATCGGACGGGTCCGCCACGAGGCTCGTCGAGCTGGAGAGGGCTTAGCCAAGGCTCAAGCCGACCGCAACGACAACCAGCAAGTGGCACAGGACCTGTCGGTTCCCGAGTTCAAGGAATACGCTCTGAACCTGATCGACCGCATCTTCGCGGACAGGTAGAGACGATGCCACATATCAGCTACCAAAATCGCGAGATCGCGTTCAAGCTGGTCTACTACGGACCAGGAATGAGCGGCAAGACCACGAATCTCATTCAAATTCACAAGTCTCTCCCCAAGGACCTACGTGGAGAGATGTTGAACTTGGACACGGAGGAGGAGCGAACGCTCTTCTTCGATTTTTTCCCGCTCGAGTTGGGAAACGTCGAGGGATATGCCGTGCGCTTCAACATGTATACCGTCCCTGGTCAGGTCTACTACGAGGCCAGTCGCCGGCTCATTCTCCAAGGCGCTGATGGAGTGGTCTTCGTGGCGGACTCGCAGCCGCAGCGGTTTGACGAGAACCTGGAAAGCTTTCACTCGATGAGCGAAAACCTGCGTGACTTTGGCATCGACTTCGAGCGGTATCCTTTGGCGCTTCAGTACAACAAAAGAGACTGCGTCGATCCAATTCCAATCGGGAGTCTGGAGAAGGAGCTCGGTCTCAACGGAGTTCCAGTGGTCGAGGCGGTCGCGAACCAGGGAACGGGAGTGATGGAGACGATTCGCAACCTGAGCCGAGATGTGGTTCAGCGATTCCAACTCTGAGAGCACACCTGCAACCGTGAAACCTCGCGAGCAAAGCCTGCTCTGGGTGTTCAAGAGGCTCAGAAAGATGATTGAGACTCGACTATGTTGACGGGGACATTGGCCGATATCGGAATCGTCGAGTTGATCCAGTTCCCGCACACCGGTCGCAAGACGGGCGAGCTGTTGATCAACGGCAAAGAGATGAAGGCTCGGTTGTTCTACGACAACGGCGCCCTTCATCATGCCCTAGCTGGTGAGAACGAGGGCCTCGCCGCGCTGATTGAGATTGTCGACTGGAAGGAAGGGCAATTCGAGTTTCACCTCAACATCCGAAGCGAGAAGAAGACCATCCAGCTCGACCTGCATCGTGCGGTGATGCAAGCACTGAAGGTTCGGGACGAACGCCGTCAGGCCGAAGAAGAAGCGCGCCGCAAAGCCGAAGAGGAGGCCCGTCGCCGAGCCGAAGAGGAGGCCCGTCGCCGAGCCGAAGAGGAGGCCCGTCGCCGAGCCGAAGAGGAGGCCCGGCGCAAGGCCGAAGAGGAGGCCCGGCGCAAGGCCGAGGAGGATGCGCGCCGGAAAATCGAAGAAGAACGCCG
>PFUG01000417.1 GCA_002789955.1 Deltaproteobacteria bacterium CG_4_9_14_3_um_filter_63_12 | reverse complement strand
CACGCTCGCGGTCGCCATGCTCGTGGGGAGCCTGAGCGCCACCGCCGATGACTTCAGCACCGACGAGCAGGGACGGGAGTTTCGGGTCTCGTTCGACCCGGGCACGAGATGGGCTCTCGGGGCGGCCGCCCATTTCGAGTCCGACGCTGGAGACAGCCCGCTCGACACCGCCGCCGTCTTCTCGCACGCCTTCGAGGTCCGGGTCGTCTCCGAATATGGAGCTGGCGACGAGTACGTGCGCTGGCAATTCGACAGCGGCATTTTGCTGGCCGACGTGCGTCCGTGGAGCACTGGCTTCGGCGGCGCGCCCACCCTCGACGCGACCGCCTACGACGGCGCCTATTTCCGGCACGCGGCCGAGCCCTACGTGACCCTGCCCGGCAACCCGCCCGAGCGCCTCTACTTCCCCTTCGACATCGCCTTCGAGGTCGAGGCTGGCCACGTCCTCATCGAGCCCGCGCCGCTCGCCGACTTCCTGCGCGTCGATGTGTTGCGCGGCGCCGTCCTGCTGGATTCTTGGCGGCCCGACGGCGTCGGCGACTGTCTGCAGCTCGGCGTCGGGCCGTCCTACGGTTTGGATCTGGGCAAGAACCCAGGCGGCCACATCGCAGTCGTGCACCGCGTCGCCCCCTTCAGCGCCTTCGAGGCCCGCTTTCGCCTGCAAGACGACCCAGGCCTCACCGTCTTCGACGCCAAAGCCATCGTCGCCCCGAGCTGGGCCTCGGTCGGCGGCTGGGGCCTCGAGCTGGAGGGCTCATTGCGCTTCGAGCGCATCTTGCTCGCTGTGAACGACGAGCCCTTGGCCTTCGTCGCCGAGGCCAACTACCGGCGCCTCAGCGACACCGAGAAGACCGTCGATCTCGTGCGGGCCACCGCGGGACTGAGCTGGATGTTCCAGCTGTAGACCTGAAGACTGAGGCCTGAAGCCTGAGGCCTGAAGCCTGAAGCCTGAAGCCTGAAGCCTACCCAGCAACTGGCGCCCAGAACTAAGCGTTCGCCCGTTGTACCTGCGGGAACAAGAAAGGCATCAGCTCGGTCTGTGGCATTCGGTACGTCTTGCGCGTGAACTCCGGCTGCTGCTTGATCTTGAGCTTCAGCTTCAACGTCTCGCGCAGCAACAGGGCGGGAGCGAGCTTGCGCTCGACCTTCTCGCGTATGGTCATGGGGCCGGTCGCTTGGACGAGGCGGTCCTCGAGGCTCTGCAGCCAACGGGCGCGCTCCGCGCTGACGTAGGACTTGCTCGCCTCGATGATGCGCAGCGCGGCGCGGGCGTCATGGCCATAGCGCTCGGCTTTGGCGCGAATCCTGGGGTTCTCGTGCTCGCGCAGGGCGATGTGGCCGCCCAAGAAGTCCTCGGCGACGCGGAAGACCGATGGCCCGAGCCGGCGGAACTCGTCGCGATAGAGGCGACGTTGGATGGCGGACATCTCGGCGGCGCCGATAATGGGGTGCCGGAAGCCGAGGCTGAAGCCGTCGTGCTTGGAGTGGTCGGCGTACATCTCTGCGTCGAGGCGGCCTTCGGCGGTCATGCGGTCGAAGAGTGGGGTGCCGTGACTCGCGCCGTAGATCAGGAACTGGGCCATGGACGGGCGCAAGGCGAGGAGCTCTTCGAACTCCTCCTGGATGATGTCGGGGTTCTGGTAATCGAAGCCGATGATCATCGAGGTCAGCACGGTGATGCCGTGGGCGTGCAGGTCGGCGATGAGCTCAGGGTAGGGCTTGCCTTGCATCTTGGCGTAGCCAGCGCGTTTGCCCTCGAACCCCATCCAGATCCAGTCGATTCCCATCTCGACCAGTTCGCTGGCCTTGAACTGGGAGAGGGCCTTGACGCTGCTGAAGATGCTGATGGAGAGGGGCGGCATCTTCGAGGCGCGGATGGCTTCGAGGAAGCCGCGGCCGCGCTTCTGGTTGAGGAGGAAGTCCTCGTCGTTGATCCAGAAGGTGTCCATCCCGGGGTGCTTGGCGCGCATGTCCTGCATGGCGTGCAGGATCGAGGCGCCGTCTTCCAGGAACTTGATGTGCCGGCGTTTGAAGTAGTGCGAGGTCGCACAGAAGTCGCAGCCGTTGGGGCAGCCGAGTCCGGCGAAGATGTACCCTGTGGGCTTGAGCAGCGGGATCGAGAGCAGGCTCTGGACTTGCGTGATGTCGGGCTGGACGATGGGGGCGTCGACGGGCTCACCTAGGAGCTCGCGCATGAAGGCCACGCCTTCGCCCTTGCAGATGTAATCGGCGTAGGGCTCGAGGAACTCGTTGCCCAGCGCCGTGCCGTAACCGCCCAGGACGATCTTCGAGTTGGGAGCGTGCTCGCGGATGGCGTCCACCATGGGCAGCATCTTGTGCAGCGTCGGCGAGACAAAGGCGATGCCGACGTAGTCGTAGCCTTTCTTGAGCTCGGCGATGAAGGCGCTCATGGTCGGGTAGTGCAGGACCGTCGTGGGCGTCTTCAAGTTCGTGGCGATGAAGTCGATGCCCCACTGGGTCGTGGTACCGCGGGTGCGGAAGATGCCTTGCGCCCACATGAGCTGGTGAGTGCCCTCGTACGAAGTCCCAAAACCGTCTCCGTATTTGGCACCAAAAGGCTGGCAGACACTGCTGAGTAGGACTTTGGGAACGCTTCGCATGGCCATCTCCTGAGGGGGGTGATGGCGCCAGTGTGCGCTCGCGATGTCACCCTATTGTCATGGACCGCAGATTCAATCAATGCAGAGCGGTGTTTCGCTAAGGAGTCGTCCGGGAACGATATGCGCGTTTGGGCGAAGTCAGAGGTGGGAGGGCAAGGAGGTCGATGCAGGCGATTCCCAGCATCGTCGAAGCAGACCGACGCTGCCATCACGCCTCTGGCGATGCTCAAATGGGCAGGTGTTTCCTGACGACTCCTAAGTGCCCCAAAGAGAAGCCGCTATCCTGATTCGTCTGTCTTTCTGGCTCGAACCTCGTATCCTGGGATAGCCTCGGTCGGCTTCCGTTGCGCGGTGTCAATCCCATGAAAACAACCCTTCTCTTGAGCCTTGTTCTTGTTGGTCTGTGGACCGGTGCTTGCGACGACAGCGGCGGGCGCGTCGACCGTCTCGATGTGCAGGACCGAGACCTCCCTAGCGACCTGGCGGACACCCTGGGCGACACCGCTGGGACCGAGGTGGACGTCGGTCTGGACAGCTCGACGCCCGACATCCCAGACGACGAGACGACGCCCCTCCTGGGTCCGCCCTACCCCATCGTGCTCGCCCACGGCATGGGCGGCTTCGAGTATCTGGCCGGGATCGAAGGCATCTCTTACTTCTACGGCGTCCGTGAGCGCCTCGAGGCCGAGGGCGAGGTCGTCTTCGTGACGGCGGTCGACCCCTTGAACACCACCGAGGTCCGCGGACAGCAACTGGCCGACGGCATCGCCACCTACTTGCAAGAGAGCCACTACGCGAAGGTCAACCTCATCGGTCATTCGCAGGGTGGGCTCGACGCCCGCTGGGTCGCCCACCACTACCCTAAACTGGTCTCCAGCGTGGTCACCTATGCCACGCCCAACCACGGCTCCAAGCTGGCCGACGTGGTCCTGGGCATCGTCGCCGACGACCGCGTGCAAGACGCCATCGACGCCCTCGTCAACATCTTCGGCGTGGCCCTCTACGACGAGCTCGGGGCGGAGTCGAGCTTCTTCGCGCCCCTTCGGCTCTTCTCCCAAGACGGGATCGCGGCCTTCAACCAGGAGATCACCGACGCGCCCGACGTGGCCTACTACTCCGTCGCCGGACGCAGCGGAAATCACGGTGGGGGGCTGGATTGCCTCGAAGTGGACCGCCCGCAGTTCATCCTGGACTGGCAGTTCGTCGTGGACCCTGTCGACCTCTTGTTGGCCGTCCCCGAGGCGATATTGAGGGGCCCGAGCTTGCTCGACCCCATCCCCAATGACGGCATGGTCCGCGTCGCCGACGCCAAGTGGGGACGCTTCTTGGGCTGCGTGCCAGCCGACCACATGGACGAGGTGGGTCAACTGTTGGGCGATGCACCCGGCACCTCCAACGACTGGGACCACGTGCAGTTCTTCGTCGATTTGGTGGGATTCCTCAGGGCCGAAGGGCACTGAGGCAGCGAGGCCAGGTGGGGACGCTGCAAACTCGAGCCCCAGGCAGGAAACGACTCCTCACCAAAAGTACAACAACACGCTCTCGGGCACGCTGCGTGGTACTCACTCCGGCGACGCTGGCGCGCTCCCTTTCACGCTCGACTTACAAGGAACCCAAGCCTCGCAAACCCTTACGTTCTAGGTGCCCGAGACGTGGGCGCGACGACGTTGACGGGGTCCGAGGGGCAGGTGCAGACCTTGAAGCTCGGGGCCAACACGTTCAAACGCCCGAACCCCATGCCCGTGGCGACGATCCTCTTCTCGGCCGCGGCGGGTGGGCTGGGGTTCGGGATGTTCAGGCTGTTGCTGGTCGCCGGCTTCCGCGACGCCATGGCCTGGAACATCATCTGGGAGGAGTTCACGGAGCTCTTGTTCGTGCTAGGAGCTGCCTGGGTGCTGTGGACGTTCTCGCGGTCTTGGCGGCAGAAGCGAGCGAAGGCTGGGGAGACTCCGCAGCCGTTCGAGGGGTAGATGAGCTCCCCCAACTCCTAGCGAATGCCCGTCCGGAAATACCCCGTCTGCGGCGTCGCCTTCCTCGCTCGCTCCTCGGAGTACCGCTATGAGCTCCCCCAACTCCTAGTGTAAACCGTCATGAATCTCCATGTTTATTTGGCTGCAAGGAGCGCCCCCAATCCCCACGAATTCTTCAAAAATACCGGTATGTTGTTGATTACAGAAAAGAAGAAAGTCATTGGGGGTCCGGGGGACAAAGTCCCCCGGCGGGCCAGGGCAGAGCCCTGCCTCCCTGAAAAGCCACGCCCATAAGCATGGTCACATGTGAAGCGTTACACTAGCGAATGCCCGTCCGGAAATACCCCATCTGCGGCGTCGCCTTCCTCGCTTGCTCCTCGGAGTACCGCTGTACGCCTTCCTCGCTCGCTCGTCGGCTCCTTGCACCTGGGGCATTTCCGAACGGGCACGCAAAAGATGTCCTCTGGGAAGGAGCCAGAGTTCGGTCGCATTTTCCACCGTTCTCAGCGAAACACCCAATTCCCGGGTGGACTCTAGCGAGCGCTATGGTTTGCAAGGCACGGTTTCCTCTGTGGCCAGGTGACAGGCACGTTCTCTCAGCGCTTCGATCCGCGTGTCATCGGCGTCGAGCTTCGAGAGGTGTTCGATCGCCCTTTGACAGGAATCTCCGTCGCCCAACGCACAGGCCTCTTCCCGGTATTTGACGACGTCCTCGAGACTGCCAGCGGTCGCGGGGTCCTCGAGCATCTCGGCCAGGAAGTCGTGAGCGTGCTCTCGTTCTCTGATGGCAGTACATCCACGCTTTCTGATGGGCGCAAACTCCCTCAATCTCAGGCTCGGA
>PFUG01000034.1 GCA_002789955.1 Deltaproteobacteria bacterium CG_4_9_14_3_um_filter_63_12 | reverse complement strand
ATGGCCGGCGACATGGCTGGCGACATGGCCGGCGACATGGCCGCCGGTGTGAGCTGTGAACTCTATTGCTCTGAGGTCACGACCATCTGCACCGGCGTCGATGCGCAGTATGCCTCTGAGGCTCAGTGCCTCGAATTCTGTACGAACATCGCTGTCATCGCGATGGGCACCGAGGGCGAGACGTCCGGCAATACCGTGGCCTGCCGACTCACCCACGCCGGGCTCGCCGAAACGAGCGGTCAGAAAGCGACCCACTGTCCACACGCGGGGCCCACGGGCGCCGGAGTGTGCGGAGCTTGGTGTGACTCCTATTGCGCCCTTGTCGCCAACATCTGCACGGGGAGCAACACAAACTACCCCGATGAGGCCACCTGTCAGACCGCCTGCACCGGCATCCCTACCACAGGCTCGATCGGCGACATGAGCGGCGACACGGTCCAGTGCCGTATCCAGCACTTGAACTTGGCTGTGTTGAATCCCACGGCCCACTGTCCACACGCCAGCGAAGATGGGGGTGGTGTCTGCGTGAACTGACTCTCTTCCCGGGCTGGCCTCGGCAAATCGCCGAGGCCAGCCATGCACATCGCAGCGTCCGAGTGGCATCGAGCGGAGAGGGCGACGCCCGTACAGCACGCCAGAACCCGCGGCCCGAAGCCGATTCTCGCCGGCTGACCGGTTTCCCCTCCCGGACGATTGCTCTACAACCGTTGGACGCACACCGCGCAGACGCACGTGGGGAGGAGATCGGTGACAGCTCGTTTCATCGCGATCGCCGGCAACATCGGCGCAGGAAAGTCGACGCTCGTACGGTTCCTGGCCCGCCGCTTCGGCCTCAACGCGCTCTACGAGCCGGTCGAACACAACCCCTATCTCGACGACTTCTACCACGACATGAAGCGCTACGCGTTTGCCTCGCAGGTCTTCTACCTGACCCGCAAGTTCGCGCTGCACGTGCAAGCCCAGCGCTCCGAGGAGCGCGTCATCCTGGACCGCTCCATCTACGAGGACGCCGAGATCTTCGCCGAGGGGCTCAAAGCCCAGAAAGTCCTGATCAAGCGCGATTATGACACCTACCGAGAGCTCTACGACGTCATCCGCCAAGAAGTGCAGCCGCCGGACATCCTGATCTACCTGCGCTGCTCGGTGCGCGGCTTGCGCCGACGCATTCGCAAGCGCGGGCGCGACTACGAGCAAGACATCCCCATCGCCTACCTGCGACGCCTCAACCAGATGTACGAAGCCTGGTTCGAGGCCTACGACCTAGGTCCCAAGGCGGTGATCGAGACGGAGAGCCTGGACTACCTCTCGGATCTCATCGATCGGGTCGATCTCTTCGAGCAGATCGAAAAGCTCCTCGAGTAGGGCCCCAAAAAATCGGGTGAGCCAAGCTCGCTTTTTTGGCTCGTCGGTGGATGTAGGTCATCATCGCCCGGAGACCTACGTCGAGGTTTAGACTCGACCCGCAGCTCCGAGGCAGACGATGACCACCGATATCAACGCCACTTCCAATCGCCCTCGCGCCGCGCGCTCCGTGTTTTCGAAGCTGTCGGCGCTGCGTTTGATCGTGCTGCTGACGACCACAGGGTGTCAGAGCGCCCAAGCTCCGGACGAAGCGCCGAAACGGGCTGAGGCCGTGGCTGAGGCCCCGACGCAGCTCACTTTGGTCGAAGGCTGGGGCTGCCACACTGTCGACTCGTGCTTCGGCCTCAAAGTCGGCCGCTCTAGAACCTTCGAGCGACGCGTCGGAAAGAGCGTCGGACAGGAGTCTTGGACCTTCGTCGAGGCGACCCAGGAGGGTTTGGTCTCGACCTACGCTCAGGAGGGCGGGCCCGAGCTCTATCGCGTCGACCCCACTGGCCTCTCATTGAGCTACGGCGGCGAGCTGCTCCCCGCCGTGCGCTTCCCCGTGCGCTTCGGCGTCGCCTTCTCGGTCCACAACGCCAAGGGAAGCCGCGTGACGATGCACGTCGAGCGCAGCGAAGGTGTGCTCGAGACGCCGGCCGGCAACTTCGAGGGCTGCATCCTACACAAGGCGCGTTTTTCCAACCCCGAACAGCCCGAGGCCCAAGAGATGGTCGTCGAGACCACTCTCTGCGAGGGAGTCGGCGAGGTCCAGAAGCGCATTAAGTTGCCCTCGTTGCCCAACCCCATCGAGTTCACGTTGTTGGCCAAAGAGCAGGTCTGACCTCTCTACTCGACGACGACGAGGTCCTTGTCGAACTCCCACGGTCCGCTGCGCGTCGGCTGCCGAATGCAGCCGCGCAGCTCGGCCAAAAACCGTCGCCGCGGCCACTCTGTGGCGCCGAAGCTGGCCAGGTGCGGCGTGTAGACCTGACAGTCGATGAGGTGGATGCCCCACACCTCGAGCTGTCGCAGGAGCGTCGCGAACGCCACCTTGGACGCGTCGGTCTCCCGCGCAAACATCGACTCCCCGTAGAACACCGTCCCCAACGACACCCCGTAGAGCCCCCCGACCAAGTCCGAGCCCCGCCAGGCCTCGATGGAGTGTGCAAACCCCAAGACGTGCAGGTTCTTGTAGGCCTCCAACATCTCCTCGATGATCCACGTGCCTCCTTGCCGGGGTCGATGGATCGACGCACAAGCGGTGATCACCTCGTCAAAAGCCTGGTCGAGGGTGACCCGAAAGATCCCTTGCCGCAGCGTCTTGCGCAGACTGCGACTGATCTTCGCTGTGCCGGTGGTCAGGACCATGCGCGGATCCGGCGAGTGCCACAACAGCGGCATCCCTTCCACCGGCCACGGGAAGATGCCGGACGCGTAGGCCAGAAGTAAGCGCTCGGGCTGCAGATCCCCGCCCACGGCGAGCAACCCCTCTGGGCTGGCGAGTTCGGGGGACGGAAAGAAGATCTCTTGGGTCAGAGCGAAGACAGGCATAGTGGGTCCATTTGGGGGGTATTGCCTCGCTTACCACGACCGATTCTGCGCGTCATTTCAATCAGCTGTACCGCGAAAATCGGTCGTCCGCTCGGCAATTCTTACCGTTCCCAGACCAAACGACCAGCCACGACGGTCGCGAGACAGCGAGCCGTCAACAGCGACTGCGGCGTGCAGGCGCTCAGGTCGGTGTCCCAAACCGAGAAATCGGCCCGAAACCCCGGCCACAGCTGACCCAGCCAGGGCTCGTCAAAGGTCAAACTCGCCGCGCCCCCGGTTAATGCCCAGAGGGCATCGCGCCGGTCCAACCGCTGCGCCTCTCCTGGCAACTGCACTCCGGCCTCGGTCTGTCGCATCGTCGCACCCCATAACGTCGTCGCCGCCTGACTCGTCTCGATGGGGTGGTCGGAGCCAAAGCCAAACCGCACGCCAGCCCGGCGCAGCGCCCGCCAAGGGTAGGCGTGCACAAGGAGCTCGGGAGCCAACGTGCGCTGCGCCCAAGGCAAGTCGCTCAGGGCGTGCAGCGGTTGCACGCTGGCGCACAGTCCCAGGGCCGCCATGCGGCGCAGCTCGCTGGGCTGCGCGACCTGCACGTGCTCGACTCGCCAGCGGGCGCCCGGCGGCGCAACCTGCAAGGCGTCGACGGCGTCTCGAACGGCCACGTCTCCGATGGCGTGGACAGCCACTTGCCAGCCTTCCCTCTGGGCCTTGTCGATGACCGCCCGAAACCGGCTGGCGGAGTCTGGCTGTACGCCTCCGCCCGTGCTCAACCTCGCCCCACCAGAGCCCAAAGCGCCGTCGGCAAAGAGCTTCAGGCCACGCACCCCCAACCGCGCCGGAGATGGGGCCACCTTGCGTTCGGGCAGCATGGCGAGCGCGTCGGGCTCTGGGTAGATGAACGCCCGCACCCGCAAGGGCAAGGTCCTGCCTTGCTCCAAACGACGCAGACTTGCAAACAGCTGGGCATCGACGACCATCTCGTGGACGCAGGTCACGCCGGTCCGATGGAAGCACCCAGCCTCCTCGAGGACCATGGCGTCGAGCGCGGCGTCACGAACCGGCGGGATGTGGGCCCGCACCAACTCCATGGCCGAGTCGACCAAGAGGCCGTTTGGCTCACCGTCGCGCCCACGCCCGAGCCAGCCGCCGGGCGGGTCTGCGGTTTGGCGCTCGATGCCAGCGCAGCGCAGTCCCAAAGAGTTGACCCACAAGGCGTGGCCGTCCGCACGGGTCAAGGCGATGGGCACGTCGGACCGCAGCTCGTCAAGAACCCGCCGCGGCTCGGGATGCTGGGTGGGATCGAGGTGCGAGGTGGGAGCTGTGTCGACCGTCAAGGTCCTCCAGCCATACCCCACGAGCCAGGCGTCCGGCGTGACTGGGCCGTGCAGCTTGCGGCGCAGCGCGGAGAGGCTCTCGTCGCCCTCGAGCCTGATGGAATCGGGAGCCATGCCCAGGCGCCCCAAGTGGGCGTGAGCGTCGACGAAACCAGGAAAGGCGAAGCCCTTAGGCAGCTCGGCGGTCGCGCCGACCCGCGCGCCCAGCGACTCGACGACGGCGTCCGACGGGTCGTCTTCAGGCTCAACCTGCGTGAGGCTGTCGACCCGCGCGCGCCCCGAGGTCGAGGGAACGAAGAGGGGACCGACCCAGGTTACGACCACCACAAACTCCGCAATGGCCGCAGAAGGCGGACCTCCCCTCTTTCCGCTTCGAGGGTGTTGTCTTTTGTACGTGGTGACGCCATCTTCGGCCTCCTCTCCAGAAACGAGCCTGTTGTGATGGAGAGAATCGCGACCGGGAGCGCCGGCGGCTCGCCGGCATGAGTCCTAGAGCGCATTCGGACTGCCCGAGCCTGTTGCGATAGAGGCCCAAGCCTCGCCATTTGCTCTTTGTTGCGCCGCAATCCGTGCGTGCAGGCCGGC
>PFUG01000560.1 GCA_002789955.1 Deltaproteobacteria bacterium CG_4_9_14_3_um_filter_63_12 | reverse complement strand
GCCGTCGAGTTCATTGGGCTCCAGCGATATTGTGAGGATCGGGTCGAGTCGTTGGTGTCCCTAGAAAAACGCTAGGTTTCTCATCCGCTCTTGGACACTCCAACCACAGCCTGGGCGTTCACGCCGTCGAGAGCACGCTCTGCAACGTCTGTCGCTCGAACACCGAGTGCCCAGGCAGCGACAACCTTAACCTTTGCGTCAAGCCCCTCAGTGGCGCCTCGACCTGCGGCGTCGCCTGCACCGACACCACCGGATGTCCGGGTGGCTACGCCTGCAGCAAGGTGGCCGCCGCTGGCTCGAACGTCATCACGGCGACGCAGTGCGTGCCGGTGGGGGGCAGCTGCCAGTAGCCTTCAGTCGTCGAAAACGCGCAGAGGAGTCCAGCGGCTCCCTCTGCGCGTTTTTCCTAGCGCCGAAGCTCAGGGGCATTGAGCCATCGCGGTCTCGACCTCGGGCGGGAAGCTGGCGCAGACCGCCAGGTGTTGCTCCCAACCCTTGACACAGGTGTCGACGGAGAGGGCGCTGCAGCTGCTCTGCTGCAGGCAATTCTTGTAGTTCAGGGCGCCATCCAGAATGCACTGCACCGCCGCAACGGCGATGTTGGGGTTCAAGTTGACGGCGTTGACCATGCACTGAGCGTCGGTGGGGAGCTCCTGATTCTTGTCGGACTCACACGATGCGGGCGTGGGGTAGCAGCGGTTCGGAGACGCCACGCAGAAGCCCGAACCCAGGTCGCCACCACACTGGCAAAAGAGCGTGTTGGCCTCTGTTTCCGCGACAATCAGCAGGTTGATCGTATCGAGCAAGGTCAACTCCGGGTCCATGCTGTCACCCTCGCCACTTATCTCGTCTAGATTCTCAGCATCGGTGATCGGAACGTCGTTTGAGTGCGTATCGCTCGTGTTGTTACTGGCGTCGTCGCAGGATGCGAAAGCAACCGCCGCAAGCAGCAGGGCCAACCCCCATCTCATCTTTTGAGAAGTGCTCACCGTGACCTCCTGATTCTTGGGCCCACTGCTCTCATCGGAACTTTCCTCTTCGACACTTCGGTAATGATCCAATCCACGTGATGCGTCAATTGCTCCCGTCGTTGGACTGAACGGGACACGGATTGGCGGAAGAATTCAAGGGGGGAGGTTTGCGCGAGCCACTAAGTTCGGTGTCGCCGACGGCGGGAACGCCAGGGGCGTTGTTTGGTCGCTACAATGTGCTGTGTCGCTGGGCGACCGGTGGGATGGCCGAGATTTTTGTTGCCCGCCAAACCGGGGCCCATGGCTTCGACAAGCTCGTCGCCCTGAAGCTGCTCCGAGACGAACTCTCCAACGAGCCCGGGTTTCGCGAGATGTTCTTCGCGGAGGCTCGGACCAGCGCCCTGTTGAGCCACCCCAACATCGTGCAGACCTTCGACGTGGGAGAGAACGACGGTCTGGTCTACATGGCGATGGAGTTCGTGAATGGAGAGTCGCTGAGCCGAGTGACCCGTTCCATCGCTGGCGATGAAGGAGACCGAGTTCCGCGCTCACTCGCGGTCGCGGTGTGTCGCGAGGTGGCCAATGCCCTGCACTATGCCCACACCCTAACCAATCTCGAGGGGGCTCCGCTGCACTTGGTGCATCGTGACGTGAGCCCCTCGAACATCATGCTCACACACGACGGGACTGTGAAGCTGCTCGACTTCGGGATCGCGAAGGTCTCGACGGCACAAGTGCAGACCAAGGCTGGGACGGTGAAGGGGAAGTTCGCCTACCTCTCACCCGAGCAAGCGCGGGCTGAACCTCTTGACGGGCGCTCCGACATCTTCTCGCTGGGGGTCGTGTTGTGGCAGCTCTTGACTGGCAAGCGAGCCTTTACGGCCGAGAACGAGATGGCGTTGCTCCACACCATCACGACCACAGAGCTCGAACCGCCGTCGGCTTTCGTCGAATGCGACCCTGAGCTGGACGCGATTGTGCGCAAGGCCACCTGCAGTGATCCCGACGAGCGCTTCGAAGATGCCCATGCCTTTGCCAACGCTCTGAACGGCTATCTCGCCAAGGACGACCCTGGCTACGGGCTGGAAAAGCACATCCGCGAGCTGATGAAGACTCACTTCAGCAAACGCCGAAAGCAACTGGCCAAGGTGGTCGCACAGGCCGGCGATGGGAGTTCGGCTCTACCCGGCTATGGGCAAAGTGGCCTCGGTGTGCAGTCCATCTCCCAAGTCTCCGCCTCGACGTTCTCCGGTGATGCGTTTGGGCCCGGTCAGATGACCACGCCCGCCTCGTTCTCGAATGTGGGCTCGTTTCCGTCCCAATCCCAGGTGCTCCAGCAACAACCCAAGAGCCAGCTCGTCCCACTCTTGATTCTCTTCGTGCTGCTCATGGCCGGAGGAGTCGCGGCTTACCTCCTGACCCGCGCCCCCGAGACACGAACGATTGTCATCACGAGTGAGCCCGGCGAGGCGCAAGTGGTCGTCGACGGCGAACCCCTTGGTACAACCCCCGTCCAACTCGAACTCACGGCGGGAGCCACACGCAACATCGTAGTCAAACGTCTGGGCTACAAGCCCTATCATCAGGCCGTCAATGCCGACGATGGCTCAGCCAGCGTGCACGCGATCCTCGTGCGATCGGATGAGGCTGGGACCCTCGTGGTGAAGAGCGAGCCCCCAGGTGCGGCGGTTTCGGTCGACGGAACCCCCGTGGCGGAGCAGACCCCAGTGGTGCTTACGGGGCTCTGGGTCGGCGCTGAGCACTCTGTCGTGGTGACGTTGCCTGGTTTTGCTCCTCATGCCCAGCGGGTGAGTTTCGCTGACACGAGCAACCAGGACCTGGACATCACCCTCGACCCCACCAGTCAAGGCTACCTCGCCGCGACATGCACACCGGATCCCTGCGAGCTCCATGTAGACGGCAAACTCGTCGGCACCACCCCCATCATCAATCACCCCGTGGTGGCTTCTCATCCCGTCACCGCGCAGCTCTCCCAAAACGGAACGGTCGTGGTCAACGAGATTCTGACCCTGAGCTCGGGAGAGCTTCGCACGTTGACCCACAAAGACGTCTCCACAACGGTTGCGGCCCTCGAGGAGCCTGTCCCACTGATCGCCGCTCAGCCTCTCGTGAAGGACCCCAAGAAGAGAAAGGTCCGCAGACCGAGCGATTCAGCGAGCGCGGAAGAGCCCGAGGGCGACCTCGTCGCAACGCTGTCCGTGCCGGAGGTCAAGAAGGAGACGGCTCCTGCGCCGAAGGAAACCTCAGCTCCGGTCGAGCCGGCCGCTCCAATCAAGGAAACTGTGCCCGTCGTCGCAGCAAGAAAACAGGAAGAGCCTCCTGTCACCACTCCCCCGGTCGAAGCACCGAAACCCACCGCCAAGACACCCGAACCCACAAAGGTCGAGCTCTCGGTGAAGGTCGGGTCTCCGCGGGTGAATGGAGTCATCGACCAAAACACCGTCCGCGATACGGTAAAGGGCTTCGAGAGTGCCTTCCTGAGCTGCTACAAGAAGGAATTCGCCAATCAGGAGTTCGAAGGCAAAGTCGACCTTGCCTTTGTGATCACCTCCTCGGGCAGCCCACGCGACGTGAAGCTCACCGGCGAGGGCAACGCCGGTCTCAACTCCTGCTGGGAGAAAGTGGTCGCGACGACCGCGTATCCTCGCCCAACCTCCTCTGACGCAACCGTGAAAGTGACCGTGCGACTCAATGCACACTAGACCTTGCGCAAAGCCATGAACGAGCAGAACAAAGGCATTGATTGGGATGGACTTCTCGACGACTTCGATTCGGAGCCAGACGAAGTCGACTGGGGTGGGGTCATTGACGAGGCCAAGCAAGCCACTCCACAGCGCGCACTCGCCGCGGTACTGAAACCGCCCTCGAAATCGAAACTCGACAAGCTCCAAGACCTGTCGCAGGAAGAACCCGAAGAGAAGACCAAGGCCCTCGCTGAGGTGGAGCTCGAGGCCCTGCACGCAACGGGGCCACAGCCAGCGGTCTCGCCTGGGTTTCCTGAGGCCAACAATACGCTCGCAGCAGCCGAACAAACGAGGGTCGTGCCATCGCCCCGAATCAGCGGCGTCCAGTCCGTGCTCGCCGCGATGGCTCTTCCCGATTTCGCGTTGGAATCCGAAGCCGAGGCGACTGCCTACGTCGAGGGACAGTCCTCAACTCGCATCGTGAGCCCCTTCGGCACGAACCCGTCAGTCGCCGCAAAGGTGCTCCCGGACCTCTCGCAGCTCCCCACCGACAGCGACGACGAAGACCAGCCCCGCACGCCCTCCAACCTCGCCGATTTCCTCGATGACTCGAGCGCCAGAGCCCTGCACGAGGCGGGCACCAGAATGCAATATGGCATGGCGGGAATGGTCGTTGTTCCTGGTGTCCAGCCGCCGCAAGCCTCCCGTGGCTTGACCTACGCCATTGCCGTCGTAGGCGCCATCGTCGCCATACTCATCGTGCTGGCCGCCATCCGCTGAACCCCGAAAACAAAAGAAGCCCGCCGTGAACCAACGGCGGGCTTCAACTCCTGCGTCACTGGGGCTACGGCGTGCCCTGACAGCTCACCGGGCTCGAGGTCTGACAGCTCGTCGCCACGGTATCCCCAGCCAAACGGGCGTCGA
>PFUG01000063.1 GCA_002789955.1 Deltaproteobacteria bacterium CG_4_9_14_3_um_filter_63_12 | reverse complement strand
CGCCAGGTTAGACCGCGAGCCGTTTGATGGCAAGAGGATTTGTGCGTTGTGATGCGTGGGGAGCAGATGAATCATGTGGGCAATCAATGAGGAATGTTTGCCGCGTTGAGGTGAACCTGGGGGGGGCGCGCCGAAGTGGTGCGGGCGTCAACCCATCACTCGTCGTTCTCGAAGTAGTCGTCGGTCAGCCCGGGATTCGGTTCGAACTCTCGCCAATCAATCATGACCGATCCGACCTCCATGGGCTCGCGGCGTATCCTCTCAAGTGCGGCATTCACGCGATCGCACTGGGCTTGGTTCAGGTAGAATCGGTGGCCGTCCAACCAGTTGATCGCTGAGTGGTAGTTGTCGCGGCTCGAGGACTCCAGCGCCGCAATCTGCTCCTCGACCGCTGCTCGCGCTATCCGCGACCTCAGAACGGGGATGACATCAACCGTGTGGTCGTCGGACACGACGACCGCCATGCG
Organism: Deltaproteobacteria bacterium CG_4_9_14_3_um_filter_63_12; assembly: GCA_002789955.1. GTDB lineage: Bacteria > Myxococcota_A > Bradymonadia > UBA4248 > UM-FILTER-63-12 > UM-FILTER-63-12. The sequence goes on along the minus strand of PFUG01000063.1, from coordinate 4,321 downwards.
AGGAATATCGGACGCTCTCACGTAGCGAATGCCCGAGTTGTATCTCGAGCCTCGAGAGGGTGTGCACTCTGGGCGTGCGGCACCATCGAGGATTACGCCGATCGCGTGACAGACGCAGTGCGGATCCACGAGAATCGTCCCATCAATGTCGCTCACATGGCGATAGAGTTGGGACGTGAGCTTCACCGGTGCGATTCGCGTGCCTTGCCCGCGCAGCCGATCGGCTTCGTCGGCCGCATCCCGTGCGACAACCAACATACTCCCGTGGTGCTGGGCCACCGCGGTGTCGAACAGGACGATGAAGGCCTCCACGTCTTCATTCGTAGCTTCGTCAAAGAGCCTGCGGAAGGTGTCGATGAGGCGATGCCGAGGAAACCTCTCCTGCGGCAGGGAGGGAGCCCCGAATCGACTGACAAGCAAGACCTCCTCGCCACAGCAGAGGCTCCAGTGGTAGTGGCCGTGGAACTCGACCGTGAACACGTTCTGAGTTGTCCATGGATCGAAACCGTCGGCAATAGTCCCGAGACCGAGGATGTCTTCGCAGTCTGCGATGAGCGCGGTCTCCGAGGACGCCATCTGTAGCACCTTCCTTGCCCATCTCGGTTGCCGAAAAGGCACTGGCTCTGAGAGTTCGAGAAGGACATTCACAGATGGGCCGTCGGGATTCGCCAGCAACATTCGGCCTGTGCCCTCTGTACCCTCGTACATCAACGAGGAGATGAGGTTGAACCTCTCGAAGAGATCTGCCCCGTCAAAGTTCTGGGTGCCGATAGCGAGAGCGGGTGTGTGCATGAAATCGGCCGCAGCTCGACGAACGATGTCGTCCGCCGAGCGTGAGCGACCGATCAGGCCGCGGCCAGGGTCAGGGCGCAGCAACTCGTCATGGGCATCGCGCAAGACCTGCGCCACCGCAGAGTGAATCAGGCTTGGGCTTGCGTCCGTGATCGGCTCGAGCGGCTTGAACCGGTGAAAGAGCCCGTCCGGCAGCTGGAGCACCGGGACGATGTAGTACCCCCCCACACGCGCAGGTTCACCAGCGAACGAGCGGACATCGTTCTCGCTGTCGTAGGTCGCGAGAGCGCTCTGCACGGCCTTGCGTACCGAATCGCGTCGGATGTTCTCCGGCTTGTCGCGCATGCTCGGCTCGTCGCCGTACCATATGTTTCGCAACGGATGGTCCCGGACCTCGGACTCGATCGCAGTCAAAAGACCATCGAAAATGGCCAGTGGCCACTTCCCGTCTTCGGGCTCCACACACACCTCGTAGGGCTTCGACTCTCCGGGTATCTTCGCTCCGACCAACAGACATTCGGCTCCAGCGCCCGCCACCCCAAGCTCTTCGAGCACGTTGTTCATTCGAAGTTGAACAACAACACGGTAGTAGACCTGATAGCCCCACATGAACAACGTGATCGTCTTCCGACTCATGCATCCTCCGAGGTCGGCTTGGGGCCCGCTGACGCTCCATGAGATTCTCCAGATTGCTCGGTCCCAGCACCAGCGCTGTGACCTTCCTTTGGCTTCGCGAAGACCTTCTCTGCCTCAGCAAAGCTGGCACAGTGCGCGTCCACGCGGTTTCGGCCCTGCAGCTCTCCCGCGGTGTTGCGGTCGGTCCAGTATTGACCTGCCAATCCGCTTGGCGGATCGCCTTCGACGTCAAGGAGAACTGCTCCATAGTGGATGGGACTACGTTCTCGCGCCGCAAGCTGGGGCTCATTGCGGTAGACGCCGGAAACCCTGTAGACGCCGTCTTCTGCGCGATGAATTGAGGAGCCCACGAGTTCGGAGCTCGACTCGTCAGTCATCAGGCGCAGACTCAAGTGCGAGTACTTCTGTCGGACGGCCAGGTATCCAATCTTCTCAGGGACCGTTTGGCCAGTGTTCGGGTCCGGCCAGTTGCTCTTCAGCCTCACTCGCCAGGTGCCGTTCAGGTTCGGTTTCTCGACGAACCAGCCGTGAAGCCACCGCCACTTCCAGGCCCAATGTTGGAAGGCGAGGAGCAACAGTGACATCGAGGCAATGGTCGCGGACATCGACGTGAGCCACTCGACCTTGACCGCGACGCCGCTGATGAAGAGTATAAGCCCACTGATTGCGGCCGCAGCGATGAGAAGGGTGCTCAAGTGAAGTCGTGAGATCATTTGAGCACCCCTACATAACTCCAAGCGCCCAAGACGAACTTTCTCGCCTGCTCTCTTGTCCATGGCTGCGAAGGTTGAAACAGGTACTTGAGTTCGTTGACTTCACGCCACTCCTTGCAGTTCTCGTCCTTCTCGGTCGCCGAGTACAAGTAGCCCAGAATGCTCGTCACGTCGGCGCAGTAGGTCTTGTTCCCGAAACGTAAGTCGGGGACGTTCCAGACCAGGCACTCGAGCAGGTACGATGAGATCGGCTTCGCCTCGGGCCGACCTGCATTTTCCATCTCGTTGCGCAGCCGCTTCAGAATCCGAACCATCATCTTGTATCGCTTTGATGTGTTTTGGTTCTTGTTCGTGCCGTTGCGGTAGTTCTGCTCCGGCCAGTTGATGACGCGCCCGCCCTTATCGGGATGCAGCTCTGTTCCCGACAAGTACCTGACCTGCCCAAACCCGTCACGGTAGTACCTTCGATGTTCGAACGTCGGCACGACGTCGGCCTCGACGCGGTAGCTGTTCTCGTGCAGGTCGATCGCCTTGTCGCCACGGGTCACGCTTTTCGCGCCGAGATAGGCTCGGAGCGCAGCTTCAACGTCGCCTTTGAACTGCGCGTAGGTGTAATTTGCACTGCCGAGCCTGGTGTCGCTGCTCGTGACTCCATCCAAGTAGTCGGCGAAACAAACGTCCATGCAGCAAACGCACACATCGACGTCGCTATCCTTGCGAACGTTGGTCCCATTCCGGTAGGAGCCCTGAGCAAAGACCCTGAGATTCCTGGTGCTAAAAGCGGCGTAGGAGCGAACCGCGTTCTGGACGACCCGTACGGCGTTGTCGCTTCTCTCGGCCTCGGTCGTCCCCGGCGGGCGGCCCCACAGGCGAAAGTCTTGTTCCCAGTCTCTTGCCATCGCGGCTCTTGTCGAAGTGCTCATAGCGCCACCTACAGCCAGAAGTTGATGCCCTCACGGCGAAGCCGGCGTGTTTCAGGTCGGCCTGAAGCTTGCCGAGGAGCCTCGCCGAGTGATCGGCGACGTGCAGCTGGCGGACCTCGCGCCCACCTCGGACGCGCCGCTACCGTATCACGGTCTACCGGGAGCTCAAGCACGATGAAGATCGGTGAGGCTCGGTTCACCTCGGGCGGCCACTAACATTACATTGACTGCCCTTTCTTTGAGGCGAGAAGCGGCCCCATTGCTACGGGTGAGGGCCGCGGTCCATGCTTGGTGAGGGCCACTTTCGGTTCTGGTGCGAGGCGGTTGGCTGGCGGCGAGCCCCGCACATGCTGCACAGCTCCAATTCGTTGCCGCAACCCCCGACCCCTCCCGAGGGGTCAAAAGGTCAATCAACTCACCTTTCGACCCCTCGGGAGGGGGGCGAACTGGAGGCGATGAAGAACCCCCATTCAGCTTCGCAAGCACGGCGTCCAGGCCCAACGCGTCGGCGACCGTGAACCCTTATCAGCAATGGCGCTGCACATCGTCCGCAAGAAAAAGCCGGACAGGTGACCAGTCCGGCACGTTCACCCTCTGAAGGTCATCTCAACACTCAGGAGGGGACCTTCACGGTCACGACGCCGCCACGCTCACGCCAGCCCAAAGGAGCGAAGCATGTTGAAGCTCAGCACTGTGGAACACGAAGTCGAGAACCCCGACGGTCCGCTAACCGTCGAGCGACTGCGCCACCCCGCCGAGGCCGAGCTTGCGGCGCGCCTTGCGATGGCGAGTGAGCTGTTCGCGGATTCGACTCGGGCATCGTTCGGCCCGCGCGGACTTGTCGAAAACTGCTGTCTCCGCCTCGGCTCGGACCAGTGCCATAGGATGCTCGGAGACGTGTCGTTCGCGGCCCTCGGCCTGCCCACCATCGAAAGCATTTACGTCCGTTCCGAAGCTGGCTACCAAGCGACCATTGCTCACGATCCCATCGACGCGGGGTACGTGCTCACAGTAAGCGCCGATATCCTCGAGGACTTCAGCGCCCCTCAGCTGCGCTTTGTCGTTGGCCACGAGCTTGGCCATCAGCTCTTTGGCCACACCTCGAGCGTCCCCGAGCTCAACCGCCTCGCCGCGCTCGAGAACAGCCGCCTCGGCCTGCTGGCGCTGTCTCTAAACCGCTATCAGGAGCTATCGGCTGACCGACTCGGCTTGGTCTGCGCCGGAGGGGCCGAGCCTGCCATCGCGGCCCTGGCGAAG
>PFUG01000541.1 GCA_002789955.1 Deltaproteobacteria bacterium CG_4_9_14_3_um_filter_63_12 | reverse complement strand
CCATGATGCAGCAGCCCATGATGCAGCAGCCCATGATGCAGCAGCCCATGATGATAGCCTCAGCCGCTCCGGTTGCTGCTCAACCCGGTGGGGAGGAGCGCTACGACGAAGACGCAGCCGACTACGACGACGACCGCTACAACGCTCCAGCCGCCTACGCCGGCGGCATCGACGAGCTGCCCGAGGGCACCAAGTTGCCCAACCGGGGCCGCTGGTTCCTGATCTTGGTCCTGCTGATCCTTATCGCGGGATACGTCGTCATTATCTTCGCTTCGGTTCGCAACAACGGCATCTTCCACTTTGGGCGCATCATGGACACGCTCAACGTGACACTCAATGACAGCGAGCCCATGGAGATCAAGGCGAAAGAGGTTGAGCGGACGGCGCCAGACTTCGAGCCGATCAAGTCCAACGACGACAAGCCGAGCTTCACCACCGCCATCTCGAGGCCGACCGGAATCCAGCTCGCCAACGATCGGCCGATCCTCATCCTCTACGGAAACATCACCAACACCTCGAACAAGACCTACCGCAACGTCAAGCTCCAAGGGGTCATCAAGACCTCGTCCGGTGGGGAGTTGGCGCTGACCAGTCCGACGACAGTACTGCCGGAAAACCTCACCACCGAGCTCAACTCAGCCGACGCGACCTTGGATTACATCGTCAACAGCGGCTACGAGCGCGCCGACCAGATCGACATCTGGGCTAACGAGCTGGCCACGCAGGGCAGCGGCCTGAACGTTCCGCCGAATACACCAATGCCCTTCATCCTGGTCTTCACGCGCAACGCCCCCTTTGAGATCGCCCCGAACTATCTGTTCGAAGTTCGCCTATTGGGGACCGAGCTCGTCCCCTGATGGACACAGACTTTTTCCTCAAGAAGCTCCAGCACATTGTCGAACCCCAGATGAGGGTGGTGCTCGTCCGCACTGCCGTCATGGAGTCCGCTCCTGCCGACGTTTTCGAGCTGGTGGGGGCGTTCGTGGAGCGGGCGCTCATCGGAATCGCGCCCGGTGAAGACGCGGTGCTCGCCTTCGTTCGGTGCATGCAGACCCTCGAGCGCACCGAGGCCACCTACGAGCAGTTCCGCGAGATCTACCTCTACGCCCACTCGAGCAGCTCGGAGGAGCCGGCCAACGAGTCTCTGCATCGGCTTCGCAACACCGTCGTAGGCCATCTGTTCCTGGACCCGCCGCCGTTTCGCAAGCTGACCACGAAACAAGCTCAGTTCGCCCCGAAATGGGACCGAGAAGTCAGCTTGGGCCAGAAGAAGACGTTTGCCAGCGGTGGCAATCGCCTCTACCTCGAGAAGCTCGTCTACGAGGGCGATCCGCAGGTGATCGCCAAGCTCTGCGCGAACCCGAGACTGAACGAGCAAGACATCCTCACCATCGTCACCCGTCGTCCCAATGAAGTGGCCGTTTTGCACGAAGTGGCCATCAGCGCTTGGATCTCGTCGTACACTGTGCGTCACGGGCTGGTGCTCAATCCCTACAACGGGACCGGCATGATCCTGCGGCTCATGCCCCTGCTGCACCACTCCCATCTCGCCGCACTGAGGTTCGCGGGTGACGTACACCCCTTGGTGCAAGAGACCGCCAACGCGCTCTTCGAGCTGCGAGGCGCACTGATGGCACCGAAGCGCGCTGCGGAGGGCGCTGTGAGCGAGGAGAACTGTCCGAGCGTCGTCGAGGAGAAGCCTCCGAGCGTCGAAGCGAGCAGTTCGGACGTCGAGGCGAGCAGCCCGGACGTCGAGGCGAGCAGTTCGGACGTCGAGGCGAGCAGCCCGGACGTCGAGGCGAGCAGCCCGGACGTCGAGGCGAGCCCTCTCGAGTCAGAAGACACGTCTATCCCCGGCGAGGACGAGACTGTCGCCGAGCCCCTCGAGGGCGAGGGCAAGGAGGGGACCGAAGAGGACTGAGCCGCCCGCGCACAAAACGAACCCCACAAAAAAAACGTGTTCGCTCTGGGCGGGAGTCCACCACAGAGTGCCTGCAAGAGACGGTGGAGAACGACAATTACCGCTCATCGGCCCCATGAGCGCACCCTGCTGAGCCCTCATTTGTCGCTCGTCGGCAAAACTGAGATCGAACGAAGAGGTGCTGCGTTTCGAACGAGGTCACGAGAGGAGGAGAGAAATGAAACGCAAGGCAATGTTGGCAGTTCTGGTCGGTGTCCTGGCGAGCTGTACGCTCTACACGATCTGGTTCTTCATGCAGGGGCGGGAGCAAGGGGCGGCGCAGACGCCCCAAGTCGTCGAAGCACAGCCCGCTGATGCGCCTGTCGTTCAGTCAGGCACGCCGTCGTCGCAGTTCCTGATGTCGGGCGCAGTGTCCATCGACGCGCGACTGGGCACGGCCTACCTGCAGCGTGGCATCGCGGGGCAGACCTACGTCTCGGTAATGGCAACGACGGGCGCAAACGCCGGGTTGGTGCGGTTGCCCGCGAACGTCACCCTGGTCATCGACCGCTCGGGCTCCATGCAGGGCAGCCGGATTCAGCAGGCCAAGGCGGCGGCTGGATTCGTCCTGGACAATATGCAGGACGGTGACCGGTTCTCGCTCGTGACCTACTCCAGCGACTCCATGGTCGACATCTCGAGCACAGTCGTGAACCCCACCAGCCGAGCGCGCATCAAGCAGACCATCGAGAACCTCAACGTCGGTGGCGGGACCTGTGTCTCCTGTGGCCTGGAGTCGGGTCGGCTGCAAGCGAAGAGCGCAGATTTCGGCGACGGAGTCTCACGCATCATCCTGTTCTCCGACGGGCAGGCCAACTCTGGAATCACCGACAGCGACCAGCTCGGAACCCTCGCCAGAAGCATCGAGCAGCAGGGCGTCACCGTCACCACCATCGGTGTGGGCTTGGACTACAACGAAGAGCTGATGAGCCAGATCGCCGTCAGCGGCAACGGCAACCACTACTTCGTCGAGGATCCCGCCTCGCTGTCGACGACCTTGGCCAGTGAGATGAGCACGCTGCGCGAGCTCGTCGCGAAGCAGGTGACCGTGGCCTTCCGGTTGGGTGATGGGGTCTCTTTCGTGAAAGGCTTCGACCGCGACTTCAAGGTCGAAGGAAACGTCGTCGTCGCCTCTCTCGGTGACCTGCCAGCCTTCTCCCAGCGGACCGTCCTGTTCCAAATTTCGACGGCACCGAGCGCCGGCGAAACCCGAGCGATCACCTCCCTCTCGGTGGACTACATGGACATCAAAGCCGGAGCCCAACGCCGCCTCGAGGGTTCGCTGGTGGCCGCGCTGACCGACGACTCCACGCTCATCGAGAAAGGCCTCGACAGCCAAGTCGTCGCCCGTGTGGAGCAAGCCGCGCTCGCCGACGCGCTGACCGAAGCCAACAAGCAGCTTGGCGAAGGACGCGTCGAAGCGGCCCAGAAGACCATGGCCACCCAGCTTCAGAAGAGCCGTTCGCTGAACAAGGGGCTCAAGAACGACGTTCTCGACAAGCAACTGAATGCCTTCGGCGCCGCGGAAGCGCAGATGGCCACCCCCGCAGCCATGAGCGACAGCGGCCGCAAGAAGAGCTCGAAAGAGAACCAAGTGCTCAAGCGCGAGCTGTCTTACTGAGCAAATTGCGGTTGGGAGGGCGCAGCACGCTGCGCCCCTACGACTGGCGCGGGTGGGAGGGCGCAGCACGCTGCGCCCCTACGACTGGTCCGGGAGGGCGCAGCACGCTGCGCCCCTACGACTGGTCCGGTTGGGAGCGCGTTCACTCCTCGGCCCGGAGACTCACCTTCATGCTGCAGTTGTCTCGGCCGATGAGCTTAGCGCGCAAGGGCTTGTACCCTTCCATGGTGGCGATGAGCTTGAGCTCGGACCTCAGCGGAACCTCGAGCTCGACGGGACTGACGCCCAACTCATTGCCTTCCTCACCGGAGAGGGTGGCGCCGGGTGGAACCGTCTCGAACAGGCAGCTGACGGTGTCCTTCCTGACCAACGCCACGGTCTCGAGCTTCATCTCTCCTGGCGCGACCTGGATGACCCGCTTGACGGGCTGGTAGCCCTCCAAGGTGAAGGTGTAGACCTCATCGAGGGCCTCATCGAGGGTGACTTCGTAAGGCGTGGTGCCGAGGACGAGCCCATTGGCGTCGATGATGGTCGCACCGGCGGGCACGGTCTCGATGCTCAGGCTGCCCAGGTCGGTGACGATGGGGTCGACGACCTCAGGCTCGTCAGTGGTGGGGCCGGCCGGCACGGTCTCAGCGGTGGTCTCGTCTTTGGCTTCGAGCTTGGGCTTGTTCAAGAGCTCGAGGCCGAGAACGAGCAGCAGAATCAGTGAGATGACGGCGGCAATGGCCGCGATGAGGAGGTAGAGTTTCGACCTCGAAGTGCGGCCGGGTTTGCTCGCCTGGGTTTGCGGGATCATCGAGGTGGCCGAGGCGACGTGTTTCGGCGCGGCCATTCTGGCGGTCACCGCGACGTTGCTCTCGATCCCTGAGTTGAGCTCGATGCGCGACGGAGAAGGAAGCAGACCCGCGTCTTCACCCATGCCCGGAAGGTCCGAGATGCGAAGATCGACGACGGTCGCCTCTTCGATCACTCCCTTGATCGGGGTGTGAGTGCGGACGAACGATTCGAGCGCGTCGGCCATGAGCTGGGCGCTTTTGTAGCGGTCCTTCTTGTCTTTCTGCGTGGCTTTGGCGACGATCGCCTTGAGGGAATCGGGGACGTGTGGGGGCAGCTCGGGGAACGGCTCGAGCTGATGCTTCATGACGATGCCGACTGGATTGTCGGAGGTAAACGGCACCTGGTTCGCAAGGATGGTGTAGATCACGCACCCGAGCGCATAGATGTCTGCTCGGCCGTCGAGCTCCTCGCCGCGAGCTTGCTCTGGGGCCATGAACTCCGGCGTGCCGCAGACCATCCCGATACGGGTGATCTGAGTCTCTGCCGGTCCGATGACAATCTTGGCGATGCCGAAGTCGAGCACCTTGACGACGCCCACGTCGGAGCCATCGTCGACGATGAAGATGTTCTCTGGCTTGAGATCGCGGTGAACAATGCCCTTGAGGTGAGCTTCGGCGAGGGCTTGCGCGACCTGGGTCGCGACCTTGCCGGTCTCGAGGACGCTCAGCGCCCCTTTGGTGAAGAGGATCTCGGCGAGGTCCATGCCCTCGAGCCACTCCATCGCGATGTAGAGCAACCCGTCCGCCTCGTTCGCACCAAAGTCGAGGAGCTTGATGGTGTTGGGGTGGTCTAGACGGCTGACCGTCTGCGCTTCGCGGATGAAACGTTTTTCGGCGAGCTGGTCTCGTCGCAACTGCTCGCGCATGAGCTTGACCGCGACCACTTGATTGGTCGTCAGGTCACGCGATTGGTAGATGAATCCCATGCCACCGGCGGCGACGTAGCCAAGGATCTCGTACTTGCCACCAATGATGGTGCCATCCGGAACTCGTCCGGCCGCATCCTTCATGTCCCTGGGGGGCCGGAAATCGGCTTCGCTCATCCTACCATTCCGTTCGTCTCGTGAGGTTCGACCGGCCACGCAAGCCAGCCTTGCTGTCCGCGGCAAGAGCACCGCAGGACCCGTTTCGACAGCCCATCATGCAACAACGGACCTCCTCTGACAAATCCCACCCCTCGCTCCGGTTTGTCGGCACTATTGTGGCGAGAAGATGGGGGAGGGCTCGAGCACCTCTTCTCGCGCCTCGACGCGCTCGACGAAAGCGACGAGCTCGAGGAGCTCTTGGGTGAAGGGCTCCTGGACTGCCGGGAAGCGGAATCCCGCTTTCGGGTCGAGGTCGAAGGCCGTGACCCGGAAGCTGATGGCGAAGCGCTCGCGCTTCCACTGCGCGAAACAGAACATGCGAACGAAACGGCGAATGTCTTCGGCGAAGGGCCGAATTCGTCCGTGGTAATGCTCGAAGACCGATGGCCAGAGCCGACAGAAGATCTGAGTCGGATCGAGGGCCAACTGCACGAACAGGTACATCAGCTGATCGAGGATGAAGAAGGGCATCAAGTCATCCTCGTCGGTCTGCGCCCGCTCCGGAGGCCGCAGCTCGGCGCTGGCTTGCATGGCCAGGATGGCGTTGAGACCTGGGTAGTCGTAGGTGCGGCCGGCCCAATCTAGCCACAGGCTGACGAGGCTCTTGGGCACATCGGCGATGGGCGCCAGCCCGCCGCTGGTGTCCCCGTCCATGGTCGTATACCCGACCGCCGCCTCGCTCTTGTTGCTCGTCACGAGGAGCAAATAGTTGTGCAGGTTTGCGACCGTCCAGATGAGCATCCCCCGCAACCGCGCCTGGATGTTCTGCAGAGGGACGTCGTGGGCGGGATTGGACCAGCTGAACTCGTCGCCGGTCATGCGCTCGACGGTCTCGGTCGCCGCCTGTAGGGCACCCTGAATCTGCCCGTCGTAGAAGAGGGCGCCGACCTCGTTGGCAACCTGGCGAGCGGCGCTCTGGGTTTGCGGACCCGAGTTCTCGGTGGCCATGTAGGCGCAGATGAAGTGCTCCCGAACCTTCTCGCGCAAGGCTTCGTCGGAGAGCCCAGGGAACTGATGCCGAAACATCCGGTGCACCAAGAGCGCGACCATGGCGCTGTCTCGGCCCCCGGAGAGGGCCAAGCAGAAGCCAGGAACGTGCGTCTTGCGTTGGTAGTCTCGCAGGGCGAGGGCAATGGAGAGCTCCAGCTCGAGGTGGTTGATGTCCTGAGCCTTGATCGAGTGGCCCCGCAACCCTCGCTGCTCATGGTGCGCCAGGGACGGGTCGGGGTGCCCTTCGAGCAGCGGAACCCAATACGGAGCCGGAGGTGCGGGCCGCTTCGAGGTCGCGAAAGTGCCGGGCACCTTGATGCAGGTCGGACGAGACCCGTAGGTTCCCGTCTGCATCCGCGCGTGCTGCTCTCGCCAAGAGCCCTCCTCCATGCGGATATGACGGATCTCGTCGATGTCGATGACCTGCTCAATCAGGTCCCAGTCGTGCTCGAACTCGAAGCGTCGCCCCTCCTTCAGGATCTGTCCGTTGACGGCGATGAAGGTGCTGCCGTCGAAGATGAGGCGCGTCGCGTCGCAGCCGAGCAACGAGGCGTAGAGGTAGGCGCAGTGGTCCTCCTGGCTGGACTGCGTGACCATGCGTCGGCGGATGGCGTGCTTGCCGATGCAGAACCACGAGGCCGACGGATTGAGCAGAATGTCGGCGCCGGCCAAGACGTACGTCGAACCTGGTCGAATGCCCTTCCAGGCGTCCTCGCAGATCTCGAAGGCGATGGTGCCCAAGTCCGCAAGCTCGAACATCTGTTGGCCCAAGGGCGCCGTGACGCCGTCGGGCCCTTCGTACCTCACCAGCCGCTCATGCGGCCACGGCTCGAAATAACGGTTCTCATACTCGACGTCCCCCGTCGCCAAATTCTCTTTGGCGACCAGCCCACAGAGCTCACCGTTGGCGAGCACCCCCATGACGTTGAAGAGGACCCCCTCGTAGAGCAGCGGCAAGCCGACAGCCACCGCGATGCCCTCGGTCTCCTCGCGCAACGCCATCAAGACGTCCCAAGAGCGGCGCACCGTTCCCGCCCGCAGTAGGCGGTCGCCCAGGCTGTAGCCGGGGATGCACATCTCCGGAAGCAGCAGCAGCCGCACTCCACGGGACTTCGCCTCGACGATGACTTCCCGGATCCGCCGCGCGTTCCCAATCCAATCGCCGACGGTCTGGTTGGTAGAGGCGACGGCGACGTGTGCGTACTTCGATTCCATGGTTGCCCTGACTCGGTGTTTCTTGTTCAGACTGAGGCCGACGCGCCCTCTTCTCCTGCGAAGCGTATAGAGCAACGCCACGAGGGCCACCGTCAAGGGATCGCGCGTAGGCACGCCAGCGGTCTCGCTTCGAGACCGCTCACCCGCGGCAGCTTGCTGCCGGGGGCACTGGAGTTTGTACACATCTCGTCGATCTTCATCGTCGAGGTGTGAACCTAGCGTTTCTTCTGGCGGGCGAGCGCGAATCACCC
>PFUG01000071.1 GCA_002789955.1 Deltaproteobacteria bacterium CG_4_9_14_3_um_filter_63_12 | reverse complement strand
GGATGAATCACACACCCGCCCACGAACCGACTCTCCCACTTCGCCCGCAGGGCCTCGGCATAGTCTTCTAACGCATAGCCGGGACCTGCGTGCGGACGCAGACTGCCGTCGGCGACTCGCTCCAAGAGCCAGGCCAGGCGCGTCGGTCGCAGCTGCGGGTCGTGCAGCGTCGAGATGACCGCCGGGCAGCCCAGAATATCGAGGCCCTTCATCTGGATGAGGTTGGTCGGCAGCTGGTTGGCGTTGGGCGCCCCGCCCTTCCCTGCGCCCGCGGCCACGAACGGCGTCGCCGCCCAGCCGACGATGCAGAACCGACCCCCGAATCTCATGCTGCGCAGGCTCTCGATGGAGACCGGACCACCGACGCCGTCCCAGACGAGGTGAACGCCCTTCCCTTCGGTCAGCGCTTTCACTTCTTTGCTGAAACGGCGGACACCGCCTGCGCCGTCGCTGGTCTCTATTATATGGTCGGCGCCTTGGTCCAAGAGCTGGGCGAGTTTGTCGGGGCTGCGGCCCGTCGCGATGACGGTGGCGCCCAGCAATTTGGCGACGTGCACCGCCGCCAGCCCTGTGGCACCAGTCGCGCCGTGAATCAAGACCCACTCGCCCGCCTGCAGTCGGCCGCGGTGGACCAGCGCGTGGTAGGCCGTCTCATAGTTGCCCAGGAGGTTGACCGCCTGGTCGTAAGAGAGCTCGTTGGGGAGCGGGATGGCGGCTTCTTGGGGGATGACCGCGAAGGTCGCGAAGCCGCCCCAGCGCTGATACTTCCCCGAAGAGCGAGGGCCGGTCCGCATGCCGTCGGCCAGAACCCGGTCGCCGACCTGGACCCCGTGAACCTCGGCGCCGGCCCACACCACTTCGCCCGCGAACTCGAGGCCGGGCGTGTAGGGCGGCGACGCCATGTGCTGGTATTGGCCGCTGCTCATGAGCAGATCGACCCAGCCGACCGCACAGCTGCGCACTCGGAGAAGCACGTCCGCGGAGCCGAGCTCGGCAGGGCCAGGCATTGCCTGCGCCTCGAGGCGCATGTGGTGCTCGAGCGCGTCCATGGGCGTCTCGCCCCAGGCTTCGACGACGAGATGGTGGGCGGAGTTTGTCACGACTCTCCTCGGTTTTCGGTTTGCTCGCTGGACGCCAGGGCGGTTTCTCTGTGTTGGGCTCTGTGACCGCACGAAGACGCAGTGGGAGGGTAGGCCCCACCTCTCACGGAGTCGGGCTCACCCGCAAGGTCCTGGTTGGAGCGGTTTCCATCGTCACAGGTCGAGAGCAGAGGCAGCACAGCGAGGCTCAGCAGTCGGGACCTCATCTGGGTAAGGCGTCGTCCGGGAACAAAATGCGCATTTGGGCGAAGTCAGAGGTGGGAGGGAAAGGAGGTCGATGCAGGCGATGCCCAGCATCGTCGAAGCAGACCGACGCTGCCATCACGCCTCTGGCGATGCTAAAATGGATAGGTTGTTTCCTGACGACGCCTAAGTCTCAAGGCAGCCTCCAGGCGGGAACACAGGTGAATGGGCCAATCTACCGCAGTCGCTGGAGCGCTTCAAACGCCGAGTCGCCCCTTGTGGAAACTGACCCGCAGCGTCTAGAAGGCGTTGTGGCTTAGCCTCACCTGCACCCACAGGAGCTCGTCATGCCTTCTCGCTCATCTGCTCTCATCACCAGTGTGCTGGTGCTCATTATTCTGGCGGGCTGTCAAAAACCGGCCGAAGAAAAGAAGGACGAGAAGACCGATGCCTCAGAACAGCAGGCGAGCCCCGACGCGAAGCCCACGCAGGAAGCCACACAAGCCCCCACCGAAAACCCCGTCTCGATGGCAGCTGTGGAAACCCTGCTCGCCGACATGAAGTTCTGTTTGGACAAGGACCAAAGTCCAGAAGCCACCTTCTTTTGCGCCTGTAAAAGCGACGTCACGTTGAGCAAGTTGGCTCCGCCGGCGGACCTGGAGGCCCATTGCCGCCAGGTCACTGATGCCAATGTTGGCTTGATCGGCAAACCAGGCGAAGAACAAGCCAAGAGCTTGTTCGTCACGGGTGCGAAGGACGTCCCGGTCTCCTCTGGCCTCATCTTCGCGCTGACCGTCCCCTGTATGCTCGAGGCCAAGAAGAGCGACGACCCGACGAAAATGGAGAGCTGCTTCTGCTTTGCGCATGAGGCGATCAATCGCTTGTGGCAGCCAGTCACGTCCAACGGCGAGCAGGCGAGGCTGATGGATAAGGTCGTGCAGGACGTCTTGGCTTCCAACCGCTGTCGCCCGAAGTGAGTGAGCCGGCGCCTGCACCAAGAACCGAGTAGTGCGCTCCGGCCCCGTGAAATCGCTTGCCACTTCGCGTGGAACTCGGCCATGGGGCGGCGGCGGCGATCTCGTCTTCGCTCTTGCCCTCGGCGACGAGCTCTCCGATGCGCTCCTTGGCGTCGATGAGCTCGAGCGCCTTCTGCTGCCGGTGTGATCGGGGTGCCAGTCGGGTTTGAGCAAGAACTGAATCTGGCGATCGGTGACCTCAGCGATGAACGCTTTGATCTTGTCGGTCAGGGGCGCGAACTGGTCATCGATCAGGAAGGCGCCGTCTTTCCCTGTACACAACCCGAGGTTCCCGCCAGCGCCCTCGAGGACGTAGAGGCCATCGGCCAACTGCGTGCGCTCGAGCTCGACCTTGTCGAAGTCTTGGGCAACGGCGAGCTGCGGAACCAACAGCAGAGCCGCTAAAAGCGAGAGGGAGGCGCGAGCAATCATGGCTGTCCGGATAGGGGCGGCCGGCGGCCGCCCTGGGCTGACGAGGAAAGACCGGCCCTCCCTCTGCGTTTCCGCCGCTCTGCGCGAAAACTAGCCTTTGTTCTTCTTGAGCAGGTCGCGAATCTCGGCCAAGAGCTTCTCGCTCTCGGTAGGCGGCAGAGGCGGAGGCTCGGGCACGGCCACCTCCTTCTTCTTCGTGGCTGCCATGAGCCTGTTCATGGGCACGACGAGGATGAAGTAGATCACAGCCGCGATCAACACGAAGTTGAGGACGGCCGTCAGCACCATGCCGAACTTCAGCCCACTGACGATGAACGCATCGTCGAAGTTTGGTTTGCCCACCAGGAGGCCGAGCAGCGGGTTGACGATGGCCACCACAAAGGCGTCCACAATGGCCTTGAAGGCAACACCGATCACGACGGCCACCGCCAGATCCATCACATTGCCGCGCAGCACGAAATCCTTGAAGACCTTCAACATCTTGCCTCCAATAAGTCCGGCAAAACACTAGTTTTGAGCCGGAGAACGCAACCATATCTGGTGTAGAGTCACCACGACGATTGCCGACACGACGTTTCGTTTTGTCGCTACGAAGCCGCTCCGTGTACGGATCTATTCTGTCTACTGCGTGTCCTCGTCAGATGCTTTCAAGTTGTGAATGGGCCGCAGCCGGTCGACCACCACGGCTGTGCCGGCGATGGCCGCCTCGATCAGCGCAGGAGCCTTGTAGGCGTCCGGCGCCTCGTCCAGCGTCGCCTCACCCACGCTGGTCGAGTAGATGCCCTCCATCTCGGCCACGAAGGCGTCCACCTGCAGCGTGCGCCGGGCCTCGCTTCGGCTCATGGCGCGCCCTGCCCCGTGCGGCGCCGAACAGTTCCACTCGCTGGCCGAACGTCCCTCGCACAGCAGCACGCCGTCGCGCATGTTGAACGGGATGATCATGCGCTCGCCGGCGTACGCCCGGATGGCGCCCTTGCGGAGCATGAGGTCGTCGAAGTCGACGAAGTTGTGCACCGACTCGATGCGATCCCGCGCCTCGGCGCCCAGCGCCTGCAACAGAATCTCACCGATGGTCTGGCGGTTCAGCGACGCAAAGACCTGCGCGAAGAGCATGTCGAACAGGTAGCCGGGCAGATCTTCCTCGGAGAGCCACTCCAGTCCTTTTGCCACGCCGCCACCGGCCTCGACGTGGGCCAAGCGTGCGGTCTCCAACGCTTTGCCGAGCTCAGGGCCAGGCGCAAGCCGGGCCTTGAGCGCCGCGACCTGCGCCAGCCAGTTCTCTTTGCCGTGGCCAGCCTGGTGCTTTTCCGCCTGCCATTGCCAGTACTCAGCAACTCGCTTCCCGAAATTGCGGCTGCCTGTGTGCAGGGTCACCCAAAGCGCACCAGTACGCTCCGACTCTCCGATCTCGATGAAGTGGTTCCCGCCGCCCAGCGTGCCCACCGAGGTCAGCACGGCATTGAGCTTGACGCCAAGCTGAGCGCACTTGGCGTCGAGCCACTCGAGAGAGTAGTTCGGCGGTCTAGCCTTCAGGCCGAGTTCCTGCTGCAACACCGCCACGACGGCCTCGGCGCGCTCGTTCAGCAAGACCCAGGGGAAGCCTGTCTCGGGATCGAGCTGGGGGCGCGAATGGCGATGGAAACCAAAGGGCACATGGGCGCGAACGAAGGTGTCGACTTGGGCGTGTGCGACGCGCAAGTCAGAGCCCAGCTCCAGGCTGACCATGCCGCAGCCGATGTCCACTCCGATGACGTTGGGGATCACCTTGGGCGTCATGCGCATGGTGAAGCCAATGACCGCGCCCGCACCGGCGTGGGAGTCCGCCATGATGGCGACAGGGTTGGTGAACGCCGGATGGTCCAAGAAGCCGCGGATTTGCCGCACACAGCTGGCTTCGAGAGTCGCCGCGTCGACCATCAGCGTGGCGTTTCCATGGCGCCCTTTCAGCGTGCCCGTGCTCATTCGCGCCCCCCCGCCCGGAACAGATAGAGATTTGTTATTGATTTGAACGCCTTAGGACTCGCCGGAAAATAAGTAGACGAATTCAGGCCAGACAACATGCAACCATCAACCTCCTCCTTTCACACCTAGCCTTCTATGGAACCCTTGGCAGCGCACCGAAGTTCACCACAGAGAGCACAGAGAACACAGAGCGGGAAAGCATCTTCTCCGACGCCAATGCCAC
>PFUG01000346.1 GCA_002789955.1 Deltaproteobacteria bacterium CG_4_9_14_3_um_filter_63_12 | reverse complement strand
TCGCAGGGCTCTTTGTGGGCGCAACGGGCCGCTTGTGCGCAGCTCACCAGCGTCTCGTGGTCGACGCCGTCGACTGCCGTCATCGGCCCGCAGTAGGACAAACCAGGCACACAGGACACGTCCCAATCGCAGGCATTGGCGCAATCGACGCAGGACGTGAGGTACTCGCCATGGGTACACAGTCCGTCCCCGCAGAACGCCACGAACTCACAGTCTTGGCCACAGTTGCTGAAGCTCTCACCGATCGACGGATCGCAGGCGCCGTCGCCGCAGGTGGCGCCACGTCCCCAAGGACAGTCGGTCGGGCAATTGGCGGGGTTCTCGTCACCCTCGCAGACTTCGTTGCCGCAACAGTTCACATCGGTGGTGAGGCAGATTCTCCAATCGCGGTCGCGGCAGTCGTAACCACATTCCCACATCTCACATTCGCTGCAGATCCCGTCGAGACAGCTGGAGACCCCTTCTTGAGGCGGAATTCCGGCGCAGTCTTCAGGGCAGTTGAAGCAATTCTCCGGTCTGTTGCAGACACTATCGCCGCAGGTGAAACCGGTGCAATCGGAGGGGCAGCTGCCGAGTGTCTCGCCGATACAGAGCCCATCACCGCAGCCACCGAGCCCGCAGTCCGGCTCGCAATTCCCTATGTTCTCGCCTGCAGCGAGGCTACAGATCCGGTCTCCACAAATGGTGCGACAGCAGTCAACCTCGCAAACCTCACAGTCGGTCAGACCTTCGCATGAGCAGGCCTCCGCGGGCTCGGCACAGTAGCCGTCACCGCAGCCTCCACGACAGTCCACTGGGCAGCTCTCCACGTTCTCTCCGACGGCCGCCTCGCAGTTGTCGTTGCCACAGCGGCAATCATTCTCGCAGTTCGCACGCGTCTCGTCGCCTGAACAGACGTTATCCCCACACACCGAACACGAGCTGGTCGGAAGATTCATGGCCGAGCCGACGATGTTGAGGCAGCTGTCTGGCGAGCGTTCACAGAGGTCACACACGGTGCTTAGACGATTGGCGATGTCCATGACGCAGCGGTCGGAGCTTGGTGGCAGGACGACGACTAGGTTGCGGTCGCCGACGACCTTCACTTTGAATTGGTACTCGTCGAGCGAGGCCCCCCCATATTTTCCGCCGATCGTGGCGCCATAGTCATTTTGGATCTGAGTGAGCTTGGGGCAGGCCGCCAGCGTATCGGAGTACTCGCCCTTGTCGTCGCAGCCCGCGAGACTAGCGAGTCCCAGCAGCAGCACTGCTGCCCTGGCGTAAGTGCATTGGCTAAAAACCACAATGAGGCCCCCCGTCTTCGATGCACCATTGGCTGGAGCTTTGGCAGTTCGTCGAGACCAGTTTGGGGCAACCCGCGACGGTCTGACACTCCCACAACAGATTCAGGTCACAGTAGGAGGTTCCCACCACGCATTCGGCGTTGGGGCAGACGCATTGGACGTGCTCAGCGTCGATGATCGACCCTGAGTCCATACAGGTCATCCACCACGGACAGGGAGCGGTGGCCGTGCTCCAGAAGCCTTCGCAGGTCGGGTCGGCCGGGGCTGGCCGGGGCTCGCAAGTTCGGATCGCTGTGATGCCAGGGGTCAAGGTCACTTCACACCGATTCTCGCCGGGATTGCAGCAGTCCTCGCAGGTCGGAACCGCGGGCGTCCAGTCGACACAAAGGGAGCCCCCACCGCAGTATTGCTGCACCTGCCAGCGTCCGCAGTTTGTCCACGGGACGGCTTCTTGGCAGACCTCGATGGTCGCCAACGTGTCCGAGCAGCGCACCGAGGAAGGGGTGCAGCAATCTTCACAGGTGACATTGCTGTCAGTATCGCAACGCTGATTGGGCCCACACATCACCGCCTCGGACGACCAGTATCCGCACCAGTCAGCGTCCGGCTTGAGGCACTCTCGAATCGTTGTCCCGCCCTGACACTGCTTGGTCCCAACCCCACAACACGAGTCGCAGACCACCTCATCTCGACCCGCGAGGTTACAGAACTCGCCCGAACCGCAGGTGGCCTCGAACTCCCAATGACCGCAGGTCTCGCCCGCCCCCATCACGCAGTTTTCGAGGGTGGTCGTCCCCATGCAACGTTTGGTCGGCGGCAGGCACGAGTCTTCTGGGCAATCCATGCAGCCACCGCCCGGAACACAGTTAAATAACGACCCGTCACCTGAGGTCTCTGCCCATACCGCGTCGCTGGGTGAGCAAGAGACCCGTTCGAGCGCATGACAGCCGGGGAAGCCGGGCAATGGCAAGCAGAGTTCGAGCTCGCCCGCAGGCGAGCAGGTGGGTGGGCCCCCTGGCTCGCAGACCGTCAGGTCATTGTCTGGGAGGGAATCGTTGTTGAAGACGGATTCAGGGCAGACCATGCAGCCTTCGACATACCCACTGGCTGGCTCCCAATGGGGACCGCAGCTCACATCACAGACTTCGCTGATCTCGAGCTCCGGGCAGCCTCCTGCTCCACGTTGGACACAGCGTCCGACTTGGCGCTCGTCTATGCAGAAGAACTGATCGTTGCCTCGGTTCTGACAGATCGCGCCCGCGCAGCAGTCGTCTGGGCAGAGCAACGAGTCCTCATAGCTCTGACAGTAGCCGTCGCCGCAACTGTCGCGCTGGCAGTCTATGCGGCTCTTGACGGGGTTTTCGCCAGGACTGCAGAGTCCGTCGCCGACGGTGTAGTTACAGTCCTGGGGGCAGATTGTAGGATCTTCGAACGCGCTGCAGAGCCCGTTGCCGCAAACCGAGTCGCAATCCAACGGACAGGTCTCACGGGTCTCCCCATCCTTCTCCGAGCACTCCAAGTCGCCGCAGACCGCTCCGCAGTCCGAGGGACAGCTGAGCTCGTTTTCGCTCTCCGTCACGCAGATGTGGTCGCCGCAGGCGCTGCAGGAGCCCGGCGGCGACTCGAAGATCGACCGCACCAGCCCTTCGCAACCTTTCGAGTTCTTGTTGCAGAAGCCACAGGCCTGCTGAAGCCGACTCGCTATCTCCGTCGTGCAGGTGATGACATCGGGCGGCAGGACCACTCCATCGACCACCACATACTGATTCAGCCGATAGACCCCGGGAACGTCGCTGCCAATTTGAGAGCCAAGACGGCGCTGTAACTGGATGAAGTTCCAACAAGGGGTGAGGTCGTCCCCGGGTTCGCCCCCCTTCTTTTCGCAGGACAACCCTGTGAAAAGGAGCACGACGAAGACGAAGCCTGCGAAGCCTGCTCGGGATCTTGCGCGGCGCGCAACCCTGCGGGTTTGCGCGACTCTCCGCCATCCCTGGCAACGAGTTCTGAGCGTGTTCATACCGATGCCTTTGGGGCCGTCGCCCCGGCGTTCGAGGCGACGGCTGCGAGAGCGCTAGGTGCAATCGGCCGGACAGGCCGTCGTGTCTTCGGTTGTGGAGCAGATCCCATCGCCACAGAAACAGTCCCTCGAACAGGTCGTCGGCAGCTCGCCGCCGGCACAGACCGAGTCGCCGCAGATCGTGCAGTCATTTGCGCAGGAACCCACGTCTTCGTTGGCCGCACAGTAATCGTTGCCGCAGGTGTCGCAGTCAAAAGGACAATTCGCGGCCTCTTCGCCGGCAGCCGCATCGCAGGTGCCATCGACGACGCAGACCCCTGCACAGTCGACAGCACAGACGGTCGCGGTCTCCAGCGGATCGGAACAAATTCCGTCCCCGCAATCCGCACAATCCCCTGGGCAGGTCACGGCGTTCTCGAAGAGTGTGCAGTAGTCATCTCCGCAGGTCGAGCAGTCCATCGGACAGAACAACGCTGGGGGGTTCTGTGGATCGAGCAAAAGCCCTGTTTCGCCATTGCTGCAGTTCCCGTTACCGCAGGTCACTTCACAATCTTGCGGACAATTCTGGGGGCTCTCGCCGCCTTCACAGGTCCCGTTGCCGCAGGTGCCGCCGCAGTCGGCGGGACAGGTGTCGACGCCCTCGTCTGGGCTGCAGATGTCGTCGCCGCAGACGCTGCCACAATCCGATGGGCACTTATCGACTCCCTCTCCAGGGCTGCAGATCAAGTCGCCACAGACGGCACACGCCTCAGTCGGCGTCTTGAAGATGTTCTGGGTCAGCTCCTGGCAGGCCGCTCCGCCCTGGACTTCACAAGTCGGACAGATCGCCTGCAGCTTGCCTAGATCTCCTGACCACACGGCGTCGTCTGTGCGGGGGTAATCTTGATCTCGCCCTTGTCGTCGAGCCCAAAGCCGTATTCGTCGAGGCCGCCGATGGACATGTTGCCACTAATCTCGGTGCCACGAGAGGTGTGGATGTCGCTCAACACCGCACACGGGCTGTCCAGCACACCAGGCTCCGCCGGTCCGCAGGCGGCCCCAAACGCCGAGAGCGCCCCCAGAATCGCGACCATCCACCACTGCTTTCGAGTTGCCATCTTCGCTTCCTTTCTTGTTGTTCTTGTGAACTCTCAAACGCATTAGTTGTTGCAGTCGCCGCCGCAACAGTACTCATAGCTGTCGCAAAGCCAGTCACTACTGGAATCACACCAATTCGAATCGTCTGGTTTGGGTGCCTCTTGGTGGAAGTGGATCTGCTGAATGCAATCTTCGAACTCGGCCCGACAGACGACGCCTGTCGATGGCGCAATGTAGCTCCCAAAACTCGTCTCGAGTCCGGCAACGGTGCTGGCGGCTGCAACACCGCAGGTCGCCGCAAGTCCCTTCTCACTCATGCACGTCACAAGCGCGTTTCCAGTTTGGATCGTGTGGTAGTTCAGACAGAATCGGTAGTAACCCTGCTCGACCGAAAAGTGCAGCGCTTGGCAGTTTTCCCAGACCGTCCCTTCGAGGAATAGCGGGTCGTTGCAGGTGGTGCCGTTGCCCTGTGCTTTGTCCAAAGTGTCGCAGGTGGAGCAATAAGTCGAAATCTGCTCCGAGCACTCGTCCATGTTGCGGGTGATGTTCAGCGTCAGCGCAACGGCCTGTGTCCGGAGTCTCTTGGGACTCACTGAGCCGTAGAGCGGCCCCTCGACCACCTCCTGACCTTCCCAGAACATCAACAACAACGGGTTGAGTTCGATCTGGGCGCGCTGCGGCCAATAGGCCAAGAGAAAGGGAGCACCCTCGGCACGTTTGATGCGCAGGCCGGCCTTCTCGCCAAAGACGTCCACGGGGTCGTCCGCCGAGCACTGGGCGATCCACGCCTCCAAGCGCGCCAGGCGGGCCCGCACCGCGTCGGCTTCGGTCAAGCCGTCGCCAACTGGATGGGTCTCGAATCCATCGTCGACGGTCCAGCCACGCGACCAACCCTCGACATCTGTCGCTTCCACGGGCTCGGCGAGCAAGGTGGCATCGAGCAGGCAGGTGCGGACGCTCAGGCTAGAGTCCGTGGTGTGTACCGAGAGCACGAGGCCGGGCTCGAGCTGCGCCTCTGCCAAGTTGGCGTCAAAGGCCATCATGAGGTCGGGACTACTCCACGACGCCTCGGCGGCCTCGCCCAAGGCGAGCGCGGGAAGGGGATGTCCCGCCGAAGATTGAATGACGAGGAGCTCCTTTAGGCGCTGTTGCAGCGCAGCCTGCTCGAGGCCACCCAATGAGGCCACGAAATCGGGGCTCAGACCAAGCAGATCGCGACTATCGAGGGTCTCTAGGTCGACGGTCTCCTCCTCGTTGCACGCATGCATGCAGGTGAACCCGACCACGAACGCGAGCAAAACGGCGGCGAGAATGGCTGGACGCCAGTCAGACATGTCTGACCTCCTGAGATGAGAGGGGTTGCGCGCAGGCTCGTGTGCTCGCGCGACTCTCTAACAATGTGTCGTGAGCAGGGCTCCCGCTCGACCGGCCCCTGAGCCACAACCAGCCGAAGATGCCTATGCCGAGCAAACAGAGGAGCTGCATCGCCGTCAGCCCGCCAACCACCGGCGAAGCGTCTGCGCGGTAGTGCTCGGAGACGAGGCGAACGGCGAGGTAGCCAATGGCGCAACCGGCGAGCCGTTGGCCGCCACCGCGCCCAAAGAGGTTGGGAAGGAACCAGGCCGACAAGCCGAGCACCAAGGTGGGAACGGCCTCATAGAGAGGAAAGGGATGCATCGGCAGACCCACTTGGTGGTACGCTCCCACAAGGCCTGCGTCCTCCAGGTAGGAGAAAGCCGCAGTGCCGCGGGGGTAGCGCAACCCCAACCAGGCCTGACCCGAGACACGTCCGAAGTCGCAGCCGTTGAACAGGCACCCCATGCGCGCAATGGCCGCACCCACCAGCAACCCAGGAGCCAAGAGGTCAGGGATCTCCAAGAGACTCTCCCCTCGCCACCGCAGGAAGAGGACGACCGCGGCTGTCGCGCCAGCGTAGACGCCCAGCGAACTAAAGCCACCAGAAGCGATGAGCAGCAGACGCAGAGGGTGGCTCATTAACTCGCTTGGCCTGAACGCCAAGTCCACCCAATGTCCGACCAGCGCCCCGCCGATGCAGCCCGCCAGAACGACGAAGAGCAACAAAAGCTGACTCTTGCCGACTCGACGCGCCGCAACCAGACCGAAGAGCGTCGCCACAAGACCGGCGAGCAAAACGATCCAATGCTGGCTCAAAGAGAGGGAGTTCAAAGCTGGAATTCCCGTCCATTCGGCCAGCTCTCTGAGCCAGAGCTTCCTCATTGAACGCCCATCACTTTTTGTCCTCACCACAGACGTGGGTCGGCTGGTCCTCACCGCAGACAACCTCATCGAGCCCTGGTCTGTCTGGGTCGACCCAGAAGAGATCGCTGAAACAGAGCGTTCCTCCGAGATCGTTGCAGTAGGTGTCGTTGAGGCAGAAGTGCCAGCAGTCGTGTTCGCAGTTGTCGGGAGCCCCGTTCGCCTTGCCCGGCTTGGGCTCCGCCTCGACGATCAGCTCGGCGTTGTCCTTCATGCAGTTGAGGAGCACTTCGAGGCACATGCTCTCGGTGCTCGACCAGACAAAGCCTGTGTAGGCGCCTTCGAGCTGTTTGACGTCAGCGATGCCCCCTACGCCAACGGTGCCACACGACTCACCAAAACCGCTGTTGTTGACGCAGGTGCCGACCGACGGCTTTTGGGTGATGATCTCGCGCACACAGTAGCGCAAGACGCCGCCATCCATCGCGCGTAGGCCACTGCAGTCTTGGTGGATTGGAGTGTTCGGGAAGAGCGGCGAGGTACAGGTCGCGTCGCCTGGGGTTGCGGTCATGTACTCGAGCGTGCAACGGTCGCAGACGCAATTGAGGGCGTTGACGCACTGATCGACGGTCAGGTAGGCGCTGGACTGGGCGCAGGTGCCGTACTCTTCGACCTCCAACGCCGAATTGGACGTCAGCAACGAGGTCGGCGAGGCCTCGCTCTCTGGGCGCCAGAGCGCCAAGAGGGCGGGGTTGACATAGAGGCTGCGACGTTGCGGCCAGTAGGCCAAGGCGAACGGCGCACCCTGTTGTCGGACGATGCGCAGCGGATCGACTCGGACCGGCAGCTCAGCCTGCTCGATGCAGCGCAGCCGCCAACTCTCCAGTCCTCCGCTCAAGGCCATGAGCCATTCCATCTCGTCCATGGAGGTTTTGTCGAAGCCGACGAACTCCACCCAAGGCTCGGGGAAGCTCTTGCTGTATTCCATCGTCGGCCGAGCGGACATGGGGAGCACCGAGTCGGCGTCGGCCGCCGGAGGGGGCGGACCGAGCTCGCCGACCTCGAGGTCTGGGCTGCAGCCAAAGACCCGCACGCCCGCATCGTCTTGCACGTGAATCCCAAACAGCCAGACCTCCTCGTTGAACTCGGCGCGACGCTGGTCGAATCGCAGCATGCTGTTGAGCGGATCGTCTGGGATGCGGTCGTAAGGCGGCTCGAAGCTGCCTTCAGTGAAGGTCGATGCGGCATCGACCCAGTTCGACAACCAGCCCTCTTGCGCCTCGCCGTTGTCCACTACGCGCCGCTGAACACTAGCTCGATCGCGCGCTTGGAGGTCGACGATGTAGTCGGGAGCCAACCCCATCACCTCTCGCAAAGGCAGCTCGGCGACGGGCACCTCGTGCTCGTCGACGTTCTGGCAGGCGAGATAGATCGTCAGCGAGACCATCGAGAGCGAGATCACCGCAAAGGGCACGGGAATCCGACGCGGGCGCCCTGCCCTATCGGCGTTTGGAGACTTCGTGTTTTCGCTCACCGGCACTGCTCCCCACAGCAATCTTCAGGGGTACACCCCAGCCAGTCCCAAGTTCGGTCGACGCAATCTTTTGTTTCTTTCTTCTTTGGCGTCATGTTCGGGTCTGGTGGGGGCTCTCCGGAGCCGAACGCCGGGTCGTTGTTGCAGTTCGTCAGCAGCTCCCGACACGTGGCTCCGGCGTCGCTGCCGTACTGCGAGAACGAGTCGTTCAGCGTCTCGACCGAAACGACGTTCACGGTCCCCGCCTTACACGTCACGTTGTTGTTGGCGACACAGGCGCCGACCGAGGGCCGGCGGTTCAGGCTGTAATAGGCACAGTACATCTCGGCGCCGAAAGTCCCGAAAGTGCCGCTCTGCAGCAGCTTTGCGCAGTCATCAAAGGGCGTCGAGTCCGTGAAGATCGGCGAGCAGTACCCGGGGTTCGCTAGGACCTCGTCCTGGGTGTCGCAGGCGTCGCAGAACGACAAGAACTCCGCGGTGCACTGCGTGAAGTCGCTGCTGAAAGCCAGACCCTGTTCACGCGTCAGGAACTCTTGCGCGAACGTCTTGGTGCCCAGCCTGTCGTCAGCGTCGCGGCCAGCGAAGAGCTCGAGCGCCATCGGGTGCACATAGAGCCGGGCCTCTTGCGGCCAATACGCCACCAGAAAGGGCGCCTGAGGGGCACGTTCGACAAAGACTTTTTCCGGATTCTCACTCTGGCCACCGCAACGGCTGGACCATCGAGACAGCACCCCGCCCAGACGGGTGACCGCCGAAGCCTCCCAAGAGTCCGCTTGGTCCCACTCTTCCGAGAGGAGGTAGCCTGCCGGCCAGGTGTCGCCGCCCTTGACGAGCGTCGGCGCCCCGAAGGAGTCGATGAAGTCCGCTTCGCTGGGTGCGCACGAGGCGCTCCATGCCCCGTTCCCGTCTTGGCCGTAGAGACCAAACGGAATCACGTCGTCACCTCGCTCCTGCCGAAGTGCATCGAGTGCTGCGAGCAGCTCGAAGCGCCCGTCGGCGACGCCGACTGGGGCTCCCTCGCCAGCGGCGACCGCGCCGAGGTCGACCGCCCGGTGGGCAAAGATCGACCGCTCCTCGTCGCTGAGCCGGCGCTGCGACTCCGCAACCCCCAACACATCGCGAAGCGGCCACTCCGACTGGATCAGCGCCCCCTCATCGAGAGACGGCTCTGTCCCGCAACCCGCTACCCGAGCCAGGATGAGTACTCCCACCAATCCTGTGCCAAGCACAGCAGCCCGAAAATTCTTGTTTTTCATTCACTACCCGACTTCCGCTGTTGCTCCCGGAAAATCACCAAAATATCCGCTGTCCTGTCGAGTCCTGCGAGGATCATGGGATTGCCCAAACCTGTCAACAGAGAATCGCCAAGCGGACAGAGACACTGCCCCTCAGGCCACTCGACGGGAGACACTTCGGCGACGAGGAAGTTCGGCCTCGTCGCAGATTGGTGGGCGAGAACCCAGCAATTCTCCTGCCGCCCTGTGGCTTGCCACTGAGACGACGCCCGTGAACCGACGAATTTCGCCTTTGCCTCTTGTGCGGGGACTCCGATTCGCATAGTCACTGCCTCATCGGTTATTGCTTGTCTTGCTTGGTCTTGGGAGCAACAACGCCCGAAACGGGTCAGCGTTTCGGCTGTCATCTAGAGGATCTCTTATGCAACGTCTCCTTCGGATTCTTCCTTTGGTCGTGCTCGGGCTGCTCACACTCAGCGCGAACGCATGGGCGCTGCCGGCGCTCAAATCGGGCAGCGACACCGTCGATGACGCGACCATCACCCTGCGCGTCCTCGAGCAAACCATCGTCGACGATGTCCGCAGCCTCTGCACCTTGGACATCGACATCGTCGGCGCCGCCGAGCCGTTTACCGGCGGAGACACCGTCGAACTCTGGGTCTACGAGGACGACGTGGTCGGCGACGACCTCATCTGGCACCACAAGTTCACCGTCACCGCCGCCGAGGTCGCCGCCAACCACGTGACCGGCAACTTCGACTGCAGCGGGAACTTCGAATACGACGGCTTCGGCGGCAGCCTCGAGCTCTACGCCGAAGCCGAGGTCGTCAAAGACGCCTGCGGCTGGACCTGCACCTACGACCGCCCCACCACCGCCAACATCGCCTCCCTCGAGGTCGACGACGACAACGCCGAAGATGACGACCTGCCCACCACCGCCGTCGTCGCTGGGCTCGGCACCACGGTCAACCGGATCAACGCCGACCAAGACTGGTTCAAGATCACCACCAGCGCCGCCGCACGCACCATCTTCGAGGTCTCCCACTACCCCAGCGTCGGCCGCATCGACGCCGTCATGTACGACTCCAACAACACCGTCGTCCCAGTCGCCGTCGTCAGCGACGAGGTCGACAAGACCTTGATCATCGCCGACCCCGTCGCGGCCGGCACCTACACCCTCAAGCTCTCACCACGGCTGAGCAACGACTTCAACTTCTACGACATGACCTTCTCCCTCGACCTCCTCTCCGTCGAGTGCAACGTCGGCGCTCAAGAGAGCCGCCTGTGCGGAAACTGCGGCGAGGAGGTCCGAACCTGCCTGGCCAACTTCACCTGGGGTCTCTACGGCTCCTGCTCCAACGAAGGCGCCTGCACCCCGGACGCCACCGAGATCGCCACCTGCGAGACCGACGGCACCTGGGAGCGAACCTGTGACGCGAGCTGCGCTTGGGGCGTCTTCAGCACCTGTGCGCACATCGTCTGCACCGGCGCCGAGACCCAACCCTGCTACACCGGCACCACCGCGACGCGCACCGTCGGCGCCTGCACGGACGGCCTGCAAACCTGCGCCAACAACGCCTGGGGCGCCTGCAGCGGCGAGGTGCTCCCCGTCGCCGAGAGCTGCGACGACACCATCGACAACGACTGCGACAACGCCATCGACGACGCCGACGACGACTGCGCCGTCGCGGGAGGCGCCCTGGGCGATCCCTGCGCCGCCGACAGCGCGTGCGGCAACAGCTGGACCTGCGTCATGCCTCCGGCCCACGACATCTTCGCTGGCGGCTACTGCGGTCGCGCCGCTCAGTGCGCCAACACCCCAGGCGAGTGCACCGCAGGCGGCCTTTGCGCCGACGTCGGCGGGTCCGACTTCTGCCTGAAACGCTGCACCGTCGCCGCCGACTGCCGCCAGGGTTACACCTGCGCAACTCTGACCGGCGGCAAGGCCTGCGTGCCCAAGTGCCTCAACGACACTCACTGCAACCTCGTCGACAAGCCCACCTGTGACGTCGCCAGCGGCCTCTGCACCTTGGGCTCCGCACCCGAAGACACCTCCACCAACACTGACACTTCCGCCAACACCGACACCTCCACCAACACCGACACCAGCAGCCAGAGCGACACCAGCAGCACACCAGACGGCAGCGCCGACGCTGGCGCGGACACCCGCGAACCCGGCATCGTCGCCGACCCCACGTGCGGCTGCAGCCTGCGCCGACAGACCTCCCCCGTCAGCGCGAGCCTGGCCATCGGCCTAGGACTTCTCGCCCTGCTCGTCATCCGACGGCGCCGCAGTTGAGTTTGCGTCGACTGAGAAACCAACGAGGCCTCGACTTTGTCGAGGCCTCGTCGGTTTCGTGACTGGCGAGCGGCTCACTTCAAGATGGTGACTGGCGAGCGGCTCACTTCAAGATGGTGACTGGCGAGCGGCTCACTTCAAGATGGTGACACCACACTCGATGACCTGCTCCTTCTGCTCGCGCACCACCTTCACCTTGACCTTGTCGCCGGCCGTCTTGGCTTCAAGGGCGTTGTAGAGGTCGTCATAGGTGAGCACCTCCTCCTCGTCGATGGCAACGATCACGTCGCCCAGCTCGACCCCGTTCTTGCCGGTGGAGAGACCGCGCAGACCCGCCTCTGCGGCCGGGCTGTCCTCCATCACGCTCTCGATGATGACGCCCGCGATGGCCGCCCGACGGGCCACATCGTCCGACAGAATGGAAATGCCCAAACCTGCTTGCTCGGCGTGCCCGGTCTCGATGATCTGCGGCACGACGCGGCGAATGGTGCTGACGGGCACGGCGAAACCAATCCCCGCCGACGAGCCGCTCTGGCTGTAGATCATCGCGTTGATGCCCAGCAGGTGGCCGGCCGAGTCGAGCAGCGGTCCACCCGAGTTGCCTGGGTTGATGGAGGCGTCGGTCTGAATCATGTCCTTGATCGTCACCTTGCCGTAGCCGAGCACCTCGCGCCCAATGGCGCTGACGACGCCGGTCGTCAGCGTGTGGTCGAGGCCAAAGGGGTTGCCGATGGCGATGGCCTTCTGGCCTACGACCTGCTCAGAGCCCTTCTTCGGCAAGGTGATCGGCATCAGGTCTTCCTCCGGCGCGTCGATCTTGAGCACCGCAATGTCCTTGCGAGGCTCGCCGCCGACCAGCTCGGCCGGGTACGACTTCTGGTTGAAGAGCGTCACCGTGAACGACGACCCTCCGTCGACGACGTGGTAGTTGGTGACGATGTGACCATCGCGGTCCCAGACGAACCCGCTGCCCGAACCGGCAGGGATCTCCTGGGTGCGCCGCGTGTACGAGTTGCGGACGAGCTGCTTCTGGGTCACGAAAACCGTCGCTGGCGCCGCGGCCTTGAAGACGTCGATGGTGTTGTTCTCGTCCTCGATGCCTGCGCCCGGCGAGAGCGGCGTCACTGTCGGGGTCGAGAGTGGGGTCGGGAGCGCTGCCTCAGGGGCTGTGGCGGTCACCGACGGGCTCTCCGCGGAGCGGTCCAAATGTAGGTCGTCCTGACAGGACACCAGCGACAATACGAGAAAGAGGGCTGGGACGGTGCGCTTCACGTCGATCATCTCCTTGATCGTTTGGGTTGGACGGTAACCGCGACCGAAACCCGCGCTCTCCCTTCGACTATTCCGCGCACACCACTCAGTGTCGCTTGTTTGGATCGCTGTCCGGCGCCCGCAGCGAGTCCTCGAGCTCCATGTACCAAGGCGCCGTCTGGTCCGCCCTCTTGTAGAACAGGAGCACCTCGCGATCGCTCGCCTTGCCCGTCCCCAAATGCTTCATCCGTACACGGCTCTTGACCCGCGCTCGCAAGTCGGTCGAGTCGATGTCGACCTGCAAGACCTCGTAGTCTTGGATCTCGACCATCTCTGGGCGTTCGGCCAGCAGCCGCTTGAGCAAGTACGGGATGTCGATCTCGTCGCGCACCTCGGGCGCGTGGTAAGTCGCCGCGTGATCGTAGTCCTTGAACTTCACGTCCTCCCAGAAGCTCACCGTCGTACGGCGCAGCTCACCCCGGTCGCCGCCCAGCGGCAGCCCACAAGAAGGCAGCGCACCACCACTCAGATGGGCGAGCAGTGTGTAGGCGGCGAGCAGGCCGATGGGCGTGAGGATGAGGGCGAACCAAAACCTGCGACGACGGCGGCGGTGGCGAGCAGAATCCGCTGAGACGTCCTCTGGCTCTTGGCTCTGCTGGGTCTTCGCTTCCGCTGTGGTGGACTTGTCGCTCATGTCACTTCTCGGCGAGGGATCAAGGAAAGGTAAGAAACCAGCCCGAGCGCAAAGGTCATCGTCACCAAGACGCCGAGCGCGCCAAGGATGGCGAACCCGCTTGTCTCTATCGATGCGAGCTGCTCGAAGACTTCGTAGGACCAGTGCGTCGGCATGAACTTCTCGACGACCTCAACGGTGGTCGAGAACGCAGACTTCGGGATGACGAAAGAGGAGAACAAGACCTGCGGCAAGATGAGCAGCGGAACCGCCCCAACGGCGCGCTCTTGCCGCATCGACAGCGCCGAGACCCAGAGACCTAGGCCCACGCCACACAGCGCTGCCCCCCACAGCGCGAAGGTCTGCACCCAGAACGGTCCCGTCACGCCCAGCTGCGACTCGATCACGGTCTGCAGCAGCAGCACCTGCACCAGCGCGATGGCGCCGAGCACCACGAACTTCGACGCCACGTAGCCCCCCAAAGAGAGCCCGAAGAAGCGCTCGCGCTCGACGATGGCTCGCTCCTTGACGATCTCGCGACAGGCACTGATGCAGCCAAACCACACCGCCGACAGCCCCATGATGAAATGCAGGGAGGGCGTGTCATGCTCGACGGACGACCAGACCAGCGTACACATCCAGCCAATGAGCGGCGCCTGCAACACGAGCAGCGCCAGCGTCCCCAAGTCGCCCAACATGCAAGCCGAATAGCGCGAGCTGAGGATGCGCGTCTGACGCACGGGCAGCTTCGTCACCATGCGGCGCAACAACGAGCGGTGTCCCCCCTTTTCGATGGCGCTACTCATGGGAATCGAGGCTCTCTTTGAAGGCGCGCAACGCCTCGTCGGGATCGACTGGGTTCTTGCCGGCCGAGGGCGCCAGGGCGGGCGAGGGACGCGCAGCAGCACCCTCGCCGGCCGCCTTCGCCCGCTCGGCGACCGGACGTGCGGAGCGGGCGCGGACCTGGCCGCGCAGTGGGCTGGCCGAGTAGCGGCGCCCCCACGCGTCGGGCTTGTGGGCGTTGAGCCGCGTGAAGACCTCCTCGTAGCGCTCGACGCCAAAATACGCGACGAGCGACGCTGGGGGCCCGAAGTACGCGACATACCCCTCGACCAAGACCAGGCAAAGATGGCATTGCTCTAGGCTCTGCATGGCGTGGGTCGAGACGAGCAAGGTGTGGCCTCGGTCGGCGAGGGCGCGAAAGAGCCCCATCATCTTGGCTTCGAGACCCGGATCGAGCCCCGAGGTTGGCTCGTCCAAGATGAGCACCGGCGGCTCCGTCAAGAGCTCCATCGCCACCGAGACGCGCTTGCGCTGCCCACCCGACAGGCGGCCGATCTTGACGTCAAGTCGAGCGGAGAGCCCAACCTGCTTACAGACCGACTCGATGCGCTTCTGTCGAGCCAGAGCCTCGAGCGACTGGAGCCTGAGCAGCGCCGCGTACCACAGCGCCTGCTCCACCGTCAGGGTGCGGTGCAGGGCATCGTCCTGCGGGACGTAACCGATCGGGCCCGCGTCTTTGACCGCCTTCCCGTCAAAGCGCGCCGAGCCTGTCTTGGGCTCCCGCAGGCCGAGCAGCACTTTGATCAACGTGCTCTTGCCTGAGCCCGAAGGACCGAGCAGGGCGCACAACTCCCCAGGCCTCAGGTCGAAGCTGACTTGCTTGAGGATGTGTACGCCCCCAGCGTGGACGTCAGCCGCCGTGACGCTGAGGCTTCCCTGAGTGTTCATTTCTTCGACAGTTCATTTCTTCGGCAGGGACCGTGTTCGACCAGAGGAATCGCCTTGGCTAGCCCTAGAGTCCATCTTGAAATTGCGTGTTTTGCTGAGATCGGTGGAAAATGCGACCGAACTCTGAACTCTTTCCAAAGGACATCTTGTGAGTGCCCGTTCGGAAATGCCCCAGGTGCAAGGAGCCGACGACCGAGCGACACAGGCGCATGACCGGTACGCCGAGGAGCGAGGGAGGAAGGCGACGCCGCAGATGGGGGTTTTCCGGACGGGCACTAGCCCTAGTACACAGGCTCCGCCTAGGTCGCGCAACAAACCGAGGCCGTTCGGTTGCGGGCTCGCTTCGAGCCCCCACGTGGAGTCGGGCAGGGATACGCGCGTAGGCGGCAAACGCCCAGGTGCAACGCCGGACGAATCGCGACGCCTCCATGACCTGGGCATTCGCCCTGAAGGGGCGGCCCACAGAATTAGCCGAGTGCGGAGCGCTGGGCCGCGCCTCCGACCGCTCGAACCCACGACGGGGAACCGCGTCCGACCGCCCGAACCCACGACGGGGAACCGCGTCCGACCGCCCGAAACCCAAGAGTAGCGCGCGACTCTGCTCGTCGAGTGCCGAGACTCGCCAAGAAAGGTTCAAGAAAAACCTTGAAGTGACCAAGGCGCTTTCTTAATCTCTGGGGGCCGTTTGAACCAAGGCTATGCGAACGAAACGCCGTGTGCGTGGGGTCGGACCTGTCGTGGTTGTTCCTTCTGCGGAAGGAAATTCTCCGAGTTGGCCCATCGCTCCTGGGTGTCATGTGGTCTTGGAACCGAAAGCGGTCGACGACCGATCGCTTGGGATTGTGATGTACTGCGTCTGCAAACGGCGGCGCAGCACGCAGGAACAGTGAGAGACAGCATGGCGAAGAAGTTGTTTGTTGGTGGATTGAGCTGGGGGACCAAAGACGAAGGTCTCCGCGCAGCTTTCGAAGAGTTCGGCCCAGTCACCGAGGCGAAGGTCATCTCCGATCGCGAGACGGGTCGTTCGCGTGGTTTTGGTTTCGTCACCTATGACGACCCCACCCACGCCGACGCGGCCATCGCGAAGATGGATGGCGCCGAGCTCGATGGGCGGAACCTCCGCGTGAACGAGGCCCACGACAAGCGTCCTGGTGACGGTGGGCGGGGGCCAGCCCGAGACAGCAGAGGAGGCGACCGGGACTGGTAGTCGGCAACAGCTCGCAGCGAGATGGCCAGCAACGAACTCGGGCGTGCTCGCGTCGTCTGACCCGCAAAATCCTGAACCTCCGCAAAGCCCTCACCTCGGTGAGGGCTTCGCTCTTTGTGCGACAGAGAAGCCCTCGCGAAATCCGGGGAAAGGAATACTATCCGCAACGCTCGCACTGCTGCTGAGGCGCCGCCTCGAATTGCCGAGCGGCAGGGCTCAACACGAGGTGTGAACGATGCATTTTGATATCCCAACAGGAATCGGCGGACTGCTGGTTGGCCTCTTCTTCGCCTGGCTCTGCGCGAACATGGCGCGCAACCGCAAGCGCGACACTACGGTGTGGGCCCTCCTCGGCTTCTTCTTCCCCTGCCTGACGCCGATCATTCTTCTGGTCATAGGCGACAAGTAAGAGCGCGATGGTCACGCTCGCCAGCCAGCACGCGATGAGGTATAAGCCCCGTCCTTGTGCCTCTTCGTGTCGAGCCACCAACTGCCGCTGTGCGCAGCCTCTTTCCCAACCCCCACCGAAAACGACGATGGCCCAAACCACCCCCCAAACCTCGACTCTCCCCATCCGCGACTTCTGGAGTTGGCTGAAACAGCACTCCAACTGCATCGTCCGTGCAGGCGGTCTGGGGTTCACGCACTTCGATCTGGCCGACATCCACTGGTGTCTGAGTGAAGAGGAGGATGGCCTGCTCGTCCTTCACTTGATTCGGGGCAAAGACACTCAAGGCGAGATGGTCTTCCATCTTGGTGACGTCCTCTACGTGCAGGGCTCACCCGACGAAGGCGAAAACGTGATGTTCGAGTGCGTCGCGACTGGTCCCGATGGCCCAACACCGCTGTGCTACTTCCTCATGGCCCACTCCTACGACGAGCCGTCCGACGACGCCGAACATTGGACCCACTGAACGCGCACCCTCCCGCCGTCGACAGACCCTACTTTGGTCACCTGAGTCACCCTCTCGTACCGTCGACAGACCCTACTTTGGTCACCCAAGTCACCCTCTCGCGCCGTGGAGGGACCCTACTCAGCCACCTGAGTAACCCTTCGGCGCCGTCGGTAGACCCTACTTTGGTCACCCAAGTACCCCTTGCGCACGGTCGGGGGACCCACCTTTGGTCACCTAAGTAACCCTTGGGCGCGTGCGGAGGGTGCCTGATCGCTTCACAGGGCCAGCCGAGTCGCCGGCTCGAGGCCTCACTCAGGCGACTTGACCGAAGAATGAACCGCAAGCGACGCCTCACCAAGAGCCTGGGCGCAGCACGCTGCGCCCCTACACCGGTGCTGCGGATTTGGGGGCGCAGCGTGCTGCGCTCAAGAAGGACAGCGGACGTCATCCTGACCACCAAGAACCCGGCTCAAAAAAACCTCGCCGAGGGTCCCTTCGAGCCCCTCCGGGCAGCGATGAATCGCTTTCTAATTGGGGACTTGGGAGCAGAACCCCGAAAAGCACATCATCGTCCCGTTGCCGCAGCAGTCGCTGCTGAGCGTGCAGGCCTCTCCGTCGTTGGAGCACGACCCCGTGGGTGGGACACAGACCGGCTCCCCGCTGCCGTTCGGTTGGCAGAACCCAGTGCAGCACTCGTAACCCGCTTCGCAGGTCAACCCAGTCGCATGACAGGCTTCGAGGGTCCAGTAGCCACTCATGTTCGCGTCGCTGAGCACCTGGCCAGGCAGCCAGAAGGCGGGATGTGAGGGGTCGACTCCAGGCTGCGGATTGAGGTCCACCGCCGTAACCCAAAGCTGCTTGCGGTTCTCGTTGGTCGGATCGGAGGTCGCCCGCATCTTGTGCCCGTAATCGCGAGGCGACACGAAGACGACCCAGGCGTAGCCGCCGACCGCAATGGGGTTCACGCGAGGCTCGTAGTTGAGGTGGGCGTTGTTGGCGGGCAGGACGCCTACGCCGTTGGCCGCATCCAAGCCTTGTTCACCGACGACCCCGGCCACATCGGTGATGTAAAGGTCGTCGACTCCATGCAGAAAGGCCGGGCCAGGGCCATATTTGGCGCGGGAATAGTCCCCCTTCTGGTAGACGACCCAGTCCGAATCGGGCGTGAAGCTGGGGAAGGCGATGGCTTCTGTGCCCCCGTTGGCGACCATGCGTCGATTGGACAGCGTCGCACTGGCTTGGTCGAAGTCCATGACGTCGAGATCGGCACGCCAGAACTCGACTGGGTAGCCGCCCGTGACGTTGCTCGAGAAGGCGATCCGCCGGCCGTCGGGCGAGAAGCTCGGATCGGCGATGGAGTCGGTGAAGCCGTCAAAGGCGCTGGGAACCACTGCACCCGTGAGGTTGTTGATCAGCTGCATGCGGAAATTGGACTTGTTCACAGCCGCATAACGAGCGTCTGGATTGAGCCCGACGAAGATCGTGTTGTCGTTGTAATCCGAAATCGCCAACAGGGTCGGGGTGGCCTGGGTGAGATCGATAAGTCCCCAAGCGCTCGCTGGGTTCTCCTTGCGTTCGAAGACCGCGGCGATGGCGGTCCCGTTTCGATTGACGGTGTGACAGGAGACGCACTTCTGGTGCGCGGAGTTCTCGGTCCAAGGGGGCACCGTGCCGTCATAGTTGGCGGGTGCAGGGGAGCCAAGGTCGGTCGCAGGCCCCGAGTCGAAGATGGGGACCGGCGCCGACGCGCCTGGATCGATGCGCATCAAACCGCCTCGGTTGATGGCCCAGTAGTAAATCGTCCCGCGCAGGCTGCCCTGGGCAATGGTCCAAGTCTCGCCCATCACGGCATGGGCCTGGCCGTCCGCACCGAGGCGTTGGACTTCGACTGAGACGGGCTCCCCTTGGTTCGACTCCGTCAGCCGCGTCCACACCGACGGGTCCATCAAGTACGAGCTCGGCGGGTCGGCCACGATGTAGGCGCTGAGCTCAGTGTAATCCTGGCGAATCTGGACCCTATAACGGTCTCCAGCAGCTCCGCCCTCCCACATGAGCTCAGGGGCTAGGATGCCGCGAGCAAAGACCGTCTCGTCGTAGGGGTAGAGCAAGACGCCCGACGCGGTGGCATCAGGAGTGGCAAAAGCGCCTATCTCGAGCTGGGTTAGACCCGCCGAGTTGTCGTCGTAGTGAAGTCGCACCCGCACCGTTGCCGTGCCCGAGATGCCATTCTTCGTCGCGGTCAGGGTCCCAGCGCCGCCGAGACTGCCGGTGGGACTCACGACTCCAGTGTTTCGATCCACCGCAGCGAGCTCGAAGCGGTCGAAAGTCCACTGCGCCGAGACGAGCTCACTGAATCCGTCTGCGTAGGTCGCACGCGCCTCGAAGGTCTTGGGCACCCCCACGCCATTGATGACCTCCAGCGTGAAGTCTGGTGGCTCGACCGTCACCGTC
>PFUG01000259.1 GCA_002789955.1 Deltaproteobacteria bacterium CG_4_9_14_3_um_filter_63_12 | reverse complement strand
CCTCTGCGCCTCTGCGATAAGATCGAAGCAATATCAGCAATATACCGCCAGAACCCGGCGATTTTCATAGCAGCCACCTTGAGACGCCGCGCGTCATCCAGGAGATGAGAAAACCAAGAACCCGATTCACCGTTGCCACGATGAACTCACGACGAGACAGCTCCTTACCTCAAACCCTCTGCGCCTCTGCGCCTCTGCGTTGAGATCGAAGCAATATCGACAACATACCGCTGACGCCAGAAGTTGTCTTGCTTCCGTATCGCGAACTCACCGTCGCGCTCTTCCACGAGCGATGAGTCCTTTGCCTCGGACGTGGGTGTCGCCCGGCGCCGACCGCACCGCAGCCCGCCAGAACCCGGCGCCGCCGAACCACCCACAAGAAACACCGCCTCCCTAACCCTTGCATCTGCACCCCGGTTCGGACCAGATCGGGGCCGTACTCTTGCCGGCACCAAAGGGGGCTCCATGTCGCCGAATCGTCTCGCTCTGTCTTCCCTGCGCAAGGCGGCTCTGCTCGCCGTTCTCATGACGTCCGCAGCTTCGCTGCTCGCCTGCGGTGGCGGCGCCGCTGCGAAGAAGGCCAACCAGGTCCCCATCGGCCTCTCGGCCACCGACGGCAACCCATACCCCGTCTACTTCGTGGGCGACCGCGCCTTTCTCATCCTCGAGCTCGAAGGGGAGCCCACTCCCAAAGGGCAGCTCGAGACCCTGCCCTACAGCGACACCGCCGTCCTGCAGGTGCAGCCCGTCGTCGGCGACGCCAAGCAAGAGCTCACCCTCATCGGCCCCAACAAGGTCTGCGCCACCGCCGGCACCTCGTTCGTGACGCTGAAGATCGTCGACAGCACCACCGGCTCGGTCGCCGCCGAAGCCGACGCCGTCGCCCTCGCAGGCTGCGCCGAAGCGGGTCACCCAGCCCTGGCGTTCGTCGGCAATCTTAGCCCTAAGGACGTCGAGTGGCTCTGGCCCAGGCTCACCGGCGACGAGGTCGACCAGGCCGACCTGCGCAAGCACACCTCACAGTACAACCGCCTCATGTCCTCCTTCCGCATCAAGGGCGTCTACGACGCGCAGGTGGTCTCCATCTACGTCGCCAGCCCCGAGGAGCTGCCCAAACAGAGCCAGTTCACCCAGGACCTCTGCGCCGAAATCCCTGGCCCCACCGCATGGCTCAAGCAGAAAGACAAAGAGCTCGCTGTCATCGACATCCCGCTCACCATGGGCACCGTGCGCAACAAAGACCGCAAATACTTCGTCAGCAGCTCTGACTACGGCGAAAACATCGTCGCTTACCAGAATCAAGGCGGCAGCGTCGTCAAAGTGATGGAGGTCTTGCTCCCGACGCTCTACGACGTCGACTGCGGCGACACGGCTCCCAAGATCCAGGCGCTGGCTGGCAAGACACTGCTCGGCCCCTATGCCTCCATCGACGGCTACTGCTCCGAGCTGACCAAGAGCCGCGGCGAGAAGACCTCGTGCAAAGAGGGCGGCGCGGTCGAGGTCCAAGCCGCCGGAGCCATGGGGGGCTTCGAGGACCTCTTCGCCTTCACCTCCGCCGACGCCTACACCGCCTCCATGAACCTAGGCCTCCTCTACAAGGGCCAGCTCTTTGTGCTCGCCGACATCGCGCCCGTGACGCTGAAGAAGGGCGACGAGGAGCTCACCGTAAAGTTCGCCAACTTCCGCGCCGAGGACGTCGTGTCCGGAGGGTCCCAAGAAGTGCGCTTCGACATCGAGTCCAAGGAGTCGTTCGCGGGCTTCGACCCCAACACCAGCGAGAACATCAACGAGACCAAGACGACGGCGGAGCTCGTGGTCTGCGGCGTCGGCACCTCGGATAGGCCCTCCTGCCTGCGCATCCCCACCGGCTTCTCCAAAGAGGTCCTGGCCGAAGGCTCCGCCGACGTATTGGACCAACGCGGCGCCAAACTGAAGGCCACCTTCAACGCGGGCAAGCTCACCCTCGACGTCAACTTGGAGAGCCTCAACCCCGCACAGAAGATGCTCGTCGAACCCATGATGGGCGAGCATCCGGTCGAATTCCCGTAGCCTGAGACCTCTCTGGTCGATGGTCTCTGGGCGACCAAAGTCGAGCCCTCGGCGCGCCACAACTTCAGGGGACCCGATGGCTCGTCCGCTCGCCTTGACCATGATGGGCCTGCTGCTTCGGCTGTGACGACGCTTCGAGCCACAAGCCAGGTGGCGATGCGATCGGTGAAGCCTTATCGGACCCCCTCCCCAAGGACACCTCCGAGGTCGAGGACGCCGACCAGACCGCGTCTTGACAGCGAGCGACAAAGCCAAGATGAAGAGGCCCTGACCGAGTTCGTGCCCACCTACCTTCATCCAGGGCGCGACGGGCTCTCCGTCGTCGACCCAGGCGGCGACTGGGTCAGCAAGGAGGATGAGCAAATTACGAACCTCTAGGCGAATCCGAGGTGGCTTTCTCGTGAAGACCTCGTAGACTCCTCGCCCGCGCGGTGCGTAAGGTTTCGGAGACGAAGCTGGCGCACCATGCGGCGACGGTGTCCATACTTGGATTCATTGCCGAGGGACAATCGGTCGTCCGCTCGGCAATTTCCGCGCTGCAGGTTCCTCATGCCTTTCGCTGCCCTCGGTCTCCCTGACTATCTCCTGCGTGCGGTCGCGGCCCTCACTTACCAGGAGCCGACGGCCATTCAGGCGCAGGCGATCCCGCACGTGCTCGCGGGACGGGACGTTGTGGGCGTCGCGCAAACGGGAACCGGCAAGACGGCGGCGTACGCCCTGCCCATCTTGTTGCAGCTGAACGCTGCCGCGCGCCCAGCGTCACCCCAGCCCCTCCAGGTCTTGACCGTCGCGCCCACTAGAGAGCTGGCCTTGCAGGTCGCTGCGGCCTTTCGCGCCTACGCACAGTTCTCGCCCCGCAAGGTCAACACTTTGGCCGTCATCGGTGGCGAGGACCTAGAGGGCCAAATCCGCGCGCTGCGCCGAGGAGCTCAGGTCATCGTCGGAACCCCGGGGCGCCTGCTCGATCTCATCGAGCGCGGCGAGCTCCACCTCGCTCAGGTCCAGACGCTGGTCCTGGACGAGGCCGACAAGCTCCTCGACCTGGGTTTTGCAGACGAGCTCGACAAGCTCCTGGCGCTGCTCCCACCCAAGCGCCAGAACCTCCTCTTTTCGGCCACCTTCTCACCCAAGGTGGCGGCCCTCAGTGAACGCTTCCTGTCGGACCCCGTGCGGGCCAGCGTCGAGGGTGAGCTGCCGGTGGTCGAGAAGATTGTCCAACGAGTCCTGCAGGTCGACCGCGACCGGCGTCGCATGCTCCTGCAGCACTTGCTCGAGGAGGAAGGCTGGAAGCAGGTGTTGGTCTTTGTCGCCAGCAAGGTGGCCGCCCGTAACCTAGCCGCCAAGCTGGACCGCGAGGGAATTTCGGCGGTCGGCTTTCACGGCGATCTGGAACAAGAACAGCGCCTAGAGGCCTTGCGACGCTTCAAGAACCAGCAAACGAGAGTCCTCGTGGCGACCGACGTGGCTGCGCGCGGCATCGACATCGAGCAGCTCTCCTGTGTCGTCAACTACGACCTGCCGCGCTCGCCGCGAGAATACATCCACCGCATCGGCCGCACCGGCCGTGCCGGCCATAAAGGGCTGGCTGTCTCCTTCGTCGACCCAGATTCGGAGGCCCACTTCGCGCTGATCGAGAAGCGCGCGGCCGTCTCTCTGGCGCGCGAGCAAATCCCAGGCTTCGAGCCCATCGTCCTGCCCGCCGCCAAGACAAAGGGCGCGCCCGCGGTAAAGGGACGCCGTAAGAGCAAGAAGGACAAATTGCGCGCGGCCGCAGCGAAGGCGTTGGCCCAAGACTAGCCTCGGCGCGCGCCTCCACACTTGCCCGTGACAACCAGGGGGGAAGCGTTGCAGAGGGGCGATGGGCGTCGAGGCGACACCGACAGACAAGGGGCCTCCAGTGAGGTTCTTTCCAAAGCACAAGGGCCGCCCTGTTTCTTGCGAGTCGACAGCCCGACTCAGGCCACATCGAAGCTCGCCCGAGGGTTCCCCAGGCGAGCCAACGAGCCGTTCGTCTGGTCAGGCGTCAGCGGTCTTTTTCTTCTTCCCGCCGAGCAACGTGAGGAGCAGACCCACGACGAAGAGACCGCCGCCGGCACCGAAGCCGACGTTCTGGATCATGGTCGCGTCGTCTTTGTCGCCCATGGCCATCAAGATGTTCCAGGCGAGGTATTTGGTGGCGAGATCGCCGGAGTCCTTGAGGATGCGGTCGACGGCAACGAGGTCTGAAATGGAGGTCAGGTCGGCGACGCCCTCCAGCTCTGGGAACTTCTCCCTAAGGGTCGAAGTGTTGGTGGAGATGACGCTGTCACACTCCTTGAGGGTCATCATGCCGTAGACGCCAGCGCCGATGCCAGCGAGACCCAAGACCAAGAGGATGATTCCGACGATTCTCATACGACCTCCCAATAGGCGAACCGGGTTATGGAACAGGCTTTCGCACGAGTCGCAGGCGGGGTCAATCGGATCTCGCGCGCTACTCGGAACAGAGGGGGCTCGAAGCGAGCCACCTCGCGTCCCGACGCGCGATCGGAGTTCGGCGAGCGAGCGTCGGCGACTCAGGGCGGCCGCCGCCCCAACGACGTGGGTTCGGGCGCACGATTGGTGTAAGACGATCCAGACCGCCAAACCACGGGCCCCAGAGGGAACTTGCAAGAGCCCCGCACACCCTTTGAGGACGTTCCGGGACGACTCGAGGCCTGAGAGGCCCTAAGGCCTGAGGCCCTGAGGCCTGAGGCCCTAAGGCCTGAGTCTGGAGGCACTGGATGTTTTTCACAGGGGAAAAGGTCCCGCACGGAAGCCATCAGCTCTGCGATACGATCGAAACAATATCCGATGAACTCACGACGAGACAGCTCCTTACCTCAAACCCTCTGCGCCTCTGCGCCTCTG
>PFUG01000001.1 GCA_002789955.1 Deltaproteobacteria bacterium CG_4_9_14_3_um_filter_63_12 | reverse complement strand
GAGACCTTCGCCGAGGTCGAGTACGCCCGCAGCCGCTCCTTCGACACTCTGGCCGTCCTCAGCGAAGACGGCGGTTTGAGCTTCGACAAGGTGCAACGCCGCGACGGCGTCGACGACATCGGCAACGCCTATCACGTCGCTGGACGTGTGGAGTTGGCCGACCTCACCGAGACCGAGCGCGCGCGTCTGGCGCATCTGAGCGCCTTCTACGACGACGCCGACGAGGGCTTCTACTCCAACCGCAACGCGCTCGAGCGCGGCAGCCAGAAGTTCGGCGGCGAAGTGGCCTGGGACGTCGACGCCTCCAACGTCGTCGGCTACCGCAACGACTCGGTCCTGAGCCGCGTCGACGACCTCGTCGACCCCAACCCCGACGCGCTCAAGACCATGGCGCGCTACGTCAACCGCCTTTACTACGACTACACCTCGCCCGTTCACAGCGCCGGCGCCGAGTACAACTACTCCTTCGCCGACGACTACTTCGCCGAGGACGGCTACGGCATGCACACCGCGGCCGTGAAGTATCGCTACACCGGGATCGACAAGCTCTCCCTCGGCATCAGCCAGGAAGGGGTCTTGTCCGCCGACGATCGACGGCTGGTTCGACAGACCAGCGACCGCCTCACCACCGGCTTTACGGCCGCTTGGCAGATCTTCGACGAGCTCGCCCTCGAGGCCACTGAGAAGGTGCGCTGGAACGGCGAGAATTCTACGAGATTGGGCCTGCGCAGCCAGGTCGCCGAGGGCACCAGCACCTATGTGCAGCAACGCATCGGCACCCGCGAGGGCGGCACGCGGATGACCACCTCCACCGTGGTCGGCGGCGAGCAGCGCTTCGGAGACGGGGGCTCCGGGCGGGCGTTCGGCGAGTACCAGCTCGAGGGCGGCGTCAGTGCTCAGCGCAACCGAGCCATCGCCGGTTTGGGCAAGCGGTGGGAGCTGGGCAAGGGCGTGAACATCGACACGGCCTACGAGCGCACCCAGATCTTCGGCAAGGGCTCCTACGGCGACTCGTCGCGCGACGTGGTCTCGTTGGGCTTCGAGCTGACCCGCTACAAGAGCGTCAAGGCGTCGTCACGCTTCGAGTTCCGCTACGACCAGGGCGACCCCATGACGCCGCAGTTCAACCCCTGCCTGACCAACGGCATTCTGGACACCCCAGAGTTCTGTCAGGACCTGCAGAAAGGCGGCTTCGACAAGTACCAGCTCGTGACGCTGAACACGATCGACTGGAAGTGGAACGAGAACCTGACCATGCTCATCCGCTACAACATCGCCATGACCCAGAACCTGACCCTCGACACCCTCGAGCAAATCGACCAGGAGCTGAGCTTCGGCATGGCGCTGCGGCCCGTGGACTACGACGTGGTCAACGCGCTCATGAAGTACACCTACCTAGACAGCCAGCGCCCCTTGGCGTTGGAGGCCTACACCTACGATCGCACGCAGAAACACATCATCAGCTTGGTGCCGGTCTTCGAGCTCCCTTGGGACCTGCAGCTCGTCAACAAGCTGGCCTGGAA
Source organism: Deltaproteobacteria bacterium CG_4_9_14_3_um_filter_63_12 (assembly GCA_002789955.1). GTDB lineage: Bacteria > Myxococcota_A > Bradymonadia > UBA4248 > UM-FILTER-63-12 > UM-FILTER-63-12. Next base: position 3,433 of record PFUG01000001.1, on the reverse strand, counting down.
GCACGTCATCACCGACTTCAGCACCCTGGGTGAGGAAGAGAGCCACGGCATCGTGACAGACACGCTGATGTACATCCTGCGGCTGAACTACCACCTCTGGCACATGACCGAGGAGCTGACCCTCGACCTGGCCAGCGAGTACCGCCTGCTGCAGCAATTCGACCCGCGCTCGTTCGAGCACGGCGTGCTGCTCGAGGCCGACGTCGTGCTCATGGACCACGTCCGCATGGGCGTGGGCTACAACTTCACGTCGTTCACCGACAACGAGTACGCGCCTGAAGGCGAAGACTCACATGGGTGGTTCTTCAGGGTGCAGGGGACTTATTAGTCCACCGTCCGATGGAACAAGACAGGAGCGCCCTTCGGGTGCTCCTGTCTTGGTTTCGGGGGGTTGTGGTCGGGTCGGGTTCGATTTCAACGCAAGGACGCAGAGAGCGGCCGAGGCGCAAGGGGGTTTCTTGGTTTCTTGGGGACTTCGCCGTGGGCTCCTGGGAATGATCGTTGGATTCTACGGCGGTGCCGTACGCCAGGTCCGCTTCAAGCAGATGACCGAAGTGCTGTGGCGCACTGGCAGCCAACGTCGGTTGATGCGTTTGTTAGTGATTGCGCCGACCCCCTACCGTGCACCAGGTCACGGCGCAAAACGCTTGAACTATCGTGACCCCGCGTACCTGCTGACCACCGACCTAACCACACCAGCCGAGGAACTCATCCAATCCTATCTCGCCAGGTGGCAGATTGAGGTTGTTAGCCCCCGGCAGCTTGCTGCCGGGGGTACGGCAGCCCCCTCGCTCGAGGCGCGGAGCGCCGACACAGCATTAGCCTCGAGACGACCGATCACGCGGGGACTGTTCGCGCTGAACGACTGGCTCGCCGAGCAGGCCTCAGGCCACAGGCCACAGGCCACAGGCCACAGGCCTCAGGCCTTAGGGCCACAGGCCCCAGGGCCTCAGAGCTTAGGGCCCACGATCTGGGTTGCCGCTCAGCGCATGCGTTTCGCGGCGCCAAGGTACGTGTCGAGCTGCTTGTCGAGGAAGGACGAGGCGACGTTGCGCCCGGTCAGGACGACGACGGGCGCGCGGTAGAGGCCGCTGATCTTGTGCTCGAAGAAGGCGGCGACGCCGACGGCGGCGCTGCCTTCGACGACCTCGCCCGTCTCTTGGAAGAGCAGCGCCATGGCGCGGCCGATGTTCTCCTCGCTGACGGTGACCAGATCGCTGAGCATTCGGCGCGCGACCTGGTAGGTGCGCGGTGCGACGCCCCCCTCCAGGCCTTCGGCGAGGGTCGGCTGCGTGGGAAACGACACGAGCGCTCGGTTGGCTTCGAAGGAGGCCTTCATGGCGGCGTTGCTTTCGGTCTGCACGCCGATCAGCGCGACGTGAGAGCGGACGTGCTCTTCGACGTAGCGGCAGATGCCGGCGCACAAGCCGCCGCCGCCGACGGGGAAGATCAACGCGTCGGTGTTGGGCTGTTCGTCAAAGATCTCTTTGGCGAGGGTGGCGCCGTTGGCGGCGGCGACCCAGGGATCGTCAAAGGGCGAGACGAAGATTGCGTCGTGGCTGTGGGCCAGAGCGCGGGCGTAGCGCTCGGTCTCGTCGTAGCCCTCATAGGGGGCGATGATGGTGGGGACGAGCTCCTCGATGCGCAGCCGTTTGTTGTCCGGCACGTTCCTGGGCAACACGACGGTCGCAGAGACGCCCAGCAGTTGCGCAGCCCAACCCACGCCGAGGCCGTGGTTGCCGGCGCTCGAGGTGACGACCCCGCGGTGTCGAACGTCTGGTTGCGAGAGCCGCACCAGCGCCCCGCGCGTCTTGAACGAGCCCATCATCTGCCGGCCTTCGAGCTTCGCGCAGACCGTGCCCTCGCCGGTCATCGAGGAGAGCAGAGGAACTTTCACGATGGGCGTGCGATGCAGGTGTTGGCGCACACAACGCCAAGCCTCTTCCATGTGCTCGCGTCCGATAAACGGCTGCGACGCCTGCTCCAAGTGAGGAGCCATGGGCGGGCGCAGTGGAAATGACTTGGGACGACTCGACTCGCTTGCCATCTCACCGTGGGGTGTGTTAGCCGACGCGCTGCGTCAGAGTTGCGGTGGGGTTCACGGCTGCAAAACACGCCAGCGAACGCCCCTTGTTGCCTCACTTCTTCAAGACCGATTTGCGCAGCTCGACACCTTGCGGTGTAAGAATCGGTCGTCCTTGGCAACGGCTCATCGTAGTCGATGCACAGGCTGATCGTCTATATTGATCTCGGTTGAGCCGGCAGTCCCCAAGGAGTTTTCATGAAGCGTTCCCTCAGTGGGATCAAGCCCACCAACATTCCGCACCTCGGTAACCACCTGGGCATGATCCTTCCGGCCATCTCGCTGCAGGCCGATCACGACGTGTTCTACTTCGTCGCCGACTACCACGCGCTGACGACCGTCCGCGACGCGGAGAAGATGCGCGACTGGTCGCGCCAGATCGCCGCCTACTTCTTGGCCTTCGGACTCGATCCGCAGCGCGCCGTCTTCTTCCGGCAGTCGGACATCCCGGAAGTGACCGAGCTGGCTTGGATGCTTTCTTGTGTAGTCAACATGGGAATGCTCGAACGCGCCCACGCCTGGAAGGCCGCCAAGGACCGAGGCAACGAGGGCGCCGAAGTGCACGGGCTCTTCGCCTACCCCGTGCTCATGGCCGCCGACATCCTCATCTACGACTCCGACGTCGTGCCGGTCGGCAAGGACCAGGTGCAACACGTCGAGATGACGCGGGACATGGCCGAGCGCTTCAACCAGACCTTCGGCGAGACGTTCAAGATCCCCGCCGCCAAGGTGCGCGAAGAGGTCGAGGTGGTGCCGGGCCTCGACGGACGAAAGATGAGCAAGTCCTACGACAACACCATCATCCTGATGGACAAGCCCAAGCAGTTGCGCAAGCGTCTGGGTCTTATCGTCACCGATTCGACGCCGCTAGAAGACCCCAAAAACCCGGACACCTGCAACGTCTTCGCTCTCTACAAGCTTTTCGCAACCAAAGCGCAGGCGGACGAGCTCGCCGAGAAATACCGCGCCGGTAACTTCGGCTACGGCCACGCCAAGCTCGCCCTCGCCGAGCGCATCGAGGAGGCCGTGGGCGAAGCGCGCGAGCGCTACTACGAGCTCGTCGCTCGCCCAGACGACATCGAGGACGTGCTCGCCGCCGGCGCCGTCAAGGCAAGGGCCAAGGCGCGCGAGGTGCTCAATCGCGCCCGGGCGAACGTGGGCTTTCGTGCCGGTTGAGCCCTGAGTCAGAATCCAGGCCCGGACCGGCTCGTCGGACCGATTCGAACAGCCGTATCAGTCCGGAGTCCGGAGTCCGGAGCCCGGAGCTGGCTCCTGCTGTTCGTCGGACTATCAGTCCGGAGTCCGGAGCCCGGAGTCCGGAGCTGGCTCCTGCAGCCCGTCGGACTATCA
>PFUG01000052.1 GCA_002789955.1 Deltaproteobacteria bacterium CG_4_9_14_3_um_filter_63_12 | reverse complement strand
CGGGGGCCGAACATTCCCCAGCCCAAGGTGCAACCTTGGGCAACCGACGCCCGCCCGCGCGATCCCACAAGTGTACAAACTCCAGGCCAGTGTACAAACTCCAGGCCAGGGGTTTCAACCCCTGGCGAACCGCACAGAGCGTCGGTGTTCGAGGCTATGGCCCGTCTCCACCGGTTCAAGCCAACCTACACGATCCGTCCGCCCGGGCAGTCCGCCGGCGACACGAGCAGCACGCTCTCGCCTCGCCCTCCGCCCATGGCCGCCGCGATCTCGAGGGCCGAACGCTCCGACACGCAGAGCGCAAAGTACGACCGCTCGCGCACCGACACCCCGAGCGCGCCCATGCCTCTGGCCCGCGCCAAGGGCTGCGGCAGCGTCGCCAAGTCGTCGGGCTCCATGCTCAAGCCGAGCAGCGCAAAGTCGGCGGAGTAGCACGCCGAAACGAAGGCCGCCATCTTGCCCGAGACGTTGGGTCCCGGCTCGCCGCGCTGCTCTCCGGCGGAGGTTTCGAGGACCTGGGAGCAAGCCACGCTCAGCCCTTCCGGCACCGGCAGCCGAATCCAACTCAGCGGCGACGTGGCGTGCACACAGATGAGGCCGCCCATCATCGAGGCCGTGACCTCGGCGGCGTTGAGGGCCGCGCCGCTCTCGAGGCAAGCCCTGACCAGTTCGCGCTTGCGCAGCGGCGCGCCGAGGAGCTGGTTGACGGCCAGCGCGGCCGCAGACGCGCTCGCCGCCGAACAGGAGAGGCCTAGACCTGCGGTCTGCGGCGTGAGCTCGAGCTCGAAGCTCGACTCCATCCCGGCGCTGGCGAGGACGGCCTGGGCGACCAAAAGGACCACCGAGTGCATCCCGTCCACGTCGCTGCCCCGAACCGTCAGTCCCCCTTCTTTCGTCGGCCTCGCCGTGACCGTCTCACCAGACCCCGAGAGGGCGAAGGCGACGTGGTGGGCGCAGGGCTCGAACGCCGACAGGACGCTCGGTGCGAACGCGCGAATCGGTTGTGCTTCCTGGAGATGACTGGCGGTGTGGCTCAAGAGTGCTCCTATCGACAAGCTGCGGGTGCTCTTGGGCTCGGCCCTCACCCCCGACCCCTCTCCCACTTCGTGGGCGAGGGGAGTCCGACTTCTGTGGCATTTTCAGGGTTTGCAGTGTGCTCTTAGATCTCGCTCTGAGTGAAACCGCAGTTTCCAAGAGTCTCTACGAAACCTCCCCTCGCCCACGAAGTGGGAGAGGGGAAGGGAAGGGGTGAGGGCCGATTCAACTGCGCTCGGCTGCGATGCGCAAGATGTCGCCGAGCACGCCCATGGCGGTGACGTCGATGCCGGCGCCCGGCCCGGAGATGACCAGCGGCCGGTCGTGGTAGCGCTGGGAATGGAAGACGATCATGTTGTCGCTGCCCTTGAGCGTGCCCAGGGGCGAGTCGGCGGGGACGGATTGGAGTCCGACTGAGATGCTGTCGGCCTCGACGCGGGCGACGTAGCGCAGCACTTGGCCGGCGGCCACGGCGTCCGCGACCTTGCGGCTCATGGCCTCGTCGAGCTCCTCGAGTCGGTCGAAGAGGGTGTCGAGGTCCAGGCCGCCGAGCTCGGGAGAGACGAGCCCCTCGAGCTTGATGGGGGCATCAGAGCGCACAAGCCCCGAAAGGCGGCCTAGAATAATGGCTTTACGCCCGACATCGGCGCCGCACAGGTCGGCGACTGGGTCGGGTTCGGTGTAGCCCAGCTTGACGGCCTCGCGCACGGCTTCGGAGAGTTTGGCGCCGCGGTGCAGGCGGTCGATGACGAAGCCCAAGGTGCCCGAAAGGCAGCCCTCGGCGCTGCGGATGGTGTCGCCGGTGGCCAGAAGCATGTCGAGGGTGTCGATGACCGGCAGGCCCGCGCCCACTGTGGCTTCCGCGCGCAGGACGGCGCCGGAGTGGCGACTCTCGCGGACTAGCGCTCGGAAGACGCTCAGCGGGCCGGCCAGAGGCTTTTTGTTGGCGGTGACCACGTCGGCGCCCTCTTCGAAGGCGGCGAGAAAGGCTTCGGCCGAGGCGTCGGAGTCGGAGACGTCGACTAGGACCGGGCGCGAGAGACGATAGTGCAGCATCTGCCGGACCATCTCTGTGGGGCTGTCGGTCGAGACGCCGCCGGGCAACGTGGCGACGGCCTGGCCGGCGGCTTTGGCGTCGATGACGCCGAGGAGTTCGGAGAGCTTCAGGCCGGACGGACGGCCGACGAAGCCGCTGCGGTCGGCGATGGCCACGATCTGGGCGCGCAGGCCGAAGCGCTCGAAGAGGTTGGCGTGCCGCTCGAGGATCAGACCCACCAAGGCGCGGCCGATGTTGCCGCAGCCCAAGAGCATCAGGTCGAAGCCGCGCTGGGTGTCGACGCCGGTGTCGACGCGGTGCAGGCCGAACTCCTTGTGGATGGCGCGCACGGCCTCGTCGCACTCGCTCTCGTCGACGGCCAGCGAGATGTTGAGCTCGGAGGAGCCCTGGGCGATGGCCAGGACGTTGATGCCCTTGGCCGCCAGAGCCTTGAAGACGCGCGCCGCGACGCCGGGTGTGCGGGCCATGCCCAGCCCGATGGCGGCGACCAGCGCAACGCGAGGCCGAATGACGACCTCTTCGATGTAGGAGCGCGACAGGGCGTCGCGGAAGACGCGCTTCAGCGCCCGGTCGGCCGCCGCGCAGGAGTCCGCGGGGATGGCGCAGCAAATCGACGACTCGGAGGAGGACTGGCTGATCATGGTGACGCTGATGCCGTCGCCAGCCAGGGCGCCGAAGAGGCGCGCGGCGACGCCGGGGACTCCGGCCATGCCCTTGCCTTCGACGGAGAGCAGCGCGTGGCCGCGCACGGCGCTGATGGCTTTGACGGGGTGTGAGCCGGGCGTGAAGCAGCCGTCGATGACGGTGCCAGGCTGCGTCGGGTCGAAGCTGTTGCGGGTGAGGACCGGGATGCGCTTCTCGGCGACGGGGATCATGGTGCGCTGATGCAGCACCTTGGCGCCGTAGTAGGACAGCTCGGCCGCTTCGCGGAAGTTGAGCTGGGTGATGACGTGGGCTTCGGGCACGACGCGTGGGTCGGAGGTGAAGACGCCATCGACGTCCGTCCAAATCGTGACCTCGTCGGCGTCCATGGCGCCAGCCACGAAGGTGGCGGAGAAGTCGGAGCCGCCGCGTCCGAGCGTGGTGGTCGCGCCGTCGGGCGCGCGCCCGCAGTAGCCCGTGACCACGGGCAGCAGTCCTTGGGCGAGGAGGTTCTGCAGGGTGGCGCGAGTCGTGCGCTCGGCGACGCCGTGCACCGGCGAGGCCGAATCGAACTGGTCGTCGGTCTCGAGGAAGGTGTCGGCGTCCACAGGGACCGCGCGAATGCCCATCTGGACCAGCGCGGTACACAGGAGCCGGGCGGCCATCTTCTCACCGGAAGCCAGGACCCGAGCGCGCGTGCGCGGCGTGAGCTCGCCCAAAAGCACGGAGGCGCCGAGCATCTCAACGAGCTCGGTCTCGATGGCGTCAAGCACGGCGCGGGCTTCGTGGGCGTTGGGATCGAGCGCCTCCAGGCTCGCACGATTGCGAGACACCGCCTGTCGAACACACCCGAGCGCCTTGGCGCGTTGACCCTTTTGCGCCACCGCAGCGGCCTCGACGAGGAGGTTCGTGACCCCGGACATGGCCGAGGTGATCACGATGAGCTCCTTGTCCTGAGCGGCCTCGACGATGATTTTGGCGGCGCCTCGAATGCGCCCTTCGTCGCCCACGCTGGTGCCACCGAACTTGTGGACCTCTAGCCTTCGGACTCGTTCGTTCATCCTTGCCTCCGCCGGAACCGCAACTCTGAAGATGAGGGTGATGGGGCAGTCGCTGTATCCGACATCGGATAACCCCGCAATGCTTTGTCACCAAGCTACGGCGTGCCAGGCCCTTCAGCGCGTGGTCTGCGGCGAAAAATTGCGGCGTTGGATCTGTTCGTCGAAGCCGCTCGTAACCGCCTCATACGGCCTGAGATGATCTCCAAACTGCATGCCGCTGGGGTTCAGCGCCGGTTCGTTCTATTGGTTACCCACAGTCGTGGTCGAGTTTGCCGCAGACCACACGTCTAAAGAGCGGGTCATAGTCATGCGTAGGGTATTCATTGTCGGCGAGCCAGCGGTGGTCGAGAGCGTCTTGCTCTCCGACGGGTCTACGTTCACGAACGTGGGCAGCGCGCTCCCAGGTCCAGAGCTGGTCGAGAAGCTGAACGAGGCCAACGTTGAGTGCGCCGTTTTCGTCGGTCAGCCAGACGCCGAGTTGCTGCAGGTGCTCACCACCATCGCGCACACTCCACTGTGGATGGGCGCGCTGCTGGTCTACTCCACCGCAGAAGAGTTCGAGTTCTCCGAGCGTTGCCTCGCTGCCGGAGCAGACGGCTACTTGATGCGCGGCTCGGCGGGCGACTCGCTCGCCAAGGTCATCAAACGGGTGATCGAGGGGGAGCATTATCTCTCGGTGCGTATGACTCGGCACCTGATGACCTCCACCGCGGCCGACGAAGCCGAGATCGATGTCGACCTCTACGACCTCACAGAGAAAGAGGCCGAGGTCTTCAAGTGGCTTGGGAAGCGTCTGGACCCCGCCGCCATCGGCAAAAAGGTTGGCCTGTCGGAGCACGCGGTCCGCAAGCACCTGCGAGTCTTGATGGGCAAAGTCGGCGCCGAGGATCTGTGGGGCTTGCGTTGCCATGTCTGTGCGTTTGCCGACTGCGTCGACCCTGTGCCGACCCCTGACGGTGCCGAGGTCGATGGCGACGGCATAGGCGGCTGCATGGAACGCAACCGAGGGCTGTTCGGGCAGTAGGCATGGGGTCGAGCACGACCGCAACACAGCTCTGGGAGCGTGTGCATCACCCACGGGCACCTGTGCCGTCGGTTGC
>PFUG01000206.1 GCA_002789955.1 Deltaproteobacteria bacterium CG_4_9_14_3_um_filter_63_12 | reverse complement strand
GGCTGGCGAAGGCGTCGACCACCGCATCCTGTACCGCGCGCCTCTGTTCACCGAGCGCATCGGCCCCAGTGACGGCCACCAGGGCTCCCGTGAGCACGGCGAGGGTTCGGACGTCGGCGATGCTCGCCTCGAGGGCGCCTCGGCGAGCGCAACGTTCCAACGGCAGAAGCAGAAGGCCAGCGTCGGGGGCGATGGCGCGCGCCAACTGTCCGGCCACGGCCAAGCGCCCCGACCCTGGAGGTCCCGTAACGACGGCGCGCGCTGGACTCGACGACGCCAAGAGGCGCAGCGCGGGCGCCAAGTGCTGCCGAAGGCGTGCGGGAGGTGCGTCGGCGACTAGACCCAGAACCCACTTATGTTTCAGCGGGGCGCCGCAGAGCCAGTCCAGGGCGTACTCGGTGACGAACACGTCCTGTTCGGAACGAAGGTGTCCATCGGCGACGTGCTGCAGTACACCGCCGCGCGACAGGGGCCCTTTTCCCAGGAGCAGGAGCGTGGTCGCGCTCTGGGGCGAGTCGAAAGTCGAGGCGATCACAGACTCGTCGAGGAGTGCCAGTGCGACGAGGCCGATGGGCACTCCCTGTCGGCTGGTTTCTGCCCAGGAGACGCGCAAGACTCGGGCCAGGAGCGGCGAGAGCGTCGCTCCGACGAGCAAGGCGAGCGCCGCGACCTCAGGTTCGGTCAGGTGTAGCCGACGCGTGAGGTCATGCCAGCGCTGGGCGAGCAGGTCGCCAGCACCTAAGCAGGCCTCCAACTCCGAGAAGAACACGGCACAGTGCTTGCTGGGGGGGCGAGCCGGACACCTCACGGCCTAGTATGGGAGGCTGGGTCAGTGAGGGCATGAACCCCAAGCTCGCGCCGCGGGCCAGCCAGTGCGTGGTGATGCCCTCGGCAAAATGAACGATGTGGGGGAGGAGACTGGGAGGCATGAAGGACTCAAGAGCAAGAGCATGGGGGAGGAGAGCAGGCGAGCAGGATGCGATCAGCACGTCCGAAACGCTCGCCGGTTATTAAAAGCCGACCGAGGCGGACAAGGTATAGCGAGCCGTCGACCGTAGCCGGAGCCGAGGCTGGCGTCAACCGGAAGTGACGCCAGCTCCGGCGATCGCCATGATGCGAGGGGTGGCGGCCTGTAGTCGAGGTTCACCTCTCCGCTCAGGCAGCGTGAGACTTCGCCAAGTGCTCGCGATCGGGCGTAGGCACGTCAGCAGTCTCGCTTCGAGACTGCTCGGTGCCGAGTAGCGCGCGAAATCCCGATCGACCGCCAGCAAAGAAATCAGAAGTAGACGAGTCGCAGCGAGGAGGCCGGGACTGGCTCGCCAACCCGCGAGGACTCGCCGGCCCTCCCCGACGGTCACGATAATGGGAGCGAGGAGGAGGACGACTGAGTTTGTTGGGGCTCGGGAGAGGGGGGCTTGGGAGCTGGGGCGGCGAGGTCGTGGTCGCGTGCCCCAAGGTCTGGTGGTTGGGTCGTTCGAGCGCTGGCGACGGGGCCCAGCCGAAGAACGCCCGCCCCCTCGCGCCCGAGCCTTCCCAGCCGAAACTTCAGTCCGACGGCCTCTTGACGTCCGCCTCGTTGTCAGAGAGTTTTCCCGTCTCGAAACCCTTCCATGACGGCTCGCCTCACGCCACCCACTTCTTGGCTCTGCACTGGCGCAACGGTCGACTCGAGTTCCGGAAGGCGCGCCAATCACCTCCCCGAACTGCCCATAACTGGCTCCGCCGCGCCAATAGCCGGCTCTGCATCGCGAATCTATTCGTCCGCATCGCGAATCTCTTGTTCCGCATCGCGAATCTCTTCTTCCTCATCGTCAGGCTATTGAGCCGCATCGATGCGGAGGCACTCACCCTCGAGGAGGAGGAGGAGGAACTCATGAAGACCAAGGAAATGCTCCGTTGGGAAGAGCGACTCAAGACGACGTCGCCCATGTCGACCGAGAAACTCAACAGACCGATCGCGGTGGTGTTTCTCGAAGCCGAGAATCGGAAACAATTCGTACAGACTTACTGGGAGCCGTCGGCCGATGAGTCGCTCCCAGGTCTCGTCTCCGCATCATCATTGCTGGATTTGAGCGTGGCAGAGGAGCTGGGCTCGCTCCTCATCCTCGGCCGTGAGGCGCACTCTGGCGGGCTCTTTATGACAGAGAGCAATGCCGCGGAGCGCGCCAAGCTCATGAGCGCGGCTCGGTGGTGCTGTTCGAGCTCGGCGCCGGGTGCGAGGTCGTCCTCGACGACGGCGTGACCGAGCCGGCCGACGACGCTTTCGCCGCGGCTGAGGCCGGGCCGCGACCGACGCGTCGGTCGCCACCTTCATCCAATCCCTGCTCGACCTCGCCACCATCGCCGAGTCGCTCGAGGACCGGCTCGCGAGGCTGCCCAGCTTCGATCTCGCCTGGATCGCAGAGGGCCGCCAGATCGCCGGATCGCTCAACGCTCTCGGCGCTCCCATGCTCGGTCGAGCCGCCTCGCCTCAAATCGATCTGCGCAACCGCGTGATGACCCTCATCAACGAGCGCTGCCAGCAGATCGACAAGGTCTCGCACTACGTCTTCCGTCACCACCCCGAGGTGCTTCGCCAGCTGCAATCGGCCTACATTCGGCGCAAGAGCTTGGCGGCGCGTCGACGCAAGTTGGCGGAGAATCCTGCCTGATTCGCTGGTTTGTTTCGCGCCTTGGAGACGCCCGCGGACCTCAAGAAACCAGAAAGTAAAAGGGGGTCCCGGGGACACAGTCCCCCGGCTCCGGGGGACAAAGTCCCGCGGCCTGGAGTTTGTACAGAGCTTTCTCCTAGGCTTCGGATGATCTCTTGGGACCAGGCTCACCACAGAGACCACAGAGATCACAGAGCGGAGGTTGCTGGGGCGACTATTAAGATTTCGTGTTGATTTCGTCTGCACTCCTCATCGCTCGCTCTCTGTGGTCTCTGTGCTCTCTGTGGTGAGCATGTCGCTCACACTACTCGCAACCCTCTGATTTTAAGCAACCTCAACCATCCTGGCTGAACTCCCTCCCTTACTCAATCGCCTCTATTCTTGCGCCAATGGGGGCAGGGGGAGGGGGCCAAGAACGACAAAGTCCCCCGGGTCAGGTCAGAGCCCTGACCTCCCCAAAGGGAGTGACACCCACAGAAAATCAGGGGTAGACGAGTCGCCTCCGCTTGCTCTACGCTCGCCTCAGTGGAGGGAGCGAAATATGGACATGGACCTCACAAGCCCGCAACAGCTCGAAGACAACTATACCGGCGCGAACATCGCCGTCTTGAAGGGCCTCGAGCCGGTCCGGCTGCGGCCTGGGATGTACATCGGCGGCACGGGCAAGGACGGGCTGCACCATCTCCTCTGGGAGATCGTCGACAACTCCGTCGACGAGGCCATGACGGGCTACGGCAGCCGCATCAAGGTGACCTTGCACGCCGATGGCAGCTCGGTGACCGTGGTCGACGACGGACGCGGTGTTCCTGTGGACATCCACCCGGTAGAGGGCATCTCTACCCTCGAGGTCATCTACACCTACCTCCACAGCGGCGGGAAGTTCAACGGCGGCAGCTACAAGACCAGCGGCGGGTTGCATGGGGTGGGGGCGAGCGTCGTCAACGCGCTCTCCAGCGAGCTCACCGTCACCGTCAAGAAAGGTGGATTCCGCTACGAGCAGAGCTTCGTGCGCGGTCGCCCCAAGGCCGACATCGTGCAGCTCGGACCGGCTCGCGGCACGGGCACGACCGTGTTCTTCAGGCCCGACGACGAGATTTTTGACGACACCCAGTTCGAGCCGGAGCTCATCGCCGATCGCTTGGAAGCCAAGGCCTACCTCATCAAGGGGCTGCAGCTCCAATTCGTTGACGAGACGACTGGAGCCACGCACGACTTCAAGTTCGATGGCGGCATCGTCGACATGCTCACGGCCATGCTCGAGGGCGACGAGAAGGCTTCCGCGGTTCACGATGAGGTGTTCAAGATGGAGGCGGAGGACCTCCAGAACGGCTCGGAGGTGCAGGTGGCGCTGACTTGGACCGACTCCCCCAGAGAACGCCTCCGCTCGTTCGTCAACGCCATCCCCACCCTCGACGGCGGGACTCATGAGCTCGGGGTGCGGGAAGGCCTCGTCAAATCGACCCGGAACTACCTCGACACCCACAACCTCATCCCCAAAAAGATGGAGATCCAGGCCGAGGACATCCGCGAAGGGATCGTGGCGGTGGTCAGCCTTTTCATTCGCGACCCGCAGTTCCAGGGGCAGACCAAGGACAGGCTCAACAACCCAGAGATCAAGTCTTGGCTGACGTCAGTGATGCGCAACGAGCTCGAGCGGCACCTCAATCAACATCCGACCTTTGGACAAGCCATCGCGCTGCGGGTGATCCAGGCGGCGAAAGCGCGCCAGGCCTCACGCTCGGCGGCGACGAAGGCGCGGCGCTCGCGCACGGTCAGCCATCGCCTCAATTTGCCAGGGAAGCTGGCCGATTGCTCCTCGACGAACCCAGAGGTCAGCGAGCTCTTCATCGTCGAGGGCGACTCCGCAGGGGGCTCCGCCAAGCAGGGACGTGACCGGCACACGCAGGCGATCCTGCCGTTGCGGGGCAAGGTGCTCAACTCCGAGCAAGCAACCGACTCCAAGGTCTCCTCGAACAAGGAGCTCTCCAACATCGTTCAGGCGCTGGGGTGCGGGGTGGGCGAGCAGCTCGACCCCTCTCGGCTGCGCTACCACAAGATCATCCTGCTGATGGATGCCGACAGCGACGGCCACCACATCTCGACGTTGCTGTTGACCTTCTTCTATCGGCACATGCGCGCGCTGATCGACCAAGGCTACGTCTTTCTCGCGCAACCCCCCCTGTACCGGGTGGACGTGGGGAAGAGGACGTACTGGGCGGCCGACGACGCGCACAAGAACGCCATCCTGCGCAAGAACAGCCGCTACGCGAAGAGCGCGCGCATCACGCGCTTCAAGGGCTTGGGCGAGATGATGGCGAAGGAGCTCTACGAGACGACGTTGGATCCCAAGAGCCGGCAGCTGCTCAAGGTGGTGATCCCCGAGGCGGACCGGGATTTGACCGAGCACATCGTGAGCGAGCTGATGGGCAAGGACGCCGAGTCCCGGTATCAGTTTATTATGAACAACGCCGAGCAGGTCGAGGAGCTCGACCTCTAAGCGCTTCTTGAGGCAGGGCTGAAGCCCTGACCCGCCGGGGGACGAATGTCCCCCGGACCCCCTTTTTGATTTCTTCTTTCTTGGGGAGAGGTCTCGTCTAGGGTCTCACGCAAGGCGGGACACATTGTTGGCTGCCTGTGGTGAGCTGCTGGCATTCATGGCTCTGGCAGTGACTGTCTCGTTTGCAGAACTCGCCCTCCTTGCGGACGGCAGAGAGGCATTTCTGGTCCTGGTTGCAGAAGAGCTCGCACTCGCTGTCAGAGCGGCAGGTCGAGCCCTCGGGCCGTTTGGATTCGCAGCTCAGGTTGTCGTTGCAGAAGCCCAAAAGACAGTTCTCGTCCTCGACGCAGCCCGAGCCTGAGGGGAGTTGGGGACCGCAGATGAAGCTGCCATCGTTGGGGACGCAGACGTTGGGCCAGGCGCAGGTGTCGGCCGTGGGGTTGCAAGGGGTGCCGGCGGGCAGCCCATGGCGTTCAGCGAGACACTGACCGGCCCCATTGGGTCCCAACACGCAGGCCAAATTGTCCCTGCATTGGTTGTCGGCGGTGCAGCTCTGTTGCGTGCCGAACTTGGCTTGGCAATACCCCGCGGCCTGGGCCAAGTTGCAGAACGAGTTGAGCAGACACTCCTCGTCGTAGCTGCACGCTTGGGTATCTGGATGGCGAGGGGTGCAGCGGTAGACCCAAGTTCCATTTTCGGCCGCCCCTTTGCAGTAGAGTTGCGGCTCGCATTGAGAGGAACTGCCGTTGCAAATTTGCCCGTCTTTCTTGAGCAAGACGCAGGAATTGGTGTTCCAGTCGCAGGTCTGTCCAGCGGGGCAGTACGGGCACCGAGCCTCGCAGAGGCCACCGCAAGCGCTGCAGCCACCTCCCGACACACACTCATCGTCTGCGTAGCAGATTTGCCCCAAGGGGGTCGTCCCTTGAAAAACGAGGTCACAGCTCTGCGACTGGAGATCCCCGTCATTGTCGCACCCCATAGTGCATACGGTGCGCATGCATTGTGCGGCGTTCGTCGTCGAGTACTGGATGGTGCCGCTGGCAACGGCTTGCCGGGTTGCCTCATCGAAGAAGCCGGGGAAATGAGCAATGCACGCCTCCAGCGTCAGCTCTGGAGCGCCGAACCCCAACGGCAGAGTAGAGCCACAGCGTGCCCAGAATTCGCACATCAACGCAGGGTAGACGTCCATGAGCTCGTCGAAGGCGAGGTCTTGGACATTGGCATCGCAGAAGGGGACTGGCGGGACGTCCGGCTCCAGGTCGATGACATCGGTTGAATCTGGCTCATTGGTGTCACGTGCCGTCAGGTCTTCGGTCCCGTCGTCCTTCGTGTCCAGTGGGGTCAAGTCCCCTTGGTCTGAGGGCGTGTCTAGCACGTCTCCTGGGGCGGTCGTGGCGTCGCCAGCCGTCTGGTCTTCGGGTTTTGCGTCCGCAATGACGTCGGTAGCGGCGTCCTGTTTGAGCTCGCCGACACAGCCCGACAGCCAACCAGAGACCACGACGAACGACAGCACAGTCAGAAGTTTTCCAGTGTTCGATTTCAACAGCATCGGCTGAGCCTCACTTCAAGGGGATAGACTGCGGGTGACGGCAGCCAACGTTCAGGTCACCACCAAGGTTGCATGGAAGGGATAGTAGTGGCGCTCTTGCTCAGAGTAAACGCTCAATCCTTCAGTGTGCTGTGACGGCCAAGGTGCGCTGTGCGCACCTTGGCCGTCTGAGCAAATTTCTCACTGGCCGTTGACCGCTAGACAAGTAAGTCCACGTGGCCAGCCGCTGAGAGAGAACAAATATCTGTGAAGACCACGTGAAATGGCCCGAGCGATCATGGATAGGTGTTCGCCTTCAGGCTCGGGCCGGCGTTGCCGCTCGAGGTCCCGCCGGCTCCTGCGGCGCCGAGCCCCGCGTAGTTGGGGTTGGTGAGGGTGGGATTGGAGCCGTTGCCTTTGTAGACGCCGATGAGGGGGCCGCCCGCGCCACCGCCGCCGTGGCCGCCCCGTCCGCCCGCGCCGCCATCGCCGCCGCGTCCGCCGTTGGAGCCGTCGTCTTGTTCAGCGCCGCCGCCATAGGCGTTGCCTGCGTTCGCCCAATTCCCGCCCCATCCACCTGCACCGCCCAGCCCACCAGACTCAGCCGTCCCACCCGAGCCTCCACTTCCGCTGTTGCCGCTTGTGAAAGTGCAGTTAGTGATTGTGACGTCAGAGCCCCAAAGGTAGACGACAATCACGGCCCCCGCTGAGGTGCCTTTGAGACCTGGTCGCCCTCCACATCCACCGGCGCCGCCGCCGCCGCCGCCGCCGCCGTATGACATACAGTCGGAGTCGCCGCCGCCGCCGCCGCCGCCGCCGCCGCCGCCGCCTGCTGCTGAACCGTCAAGCCCATCCCCGCCATCCGTCGAGGTGTAACCCGACGAGCCAAAACCAAACGCACCGGCGGCGCCGTTCGTGCCGTTATTGCCGCCGGTTCCGTTGGAACCTCGGTGGACTAGATTTGGGTTCCAATCGCCCTTACCCCACGGGGTTCCGGTTCCTGCGCCACCGCCAGCGCCGGTCCCGGCCGTGCCATCGGCGCCAGTACCCCTTGCTTTGTTCGGGAGCCCGCCGGTGCCCCCGTTGCAGCCTGAGCACGACAAGTTTGTTCCCGCCGTGCCGGCTGCTGGCTGTCCGTTCGCATCGCAAAAATAGGACGATGAGTCTTCTTTCCCTGGCCCTCCAGAGCCCCCATTGCCCCCGTCCCCAGCGCGTCCCGAGTAGCTACTGCCCGAGGTCC